>CBFGUT010000021.1:0-19189 GCA_965652265.1 uncultured Cellvibrionaceae bacterium | reverse complement strand
AACATGGCATTGCCCAATCAGTGGAAGATATTATTGACCACTTTCGAAAATGGCCAAAAGGATTCTATTCCGGAGCGACTGACTTTATAAAAGCGCTTTCAGCCCAATACCGGGTAGCGGCCCTGTCAAATACCAACGAAATACACTGGCCAAGACTCACCCATGAATTTGGCGCCAACGAGCTATTTGAGAAAATCATCGCTTCCCATGCCGTGGGCATGGCAAAACCTGACGTTGCGATTTATCGTCATGCGCTCCGCGAACTCAACGTGGCGCCTGAAAACACAGTCTTTATTGATGATAACGAGATTAATGTACAGGCGGCTAAAGAAGTGGGCATAAATGCCTATCATGCAAAGGGGTTGGCGGAAGTGGTGCGATTGATTAGCAACTTGGAACAGGCAAATGGCTGTTCTAACTATAACGGTGCGAAGAGGTAGAGTGCTGATTCCATCTCAGAAATGAGTATGATAATATCATACTATGCTGATTCATAGAGGCCGATAATATGAGTATGCACAGGAAAACCATTACGCTGACTGAGCAACAGGATGACTGGGTGAAAGCACAAATTGAAAGCGGTCACTTTGGCAATGACAGTGAGTATATACGCGACCTTATTCGAAGAGATCAGCAGGCCAAGGAACGTCTTGCCGCCCTACGGCAGGCATTGATTGATGGTGAGTCAAGCGGGAAACCTAAACCGCTGGATATGTCCTCTATCAAAGCCGCTGGTCGTAAATTGAGGAAGGCGACTAAATAGTGTTCGAGCTGGGCATCACGCCTAAGGCGGAATCTGATCTGACCGATATTTGGCTGTATACCTGCGAAGAGTGGGGAACAGATCAAGCTGATCGGTACCTGGATCAGCTTGAGGCGGGCATGAAACAGCTTATTGCTTATCCGTTGCTTGGCGCTGATTATGCGCATGTGCTTACCGGATATCGCAGATTACAGGTAGAGCATCACGCCGTTTTCTATCAGGTGTTGGAGTCAGAGGTGCTTGTTGTTCGTGTTCTACACGAGGGTATGGACGCTCCCCAAAGGCTTCTGGACTAGTGGTGCCTGCGGAGAGACAACGAGGCCATTTCTTGTGATGTACTCCTCTTGCTCGCATTGGTATTAAAGTCGAATAATAAATTTAGCCATGTGATAGAGCATTGCTAAAAACTATGAGAGTGGGTATGAAAGGCAAATCTCTCGCTGCAGCCGTTGTTATCGTTGTCATGGTAGCCGTTAGTCTGTTTGTGTACCTGTACGGCTATCAACAAAAGCTCGAGGTTGATCAATACGGATTTTTTCGACAGCAGGATGATCAACTGATCGTACAGTTTGGCGATAAGCTGGTATGGATAGATGCTGCCGGTGAGCGCCGGACGGTAGATTTAGCCGAATTGGGGATTGCTGTTCACGGCGATTACGACTTTTTCCGCGATGGCGATTTACTGGTCTACAACCGCAAAGTTGAACCCGGTGTTATTGAAAATCTGGCCCGCTTTTTCCGGCTACAAAAAACCGAGACCCAGCGCCCCCGGGGCGAAGACGGGTTTTACCGCTGCGATTTGGATGCTGGCAACTGCGAGCGCTTTTGCCTCGATCTGCCATCGTTATACGGCGCCTTTCGGCTTGTTATAGATCGTATAGAGGATCTTGTCTATCTGGCCGATACCCGGGCCTTCAAGCTTTACAAGCTCTCGGCAATGGGCGAAGTGCTGGCAGAGACAGACGACACTGAGTTCGCCTTTCCCAATCAGCTGGCGTTGAATGACGGTGAACTCTGGGTCGCTGATACCAATAACCACCGCCTTGCCCGGCTCAATACCAACAGTAGCCAGTTTGCACAGGTGTTGGAGGAAATTACCGTCCACCTCGGCGGTGAGTTCCGCTGGCCCCACCAGTTTACCCTGGCGGGGGATGGTTTTTGGGTCAATGTGGGTGATAACGGTTTGTCCAATGGCCGCTTGATACTGACCAGCCGCCAGGGTGAAAAGCTCAATGAAATCAACCAGGATTCACTTGATGACCCTTTTGCTGTGACGCTGTGGCGCGATCAGTTGCTGGTGGCCAACTTTTCCCCGCCGCAACTGCAGGCCTTCAGCCTTGACGGCCGGCCCCAATCATTGGCGCTGAACGCCCCCAACCTCGACCGGGCGCAGCGCCAGGCAGTACAAGCTCACCATCAATACCAACGCTTGAGCCGGCTGGGCTTGGCAGCAATGGTCATCAGTATACTAGGAGGGCTGGGAGCTGCCTGGTGGCTGGAACGCCGGGAGACGGTGGAGTTTTTTCAGAATGCGACGTTTAAGAGTATGGCCGGTGATATTCAACGGCCAGTATTGGACGTCGGTGATGGCAAGATATTCTGGGTGGAGAACCGCGCACACAAATGGCTGCGCTGGCTCCTGCTTTTATGTGCATTGGCAGCACTGACATTTGCAGTGGCTATTGGCCTGTTGTTTATGGGCGTGGAAGACATTGGCTATGAAATCTGGGTTTTAATGGCTTTGACCGCCTTCTTGATGGCGGCTGTTATGGGTGGGACGGTCTGGATCGTGCACGCCGCCGCCGAACAACGATTGGGGCTTATCGGCCAGTCGATGGTGCTGCAACAATCCGAGAATCGCAAAACCGTGGCGCCATTCCATGAAGTGCGTTACACCAACACCTTTTTGGAGGCCGATGGCATACTGATTTTTATTGGTAACCCCCAGGCGAAAATGTTTGATCGGGGTACATTGAAGAAGTATGTCTTACCGCGCCTGAAAAATTCGAGCAGATTGAGTATGCGTGAATTGTTAAAGATACAATGGCAAACCCGCCACCCGCAGTTACTGGGTTCACTCTTTATTCTGGCGTCATTGGTATTGGTCTATCTGGCAATGCAGTGGCTTTAGCCCTTATTAATGCCTTGCCTCAAACGAACTGCACCTGTTGTTACGGTGCTTGGTGAAGGTTTGGAGATGGTCAGGCGGTGTGCAATTTGCCTCTTGGCGCCCCCCTCCCCACCAGTTGATCAAAACGATAGAATGTCGTACTGTACATACATTACCCCACTTACTAACCGCATACCGCTGGGCGGAGCATTCCCTTTCCCAAGGCGGGGATAACCAGAAAATTACCAACTGCGGAATAGAATCATAGCAATAAGGACATGCCAATGAACGCTCGTCACTTACTCTTCATCGGTATCATTGTGATGTTTGGGCTATCTGCCTGCGGCGGAGGTTCTTCAGGAGGCGGTAGCTCCAGTCCGACGACCTCCAGTGCGGTGGGCCAATCCAGTAGTTCCAGTGCCTTAAGCAGTCAATCTGATAGCAGTAGTGTAACCTCCAGTTCGAGTGTCCAATCGAGTAGCGCCGTCTCTAGTGATCCACTACCAACACAGATGATTACGGGTACAGCCGCCATCGGTGCCCCAATTATCGGTGGGACTGTTGTTGCACGCTGCTCCAATGGCAGAGGTTTTGAGGGTGATGAAGCAGTAATGACTCAAGATGACGGGAGCTTTACCGGCTATATTGAGGTTGACGCTCTTCCCTGCGCGCTGCAGGTAACCTATGACATGCAGGTCTACGATCCGGAGCTGGATATCTACGTGCAGGAACAAGGCGCTCTGCATAGTTCCATCAGCGAGTTTAGCATCGTCAATATTACACCACTGACGGATTTGATTGTGGCGAATGCCAGTAATCTTCTGCCTGCAGATTGGTTTCTGAGTGATAATTGGGTAACGATTCAGTCCAAACTACTGCAATCTCAAGATGAAGTACTTTTACGACTGATAGAAGCCGGCTTCAATTTACCCAGCCTTCCGTTCGAGCCCTTTACTACACCATTTGATATTGGCGATTCTTGGGACAAGTTACTCGATGATATTCAGGAGGTCGTAGTTGCCACGCTGGGGTCGCACCAGCAACTTCTGAATTTGGTAAAGGACGGTAATCTAATAGCTATTCCAGACTGGCCTGTTCAGAGTTCGAGTTCATCATCTTATCGATCGAGTGTAGCTTCGTCAGAGACTTCGTCATCTATTGAACAGAGTTCATCTTCCAGTTCGAGCTTGGTTAACCCTATTCCGAGCGATTTGTGGGACGCCGATTCAAGTCAATTACCTGCAAGCGGGAATTATGTTTATCTCGAAAGTGACCCTGAAGATTTTGTTGCTTGGGGAAATAGCCATCTCTATACCCCGATTGACTCCATTCTTTCTGTTTCCACATCAGGTCTAACACTTGAGGTCTCCGTTAACGGTGATGAAATATGGGGAGGCTACTTTCAGGCGATGAATGGCTTGAATAAATTTATGCCAGGGTTTTACGGCGATTTACAGCGTTATCCATTTCATGACCCGGAAGAAGGGGGATTGTCATGGTCTGGTGAAGGGCGTGGTTGCAATACTCTCACTGGATGGTTTGTGATAGACAGCATCACCTATGACGCGGGTGTGCTAACTGCAATTGATCTGCGATTCGCACAACATTGCGAGGGTAGAGCAGCTGCGTTACATGGAAAAATTCATTGGAGGGCAGATGATGCAGCTTCACCCCCTGGACCCGTCAATCCTATTCCGGGCGATCTGTGGGATGCCGATTCAAATCTGCTGCCCGCTAGTGGAAATTATATTTATTTAGAAAGTGAGACAGGAGATTATATTGGTGGAGGCAACACCTATCTCTACACCCCAATTGACTCCCATCTTTCTGTATCTGCCTCCAACGAGCTTCTCAATGTATCCATTAACGGTAATGAGCGCTGGGCTGGTGAATTTCAAACAATGACCAGTCTTGAGAATCTTCAGTCAGGCTTTTATGGCGATTTGCAGCGTTTTCCATTTCATAATCCGGCGAAAGGAGGATTGTCTTGGTCCGGTGAAGGGCGCCGTTGCAATACCCTCACGGGATGGTTTGTTGTGGACAGCGTCACCTATGCTTCGAATGAACTGACAGCAATTGATTTGCGTTTCGCACAACATTGTAGAGGCGATGCTTCTACGTTACATGGAAAAATTCATTGGAGAGCAGATGATCTAACATCTTTTCCAGGTCCAGTCAGTCCTATCCCGGATCATCTGTGGGATGCCGATCCAGATAAACTACCCGCAAGTGGAAATTATGTTTACCTCGAAAGTGGTATCGGAGATTTTATTGGAAGGGGTGAAAACTATCTTTATACCCAAGCTGACTCCCTTTTTTCTGTTTCCTTATCAGATCCCACTCTTATTGTCTCTATCCAGGGTGATGAAGACTGGGTGGGTTACTTTCAGGCGATGGCTGGCCTGGATGCGCTTCAGGCAGGATTTTACGGCGATTTACAGCGCCATGGTTTCCATAATCCGATAAAAGGGGGGTTGTCATGGTCTGGTGAAGGGCGCGGTTGCAATACCCTCACAGGATGGTTCGCCGTGGACAGTGTCACCTATAATTCAGGTGTTCTAACAGCAATTGATTTGCGTTTTGCGCAACATTGTGAAGGTCGAGCGGTAGCGTTATATGGAAAGGTTCATTGGCGGGCAGATGATACAACGTTACCGCCGGGGCCAGTCAATCCAATCCCGGTCGATCTCTGGGACGCCGATGCAAGTCAATTGCCTGCTAGCGGCAATTATATTTATCTCGAAAGTGACAGTGGAGATTATATTGGTGATGGTGGCAACTATCTCTATACGCCGATTGACTCCATTCTTTCTGTATCGGTCGCTAATAGACTTCTTAAGGTATCCATCAACGGTTATGAGCGTTGGGATGGTGAATTTAGCGCGATGGATAGCCTGAATAAGCTTCAGTCAGGCTTTTACGGCGATTTGAAGCGTTATCTATTGCATAATCGTGTAAAAGGGGGGCTATCATGGTCCGGCGAAGGGCGCCGTTGCAATACCCTCACGGGATGGTTTGTTGTGGACAGTATCACCTATGATTCGAATGTGCTGACAGCAATTGACTTGCGTTTTGCACAACATTGCGAAAGCGAAGCGCCAGCTATATATGGAAAAATTCATTGGCGAGCAGACGATGCAACCTCACCCCCTGGTCCAGTCAACCCTATTCCGGATGATCTATGGGATACCGATTCAAATACTCTTCTACCCGCAAGTGGAAATTATGTTTATCTCGAAAGTGACCCTGGAGATTATATTGGTGCGGGCGAAAACTATCTCTATACAACAATTGACTCCATTTTTTCTGTGTCCACAACTGGTCGAATTCTTGATATCTTCCTCAATGGTGATGAAAACTGGGGAGGTCAGTTTCAGACAATGATCGGCTTGGATAGAATTCAGCGAGGATTCTACGGCAATTTGCAGGATTATAACCCAGCAAAAGGGAGCTTGGGGTGGGGTGGTGAAGGGCGCAGTTGCAATACCCGCACGGGATGGTTTGTTGTTGATAGTGTTACTTATGATTCGAATATGCTGACAGCAATTGACTTGCGTTTTGCACAACATTGTGAAGGTGGGGTGCCAGCCTTATACGGAAAAATCCATTGGCGTGCTGAATGATCAAGCATCGCCCCCGGCACCATTCAATCCAATCCAGATATATTTATGTGTTGATAAACTCTTGTTATCAAAAAAGCTGAGGGGGGATTGGTAATAATAGCGTCAATGATCAGATGATATGTAGTGACTTGGGCTGTTATCCAGAAAAACATGAACTGTTTTTTGAGTGGCTGTAGCTTGTAGGTGTATCTGCATTCTTATGGATTATGGCTTATCTAACGGTTAGATGGCTGCGCCGATTATAGCCATAATTCGCAGGCAAGAGATTTTTCAACAATCTGCTAGATCAAGTGCTGGTGATGCCTTTTCTCACCGCTCCAGGGGCCAAACCAAACACCCGTTTAAAGGCACGGCTGAAGGCCGCCTCGCTTTGATAACCGAGTTTTTCCGCGAGTGTGATAAGCGGTTCACTGCTCTTTTGCAGCTGCAGGCGAGCCATCTGCATGCGCCAGCGGGTGAGATAGCGCATGGCCGGTTCGCCGACCAGTTGGCTAAAACGCGCGCTGAAGCCTGAGCGCGACATGCCCACCTCGCTCGCCAGGCGCTCGATGGTCCAATCCACCTCCGGGTGTTTGTGAATCACGGCCAGGGCGCGACCGATTTGGCGATCGCGCAGTGCAGCCAGCCAACCCGTCTGCGATTGGGGTGCTCTGGCTATCCAGGCGCGAATGGCCTGGATAATCAGAATATCCGCCAGGTGCGTCATTACGGTTTCACCGCCCGGCTGTAGCTGGCCCGCTTCGCGTGCCATATAGCGCAGGGTGCTCTGTAGCCAGTGGCCTTCTTCTTCCTCCCAGGTGTTGACCACCATGACCGGCGGCAGGTGCTTTATCAACTCCTGGCCGGCGGCGTGATCAAAGGTCGCCACGCAGCAGGTGGCTCGACACATCGGCCCCTCGCCCCCGAAACACATCCGCTCGTAGCGCTCGCTCACGCGTTCCACGGGAATATCAAACAGAGGTGTGGGGGGACACTCCGGTTCACTGGCGATGATATGCCCGCGACCCTGAGGCAGAAGCACTAAATTGCCCTGTTGCACCTGCAGGGGCGTATCGCTGCCTACCTTTAGCCAGCAACGGCCGGCCGTGATGATATGAATCATCAGGCTGTCCTGGAAGGGAGGTAACTCCACGGCCCAGGGAGCGCGCAGTTCAGACTGGCAGTAAAAGGTACCGCTTAACTTGAGCAGGTGCAGAGCTTCGCCCAAATAATCTGTGTGCTCCGGGAACACAGGGCATTCGGTCAATGGTGGGCCCTCCAGGGTCGAATCTGATTATGTTGGACTTTTGCCCATGACTTGGTCTATCTGTAGCTAATAATGCCAATAATTAACTAATAATCCAAGATATTTGGATTTTGGGTTAAATATTGTGGATGGCCGAGCATTCTCTATTCGGCCGCCTCCCCTGACAATGGCCGTGATGTCCATCAAGCCAGAAGGAGGCTAACCATGAACACTACCTCTCCGATTTTAATTGTCGGCGGCAAGGGTAAAACCGGTGCCCGCGTTAACGCCCTGCTGCAGTTGCAGGGGCTGGCGACCCGCGCCGTGTCCCGATCCACGACGCCGAGCTTTGACTGGCAAAAGCCCGACACCTGGCGCGAAGCGCTCGCCGGAGTGAAGCAGGCCTATGTGACTTATCAGCCGGACCTGGCGGTGCCGGAGGCCCATCACACCTTGCGAGCATTTATTGAGACGGCACGCGAGGCGGGAATAGAGCATCTGGTGCTGTTGTCCGGCCGTGGCGAGGACGGAGCCATTCTCGCCGAAAAAATACTGATCGACAGTGGACTGACCTGGAATGTGGTGCGTGCCTCCTGGTTTTTCCAGAACTTTAGCGAGAGCTTTTTGACGGCCAGTATTGAGTCCGGTGAGCTGACATTGCCTGTAGGTGATGTGCTGGAACCCTTTATCGACTGTGATGATATTGCCGAGGTCGCCGTGGCCGCCCTCACCAACCCGGCGTTGAGTAATCAATTGTTTGAAGTAACTGGCCCCGAGCTGCTGACTTTTGCCGATTGCGTGGCCGAAATTGCCCGGCAGACGGGTCGACCTATTCGCTACCGCACGGTTCCTCTGGCGCCCTTTTTGGAGCAGCTTAAAGCGCAGGGACTGTCCGCTGATGAACTCTGGCTGCTGAAAGAACTGTTTACCCAGGTCTTAGATGGACGCAACAGCCAGATTACCCACGGCGTGGAACAGGCCCTGGGCAGAACGCCGCGCCGGTTTGCGGATTTTGTCGCCGGCGCCTGTCGAGACAATGCCTGGCCAGCCCTCGAAACCCAGAGCGCATAATATGAACCCCACGGGCGCCTTGAGCACATTGCTTGGGGCGCCATTTATACAAGGACAATATCGTGAAGACACAATGGTATATTCGTATCGTGTTAATAGCGGCAGGGGCTATGGCTTCGCTGATTGGTGTGAACATCGCTCTGGCACCGGCGGAATTCTATCAGTCCTATGGGGTCATTCTCACCGATAGCACTAACCTCTACAGTGAGCTGCGCGGTATGGGTAGCCTGCTGCTGTCTGCCGGGATTGTGATTGGCGCTGGTGGCGTTTGGCGTTCACTGCGCTCTGTGGCGCTGGGGCTGGCTCTCATCCTCTACGGGGGCATTGCCGCCGGACGCCTGCTAAGCATCGGCCTTGATCAAATGCCCGGCACGGAAATACAGGTTGCACTGGCGATTGAAGGCGTAACCTTTGTGCTGACACTGATGGCCTTCGGACTCTATAGGCAAAAAACCCCGATACAATCCAATGTAGTCCCATGAGTCCTGGCGATAACGCCAGGTGTTTGGGCTCGTCGCTCTCGTCGATTGAGGCATCGCCTCTCCTGTCCCACCAGACGTTGAAGAGGATAGCGGTGCATACCCAATGGCTTAAGAAAAGGGTAAAGTCCAAGGATTCAGGAGCGTTGTTCATACGGGCTCTCAAAATTGATTTGGTTATAACGGCCTGCGATATTTTGAGTAGAGACGATGTTCCTCATTTAACATGGGAAAATGGCCGCTGCCATGAATGAGCTATTACAACAAATAGGGCTTGTGCCCTTTTTTACGCAACAACTCGCAGACGTGGATTTGTTGCAGGAGCGCCTCGGGCGGGTTATGGCGGTTCAAAGGTCGAAAAGCAGCGTTGTTTGTGGTTCAGGTGAGCGAGTTGTAGAACTCTCGTCCGCGCTACAACGGTCGATAGCGGTAGACCGGCCGACGGTGGGTGACTGGGTTGTGCTGGATAAATCTCTATCGACAATTGAAGAGGTCCTCGAGCGGAAAACCCTTTTCAAGCGTCTGGCGGCTGGTGAAAGCAACGAACTTCAAGCTATAGCGGCCAATATTGATATTGTTTTTATTGTCACCTCATGCAATGAAGAATTCAAGGAGTCGCGTTTGGAGCGTTATCTGGCGCTTTGCGCAGAAGCTGGGGTGATGCCCGTCATTGTGCTTACCAAGGCAGACCTCATTGAGGATGTGGACAGTTACATTCGGCGAGCCCGCGATACTCAAGCCGGGGTACCGGTTGAAGTTGTCAATGCACTTGACCCTGATTCTCTCAAAGGGATTCGCTCCTGGATTGGCAGCGCCTCCACCATTGCGCTCGTCGGCTCCTCCGGTGTTGGAAAATCTACAATACTGAATACCCTGTCAGGGGAGTCCCTGGCGGCCACCGGCAGCATTCGAGAGGGGGACAAGAAAGGCCGCCATACAACCACTCACCGTGAGCTGCATATTTTACCCTCCGGAGGCCTTCTCATTGATGTGCCCGGTATGCGAGAACTCAGAGTCGCCGAAATCGATAGCTCGATGAGTGTCGTGTTCGAGGATATTGATAGGTTGGCTGCTCATTGTAAATTCGCCGATTGTAATCACGAGACTGAGCCCGGCTGTGCAGTGCTTCGAGCCATAGAAGAAGAAAAGCTCAGTAGCCGTCGACTGGCAAGCTATAAAAAGCTGCTGCGTGAAAATGCACTGGCGACAGCCAGTCTGGCTGAAAAGCGCGCTCGGGGGAAAGGGTTCACCAAAATAGTCAAGGAGGCGAAAGCTATAAAACAGGATAAAGGCAAGGGGTAAATTTTTTAATCAATAAGACCAGAGTAGTTGAAATGTAGCTTTAACCCTTAAAGGCACTACTATAATTGTGCTGGTTATTATTAAGCCGATTTTTAGGTGATTCGTGCTTTATGTGCACGTCTGGGAGAAACCCGGCTTAGCAGTGATCATATTTAAACTTCATATAGGTAATACCGGGGCTTAACACGAGTCGCCAAGCCAGTTCCACAGTTTCATCGAAGGCCGGGTCATAGTCTTTTACCGTCCTCGTCAGGCAGTCCAGCCAAATATCATAAGTATCTGGCGGAATGTCCAGCCCCTTATGACTGTGACTCAAGGCGATACGCTCCAGTACACTGTCCATCGACCCGCTCGCATAGAAGGCCAAAAGATTGTAGAAGGACTTTTTCAACATCGTGCGTTGCTTTGCCATGTCCGTATGACGAAATTTTTGGCGGGCCAGGGGTGAGGAGTCCAGGAAACAATGGTAAAAAGCCTCGAAGAATTCCCGTCCATCCCGGGTCTCAAGGAGAACGCGCTCATAACTCTCGTCAAATAACCGTTCGTAGCTCATTACACCTCCTGATGAGACACTAACAAGGACAGTCACTAATGATAAGTCAAGACTGTCGCTCTGTTCTTCCGTCTCGTCAACAGGCTTTAAGGTATTTTGACGACAATCCCGGGTCTACTCTTCAAAAAGACCAGTATTTGATGCATTCGTGCTGCCCGCCAGACCCCAGGGTGAGTCTTCAAGGGCAGGTGGTTGGCATGCTGGTTGACGCCCGTGGTCGGCAAGGGTATGCGTGCTGTCAACGCCAGGGACCTACAGGTAACGGCCTTGCCGGGGATAAATGATTTGAACCCTTGGACTGGCGGTGACGACATATAAGCGACTCTTTACTTTAAAAGGAAAATCGCTATGCGCCCTGTATTAATCAATATCACCCGCCTTGCCTTGCCTGCCTTGATGTTCGCGAATATCACCCAGGCCGCCACTTTCCCCGATTGGGGCATCAGTATGATGGATATTCGTGGCGTCTCACCCAACCCGGTCATGGAAGTCAGTACCACCAACGGACAGGCATATAACCAGGCTGCGGATAAGCAGCTGGTCTTTAGGGTCGAGGCGAAAGCTCGCTGTGAGAGTTTGCACCATGTCAAATATGGCCAACTGCTGATCTATCCTAAAGGCGCCAACACAATAGGTGATAATTATGCCAATGAGGTCATTATTGCTAGCCCAAACTTGAATAAGAAGACCTGGGCCAACGACTGGACGCCTCGCACTCTAACCTTCTTTCCCAATACCACGTTGAAAAATCACGCTATCCAGGCTTGTAATGACGAGCTGAATAAACGGGTGTCGCAAGGTGGCAATAAAGCCGATATTATGAAAGCGGGCTTTGAGACGACAATGCACAAAACTACCAACCAGCTTAATTTTACGTGCGGCGGGCCCTCGCCTTGGGCCAATCATCCCAAGAGTGTGGAGAACCCGCATCCTGTCACCGTCAAGTGTGGGTCCTTTACCCCTCAAATGCCGTTGGTTCAGGCTCCGGCGACCCCTTCATTCATGTTAAAGGGCGCCGATATCAGCATGCCAAAAGTCAATTACCAGGGGATTTGCCCTGCTGAATTGGCAGTAAAAGCCAATATCACCAGTAACCAGGCAGGCGGTAGTTTTCAATACCGTTTCCTTGAAGATGGCAAGGCAATAAGCGGTTGGAAGCAAAAAGCTGTTGCCAAAGGACAGACAAATACCCTGCTAACACATACCATTACCCTTAAGGCGCCACCCATGGACTCGCCCAGTGGGCCCCAGGCTTTCCAGGGAGGTATCCAGAATAATAATCAGGCCAATGCCCAGGCTGTACCGCCCATGCAGCAGGTACCTACGCGCAAAGTGAGTATTGAAGTGCGGCGAGACAACCAGAAGATGGCGGATGTTCAAGCGTATCAGGCAACTTGTAAAGCACCGGTTATAGGGGAGCCCCTGTCTGGCCCCGGTACCTCGGCAGAAGAACTGCCCGATCTGACCTCGCGTGCCGGCATCACGATTGGCACTAAATCAAGCCCCTGGGGTGGTTCGCTAACGCTGTCGAAGTCAGATGCCGTCGGTACAGATCCTCGCGCCTGTAAATTCCGCTTTCTCTACGATGTGGTCAATATTGGCAAGGCCGCCAGCGGCAATAGTACTCATAAGTTACTTAAAAACACCTCGGTACTGCATACGGCCAATAATTTCCCGGTGGATAAAAACCAATCGCGCAATGTGAGTGGTCATATTATGCTGCAGCCGGGGCATTATGCTATAACCGCCAGCCTGGATGACACAAAAGCCGTAACCGAGCTGAAAGAAACCAATAATGTATTCAAGGTGATGGTAACAGTGAATGAAGATTGTGGGGGCAGTACCCCTGCGCGGAATCCGGCGCCCGCGACGGCACAGCCTGCGCGCTCCGGTACAGCCTCTCCCGCTCAACCTGAAACTTCCAGGTTGTCGCCGGCAGGCACCCGCCCTTCCATTCGCCGAGGTGCAACACAATAGAAGAGTCTAAAAAAGAATAATTGTGACAGGGCTAGAAGTGTGCGTTTTCAGTGGTGTTTATGAGTCTGGCGCCTGATCACATTTATTCCTCGTTGGCAGGTCGCGCAAAGTTGACTTCGCGTACGACCTGCCAGCGGCCATCTTCGAATACAAAATCAATGCTGAGATCTACCATCATTTTGGACCCTCCCAGCGGAAGGATACGAGAAATCAGTACATGCCCGGTATCACCGGATACATTGACCGCGTGAAGTTTCGACCATAGGTGATCATCCGGGTTTTCATCTTTGAAGACCTGCTCCAGCATATCAAGGCATGTTGCCTTATCCATAACCATCAGTTGCCCGGTGTGATCCAGAATCATGATTTGGAGATCCTGGTGGTAAATATTTTCCAATGCGGGTAAATCGGCGCTCACCCCGGCCTTCATTAATTCATTAATACGGTGGCTAAGGCTGGCTTCAGTCTTTTCGGACATCATCTAACTCCCGGATATACGTTTATTGGGGGCGGAGCCTAACATTGCGAATAAATCATGGCAAATGCAGGAGTCGGAAAGCTTTATATCCTTGCATTGTCTAAATCGGCGGCAGCGGGATGCGGTGCAAATCGCTTTAGCAGCACCGGCAATAAGGTTAAGTCTGAAAACAGTGCCATAGTCATAGCCAGACAGGATAACAAGCCAAACTGGACGCTGGGCACAAAGTCGGAAAACAGCAACATGGAAAAGCCCAGTACAATAATCAGGGTGGTGTATAGCAGCGCATAGCCTACGCTGTGATGCGTGCGCTGCATGGTGTTGTTATGATCGGCTTCTTCGCGATAGCGGTGCATGTAGTGAATGGTGTCATCCACGGCGATGCCCATGGCGATGGAAGCGATAGTAATGGTCATCAGGTCCAGCGGAATGCCCAGCCAACCCATAATGCCCAGTACTGTAACAGTGGTGAGAATGTTGGGAGCAATGCCCACCAATGCAAGCCGCAACGAGCGAAAAATCACCCAAAAGGCCAGTGTCAGCACCAGGTAGACCAGACCAAGAGAAAGAATTTGTGAGCGAAACAGCTTTTGCAATATGTTTTGATAGAGCATAAACAGGCCGGTCATCTGGTAGTCACTGTCGGGTATTTCCAGTGCTTTCATATCGGCCTTAATCTGCTCGATATACGTCTGGCGGTTTAACCCCTCGGTGGTGTCCTGGACGCGGGTGCTGACGCGAAACTGGTGGTGTTCGGCGTTATAGTAGGATCCCAATAAACTGTCGCGCAGCTCTTTGTCCAGTGTCCAGTAAACGGCATTGATTTCGTATTCGGTCAGTGGCTTACCGTTGTTGATTTGCTTTGCCAGCTCGGTGAAGTTGACCACTGACAGGGTGTCGCCACTGGCTTCAAAGTCTGTCAGTGCCGCCTGGATAAGCTGTAGCCGCTGCAATTGCAGGGCGGTAAAATCCAGGTCGCCGCCGGCGTTCTTGTCGGGTGAGTAGGTGAGATCCAGTGGGGTGGTGCCCCCAAATTCTTTATCGATAAAACTTAGCTCCTTATGCACCTGGGTGGATTCAGCGAAGTAGTTGATAAAACTGTTCTCCACCGTCAGGCGAAATAGACCCACAGCGCTGACGGCTAATAAAGCCAGGCTTGCCAGTACCACCCATTTGCCGCGCTTGTTCGCCAGGTAAAAAAACCCGTTGAGTATATGCCGGGCCAGGTTGTGTCGGTTGCCCTGAGCTTCGCGGGGCAAAAAGGTCAAGAGAGCGGGAAACAGCAACAGGCTGGTGGCGATGGAGACGACCATGGCGATTATCATCATCCAGCCGAAAGCAATCACCGGCTGAATATCGGTGAGCAATAGCGAAGCAAACCCCACCGACGTGGTGATGCCAGCGTAGAGACAGGGTTTGAACTTTTTCTTCAGTGTTTCGGTAAGCAGTTGCTCCTGGCTCCAGTCAGCGTGGGCGTCCCGCGCCTCGCGGTATTGAACAATCAAGTGCACCACAATAGCCAGCGTGAGAATAAGTTGCAGAGCGACAAAGTTAGCGGAAATAACCGTGGCTTTAAAACCGAGTGCGCCAAACAGCCCTAATGTCATCAGCACGCTGCACACACAACAGGCGGCAGTCAGTGCCACCCAGCGTGGCCTGCGGAACAGTATCAACAATAGCAGGCAGATAATCACGGCAATGGCGCTGCCGAATATCAACAAGTCATTTTTGACAATATTGATTAACTGATAACCCAACGCGTGAGCGCCGCCGACGTACAGCTTGGCCGAGCCCTCGTAGGGTTCAATGATTTGGCGTATCTGGTCAATTTCGCGGTTGCGGGTTTCGGTTAGCTGTTTTTCGATCGGTTCGGCATGCCGCTGCAGCTGCTCCAGGGTCTTGCGCTCTTGCTCAGAAAGTGCCTGCTCAAGCATCTTTTCCTGCAGCCGTGTAATTTTGTTCTGGATCTCGGACAGTTCAGGATGAGGTTTAAACAGTAGCTGAATAGCCGTGGCGGTTTGATCCCGGTTGATAACCAGGTCTTCAAAAATGGGATGATCTTTAAAGGTCTCGGCCAATGCTTCGGGAGCAAAGTCCTGTTGTTCAATGGTCCACTGGCTGGCTTCTCCAGCGCTAAGACCCCCTTTGGCCATGCTTAACAAGGGGATATTGAGGATGGAGCGTACCGACTCCACTCGCTCTATCTGGGTAAACGCCTTGCTGAGCGCTTCGATATCGCTAAAGCTCTGCTCGGAGAGTACGGAGTGGTTTTTGGGCTCATAGGCGACCAGCAAAAACTCCTGAGGGGCGAAGCGCGCGCTGGTGACGCGTGTTTTCAGGTACAGCTCGTTATCCTTGGTCAGCAGCGTATCGGCTGAGGCGTCAATCGTGAATTTGCTCGCCTGCCAGCCAAACACCGCCGTCAGAATGATAAATATCGCCAGAATGACTTTGTGATAGCGCACGGCGGTGGCGATGTTATGGTTCATCGCTCACCCCCTGGTAATCGGCATCGCGCATAATGCTCTGCAGGTAGAGATTGCGGAATAAAATATAGGGGTCGTCGCTTTTCTGCCGGAGTATCTCGTAACGCTCGGCGTCGCTGGCGTAATCCTGCAGAAAGTCGAATCCTTTCAGCAGGCTTCTCTCGGGCTCCTGGCTATAATAGGTGAGCGGGTTCAGAAAATAGTCGCCAATGGCCGAGGCGCCATCGCGCAGGTTGGAGGGGCCAAAGAAAGGTAAGACCAGATAGATACCATAACCCGCGCCGTAACGCATAAGGGTATCGTCGAAGTGTGCCTCGGCACGCTCCAGGCCAAACCAGTCGGCGGCGGGATCGAAAAGCCCACCAACCCCCAGGGTGGTGTTGATCAGAAAGCGGGCGAGATTGCGACAGGCCAGGCGGCCCTCCAGTTGCAACAGGTGATTGACGAAATAGATGGGGGTCTTGAGGTTATAAAAGAAATTGGTGACGCTATTGCGCACTGGCAGGGGCACCACTTTGACGTAGCCTCCCGCCAGGGGGATAAGTGCATAGCGGTAAACGACATCATTAAAGGTAAACATGGCGCGGTTGAATCCGATCAACGGATCGTTGTAATCGGTATAAGAGACGACGGTGGGTTCAACATCGGGAATGCCCTCGGGGGCGTCAATGACTTTGACACCGCTCTCTAGAGCGCTGGAGGGCACCTCTACCGGGACATAGCGCCGCCCCACGTCCTGGGTGGGCTTTTCCAGGCTGGCACAGCCACTGCCGGTAATCAGGATAAGCGCGAGCAGTAACCACTGAAGGGAGGGGGAGTGAAAAAGCCGGCCGATGGACATAGTGGGTTCCCGTAGCGTTTATTTTTGTCTATGATGGCAATTTTTATGCCAGATGCACTTGCAGGCTCCACGCTTACATCTGGGCGGCAAGCTGGAGAATATAGAGCCTCGATTTGTAATTTTTACCAAAAGTGCACCCATCCGCACATTTTGACCCTCGAGGAATGGTGGCTATAGATATAACCACAGCGGAGCATAATTTAATGCATAACCGGGCTCTGGTGGCCTACAAGGAATAAGACCATGGGGTACTACGCTATTGCATTCTGCGTTGATGTATTGATAACGACGTTATGTGTTTTTGTGGCGACAAAGTTATCGTTTCTCAAAGTTGATTTCAAAGCGCTGCTGCTTATTGTGTTGGTTGTTTCGGTGGTCTCACTGGTGCCGACAGTGGGGTGGCTTCTGGGTCTTATTCTTTTCATCTATTTATTGATGAAAGTGGGCGGCGTGGAGGTGATGGATGGCATTATGGTGGTTATTATCACCAAGCTAATCTCGTTTGCGGTGGTACTGGTTGTATGGTCGGCTTTGAGCTAATCACGCTCTCAGTTACTCATAATGTTCACAATATTATTGGAGTATCGAGTTGATACGTATTTTTTTGTTAATCGTTGTATTTTTTACCCCATTTTCTTTGGCAGGAGAAATTGCGTTAACCTTTGATGACGCGCCTACCCCGGGTATTGATACCATGGATGGAGAGATGCGAACAAAAAGTCTGATTCGCCAACTGCGTGAGGCCGAGGTGCCGCAAGCCCTGTTTTTTGTCACCACCGAGCATATCAATAAAGTTTCTGCAGAGCGCTTGCGGGCCTATACCCAAGCCGGTCATTGGCTTGGCAATCATAGTCACCAGCATATATCGGCGAATGAATTATCGGTTGAGGCAGTGCTTGAAGATACCCGGAAGGCGAAGCGGCTGCTGGAGCCTTTCGATAATGTGCTGCCATTGTACCGCTTTCCCTATTTGCATCACGGCAAAGATGCTCAGTCGCGCGAAGCCATTGGCAAGGGGCTACAAGAGCTGGGTTACTCCTTGGGATATGTGACCGTCGATAACTACGACTGGTATATTAATTCACTTTACGTAGAGGCTGTTAAGGCCGGAAAAACCGTGGATATGGAAAGACTGGGCAAGCTCTATGTGGATACTCTATGGGAAGCTATTCAGTTTTATGATGCTATCGCGAATAAGGCGCTGGGGCGATCGCCAAAACATGTTTTGCTTTTGCATGAAAATGATATCGCCGCCGCTTTTGTGGGTGATTTGGTAAGGCATATTCGCGCCAATGGCTGGAAAATCATCTCACCGCAGGAGGCTTACATGGACCCCATTAGTCAACAATCAGGCGATCTGGACTTTACCAAGCAGGGGCGGGTGGCGGCTCTGGCACACAAGGCGGGTATGGCTACAGAGGAGCTGCGTCATCCCAGCGAGAATACCGACTATCTGGATACGTTATTCGAACAATATAAGATCGTTAGTCACTAACGCGGCGGTGCATGTACAACCCGGGTTGATTGCCAAGCCCTATTACACTGATGACCCTCGGGCGATTTCCGGCTGGACTCAGGGTGCAATGGACAATCTGGATCATCCCTCAGATGTCAGTCGTGAACTGGCACCCAGTTGGTTCGTTCGTCGGGACGGCTCGGCGGTAATGACTTTTCGAGACCAGGGGAGCAGTTTCCGGGTGCTGGCTGCCGTGAGTCATGACCGGGGAGAAACCTGGAGTCAGCCGGTTATGACGGATTTTGTGGATTCCCGGGCCAAGCAGAGTGCCGGCAACCTGCCGGACGGTACGGCCTTTATCGTCAATAACCCCAGTGGCAGTAAAACCCGGATTCCTCTTACGTTAACCACCAGTGCTGCGGGGCATCATTTCGACCGAGCTTATCGAGTGCGAGCGGGTGGAGAGGATTTGCCGCCGATGTTGTACGATGGTTTGTATAAGCGCGCGGGCTACAGCTATCCGAAGAGCTATGTCAGCGGGGACTATCTATATATTACCTATGCGACCAACAAAGAGCGTATTGATATTACCCGTATACCGATCTCAATAATTGCAAGAAGCGATTCGGTATCGGTACCGTGAGGCGCTGCTGGTATCGCGAACGACTCATTAGGTGGGCAAGTTATGAGTAGCAAACACACAAAATCTCAATTTTCCGCGCGACTCATGCGTCCGGAGAATCTGGGAAAAGAAAAACCGTGGGCCTTTGTGGTGCTGCCGAAAGATGCCAGCGGAAAGTTGCCGAGACGTGGCCGGGTATCCGT
>CBFGUT010000020.1:0-19682 GCA_965652265.1 uncultured Cellvibrionaceae bacterium | reverse complement strand
TTGAAAATGGATGCGTTCTGCGCCTGCTCACAGTAAATATCCGCCGCGAGGACAACCGCTTCTGTGTTTTCGGGAGTTTGCTTCAAGACCTGCTCAATATATTCCTCGGCCTTGTCGAGCTTGCCGGTTGCCAGTGCAATACGACTTAAATACATTGTTGATGCAACGGCCAATGCCGGTTCTTTCAGTGCAGCCTGAAAGTGCGCCTTTGACTGTTCATAGCGGCCTTCATAAAAGGCTTTTACTCCGCTATCCAGTGTTTGACTGGCCTGCGACAGCGCAGCCATTGATACCCACAGCAGGCTGACCAGGACACTTTTTATAAAAACTCTTAATATTTGCATTACCACAAAATTCCTTGATTATCGGGTTATCGGTTTTCGAGTCAGGACAAAGGTCCTCCAGACGTATCCCCAGGGCACGGCCACAATAGGCAACAACACCCAAAGGAAAGCGTGGGCAACCCCCTCCGCAGATGACCCCTGCAGTTGACCGGTGGACCAGAGCGGGTAGGCGACAATTATCAGCCACAAAATTTTATAAAAAATCTCGAAAAGAATGATGGGTATCATTTTCACGGGACGAACAATTGCCAGCACGGCAAGCACAGAGAAAGCCGCCCACACACACCACGCAACCGCTTCCAGGGGATTCCAAACCCCGTCGTAAGTCAGGAGAAATGTCCAGGCGTCCTTGCTCACGAATACTGCCATCAGTGTATAGAGCGCTCTTAACAGGTAAATATTGACGCGCGGCACACCTTCGTAGCGTGCGGCGTCACCTTTAAAAAAGTAATGAGTTACCGTGAGAACTCGGCTCTTCTTTCGATACTCAGTTGTTTTCATTAGGTTGATTTCCTGGCAGCGTGTGAGACCGGCTATCGCCGATAAGGTTCCAATAAAGCGTAAGCTGGTACATCGGTAAAAATGGCGTAGCCCATGAGAATATTGGCCGACACCAAGGGTACAACGCGCATCACTTGAATGTGGCGCCTAGAAAGAACAGCTTCCACTTGCCGGTAGGCCTCATTGGCTCCCTCGCCCCGGCGGTCCAGCGCACTGCCGGCGTGCAAAACGATTAATCGGCCATCGCTGCTACCGGCAACTTCCATCTCTACGCCGGCAATCTCCAACCTCGCTCCCGGGCCACGAACCGGATTACAATCGCGGCTAAGCTCGTAGGGCGTGTCACAAGTCATCGCGATGGCATCTACAGAGGGCTCACCCTCGGCGTCGGAGACAAGGGTGGGTGGAGTGGAAACACAGCCTGTGGCCAGGCTGACTGATACGACGAAGAGCGCCGCTATGGGGGCATTTTTCATGATGATCCTTAATCTCAGATGTCAATGAGGTGGGTGACGCAGCAAATAAATTGCCGACCGTCTCAAAGCGGGGGTGGATGAGAGCCTCTGAAGCTTATAATGCCGCTTATCCCTTTCCATTTAATTTTTGTCCACCAGAAAACTAAAATAAAAATTGGGAAAAACGATAGCAGGCCAGGGAGTATTGAAGTGTTAAACCACTCTGGAAAAAGTTGCGCCTGACCAAAAAACAATGACCCCGAGGCAATAAAGAAGGAGAAGCACATTCGCCACAAGTGCCGAGCAATTCTATCAGCATTGGGAAGAGTTCTTTTGATGATAACCCTGATTTCCCCCGCCAACGCCAGCATGCCTGCCAAGATAAAAAGGATGAAAGCCTGGGGCGGCGAGCCATCCACAGTGCCCGTATCACTTTGATAGCCCATATACACGAAAGTGGCACCCATAACCGCAACACCAAGCGACACAAATAATCCGATAACGTTTCTATACCCTGCGGTATATGGCTTTTTTCTAGCAGCGTCGACACCGCTGATTAACAGGTAAAGCGCTAAAACGGCCGCAACAAAGTTGGGCCTTTGACCGTCCGACAGAAAGGGCGCCACCAGAGCGCCAATGACGTAGCAGACAAGCATTGCAGCGAAGAATATCATGCCAACTCCGCGGTGCAGATTAGAGCCCTTTTTAGACAGGCTGGCGACTACGCCTGAGATCAATCCAATAAATCCACCCAGAATATGAGCGTAAAGAATAATCGCTGCGCCAAATTTCAGAATGGCATGAGCGTCGGAATCTACCTCAAGCCTTGTTGCTTGCGCCGGTTCGGCCACCATGAAAACAAGAAACATCGCGGTAAGCACGGAGCGCCAAAAAAAGGATGCGAACATAGGTATCTACCTCGGGCAGGCCTTTGCAGTTACGGTTGAATTTTATGGACTGTCAATCATCTTTCTGGTAGGCCAGAATATCGCCGGGCTGGCAATCGAGAACTCGACAAATTTTTTCCAAAGTGTCAAACCTGATGGCTTTAGCTTTTCCCGTTTTTAATACCGATAGGTTCTGAGGTGTGATGTCGACTTTTTCCGCCAAAGTATTTAAACGCATTTTTTTTTGCGCCAAAACCACGTCCAAATTTACGATAATAGTCATGGCTTCCCCTAAATAGTCATCTCTGATTCTTCATTGAGGTCACAGCCTATTTCCAGTGCCCAAAGCAAGGTATACATCAGACCAAAATAGATACATGCAATAACAAGTTCGGTAGTAAAGGAAATATCCAGTTTGGAGTTCACCGAGTAGTTGTAAACGCTCCCTACCAACGCCTGCACTGAAGACAGAATAAAAAACACTATGCCACTGTGGAGCGCACCCCTGACACTGTTTATGGCCTGAAATCCAAAAATATTTCCCTTCATAAACTGTTTCATCAGTTCCCTGAAATGGCGATTAATCTTCAACATGACCACCAGCCCGGCGGCGTAAAGGGCGAGAATCGACCACTTGAACGACAGACTAATGCTCTCGACGGGGATCAATGCATCACCGAGGAAGAGAGAACCACTTGGCAGAAACGCAACGACGGCAATGGCAGGCCACCCCAGGAAAAGCAGGTAGCGAAAACCGGTCAGCACAATGAATAAGTACCGGCTTAGCTGCTTGATTTGCTGGGTGCGAGAATGAGCTTGTATATCCATTGGGATCCCCTGGTCAATATTCACTCAGACCACTATAGCGGCAAAATCACCTATGTCAATATATTTTTATCGTTTTTCGATAAAAATATATCAAATATAGGTAACTTCCTATGGACCCGGATTGCTGAGAAATGCAGTGCTTTTGGTTCAGGCAGCGATGCTCCACGGTAAAAGCCAGACGCAGACGGGGTAACAGTCACCAATCAACGAATCACTGAATTGTCGAGTACTACAGAGAGAATATGCGGGCAGAAAGAATATTTGGGTGTCCCAACGAAAGAATAATTGCTCGATAACGACAGAACGCAGGTGTTAAAGCGAGAAGGATAGGGAAGACTGGTAGTGGCTCGCGTTAGAGACAGTAAAGTATTGCGTCAGACATCCGACCTCAGACGTCTGACGTTCACTACCCCTACAGCTTCTGCAATACGTCCTTCACCTGCATGGCGTGGCGGCGGCTGACGGCGGGTGCGGTATCCATGCCAGCCAGACGTACGCGGTAACCGCCCTCGGGGCTGCGTTCCAGCGCCTGAATATGGGCGATAGAGACCAGGGCATTGCGGTGCACCCGCAGCAGACGGCCGGGGTATTCCTGTTCCAGCTCCTTGAGGGGCGTATCCAACAGGTGCTCGCCGCCGGTGTGGTAGCAGGTGACGTATTTCTGGTCGGCGAGAAAATAGCGCACATTATCCAGAGGGATCAGCTCAATGCCGCGGTGGGTCTTGGCGGTGATATGGGCCTTGCTCTCGGCGGGCAGCTGACCGGAAACCACGGCACGTTGGACTTTGTTGAGACGGGTGATGCGGCTGAGGGCCTCGGTCAGGGCCTCGCGGCTGACGGGCTTAAGCAGGTAGCCGCTGGCGCTGGTGCCAAAAGCCTCCAGGGCGTACTGATCGTAAGCAGTACAAAAGACAATGGCCGGCGGGTCCTCCAGCGCCTCCAGGGTGCGTGCAGCGCTCAGCCCATCCTCGCCGGGCATCTGGATATCCAGCAGCACCAGATCGGGGTCGTGCTCGTGAACGGCGGCATGCGCCTCGGCGGCGGAACCCACAGTGGCCACCACTCGGTAACCGTCCAACTCGCCCACCATGCGCGCCAGGCGCTGGCGGGCCAGGGGTTCGTCATCGACGATGAGGATATCCATGCTCCCTCCCTCAGGGCTTACTCGAATGGCGAAAAGGCCATCGTTAATTATCAGAGCTGCCCATCCGTCATGCAATTAATGGTGGCCAGCGGTTTCACAAAGCGCCCGTTCAATCACTAGCATAGCCGTAAATTCATCATGATCCTGGGCCAACCTCAGCCCCGCGCGCTTGCCGTAGTGAGCCTTGAGGCGATGGCGGATATTAGCCAGCGCCATCTGGTTGCCACGGGTACTCTCGGGGCGGTGCCCGGGGCGGCGGGTGTTACTGACACTGATGCGCAATAGCTTGTCGTTGATATGCACCCGAATGCGCACTTCTCCACCGGCCGGATCCGGTTCAATGCCGTGGCGGATGGCGTTCTCCAGCAGCGGCTGTAACAACAGGCCAGGCACGGCCAGCCCCGGCGGCAGTGAATCGGGCAAATCCCAGTCCACCTGCAAGCGGGTATCCAGCCGCAGCTGCTCGATGTCCAGGTAACCCTGGCACAGGGCCAATTCGCGTTCCAGCGGCACCAGCGAAGCCCCCGCGAGGCTGGCGCGAAACAGCTCGCTGAGGTTTTCCACCACGCGCTCGGCGCGCGCCGGATCACTGCCAATCAAGCTGGCGATACTGTTCATGCTGTTGAATAAAAAGTGCGGCTGGATACGCGACTGCAGTGCCTGAATGCGCGCATTGAGCTCACTTTGCTGGCGATTGTACAATTGCTGTTGCAGATAGAGAAAGCGCAGTACCACGGCGGCGATCATGGCGGCGATACTCACATGACCCAGCACCTGCCACCAGTCCAGTCCGGCGCCGGACGCATCCACCAACAACCATTGACCAAAGGTGGCCACCATCAGTGTGCACAGCAGTACCAGGCCATAGCTGGCCAGACCCGCCTGCAGCGGATCAAGGCGGGCCAATTGAAAGCGCAATTTGCAGAGTATGGCGGCGCTCAACAGGAGTACCCACTGCACCTCGAAGGCCACCAACCCCAGGGTGGCCCAGTCCAGCTGCTGCAACCCCGTGTGTGTAACAGTGAGCATCAGCGCCAGCAGGCCGCCCGCCAGCACCCACATAAACAGCGCATAGACTGAACACAGATTGGGCAGAAAGGCCACAGCCTCGCCGCCCCGGCGGGTGCGTGCCTCTGCTGTTGGCGGGCGTTTATTCATGCTTATCCCTTACTGGCGTATAGCCCATCAGTTATAATGCCGCCCCATTGGGCCTGTAAGCAGCATACCCTGAAGATCAGCGTTAAAACAGGCCATCCGGAACCCTTACGCGCCGCCCGTCAGTGCGCGCCTGACCAACTGCGAGACTGCTATGAGCCAGAACGATCAATCCAAACTCTGGGGTGGGCGCTTTAGCGAAGCCACAGATGCCTTTGTGGAACGCTTCACCGCCTCCGTGGGCTTTGACCACCGGCTCTACCGGCAGGATATCAATGGCTCCATTGCCCATGCCACTATGCTGGCGAAGGTGGGTGTGCTCAGTGCCGAGGAACGCGACCAGATCCAACAGGGGCTGGAAGAGATTCGCGCCGATATCGAGGCGGGCCGATTTGAGTGGTCGGTGTCGCTGGAAGACGTGCACATGAATATCGAGGCGGCACTGACCCAAAAAATTGGTATCACTGGCAAGAAGCTGCACACGGGCCGCTCTCGCAATGACCAGGTGGCCACCGATATCCGCCTCTACATGCGCGACGAGATCGACCTGATCGCCGCCGAACTAAAGCGCCTGCAGGCCGGCATTCTCACGCTGGCGGAGCGCGAAGCCGACACCATTATGCCGGGCTTTACTCACCTGCAAACCGCTCAGCCGGTCACCTTCGGCCACCACTTGCTGGCCTGGTATGAAATGCTGGTGCGCGACGCCGGACGCCTGGCGGACTGCCGCGCGCGCCTGAACCAGTCGCCCCTGGGCGCAGCGGCGCTGGCGGGCACCACCTATCCCATCGACCGCGTCCTCACCGCCGAGCTGCTGGGTTTCGACAAGCCCACGGCAAACTCGCTGGACTCGGTGAGCGACCGCGACTTCGCCATTGAATTCTGCGCCTTTGCCAGCATTCTGCTCACTCACCTGTCGCGCGCCAGCGAGGAGCTGGTGCTGTGGACCAGCGCCCAGTTCGGGTTTATCGACCTGCCCGACCGCTTCTGCACCGGCTCATCCATCATGCCGCAGAAGAAAAACCCCGATGTGCCGGAGCTGGTGCGCGGCAAAACCGGCCGCGTTAACGGTCACCTGATAGCCCTGCTGACGCTGATGAAATCCCAACCGCTGGCCTATAACAAGGACAACCAGGAGGACAAGGAGCCGCTGTTCGACGCCGTGGATACGGTGAAGGACTGTCTGCGCGCCTTCGCCGACATGGTGCCCGCCATCAAACCGCGCAAGGACGCCATGTATGAAGCGGCGCGGCGCGGATTTTCCACCGCCACCGACCTGGCCGACTACCTGGTGCGCAAGGGCATGCCCTTCCGCGACGCTCACGAAGTGGTGGGAAAATCCGTGGCCCATGGTGTGGAGATCGGCAAGGATCTGTCGGAAATGAGCCTGGAAGAGTTGCAACAGTTCTCCAGCACCATCGAGGCGGATGTGTTCGAGGTGCTCACCCTGGAAGGCTCGGTGGCGGCGCGCAATCATATCGGTGGTACCGCGCCGGAGCAGGTACGCGCGGCCGTGGCCCGGGCCCGCCAGCAACTGGACGCGTAACTGTCACTGAGGCATGAAGCTGCGCTACGACAACAGCATCTCCTCCGACCCGGCGCCACTGGTACTGACAAACCCGGAGGGGCGCCGGGTGGAAATCCATATCCGAGCGGAACCTGACGCCACTGCCACCCTGATAGCATTGGGTGGTCGCACAGAGGGTGAGCCGGAAAAGACCAGCCTTCAAGGCCCATTTGAACTCTACGACCAGGCGGTGGCAGCCAAACGCGCCATTGCCGCCCAGTTGCGCGATGCCGGCTATACACCGGCGGAAGATGAGTATCCCCGCTGGTCCATGGCGGTACAGCGTGCCATCAACGAGGTGCGTCATCAGCGCCAGGCCGCCGCCATCGACTACCGTTTCGACCCCAAAGACGTCTTCCTCGACTGGTAAGCAGCGATCGCAGGCTCATCGATCAATGACCGAAGACTCGATGACTCGATGACTCGATGACTCGATGACTGGCGCATTATCGTCTATCCTTGAAGAAATTGGCCGATCCATGGATAGCCACACATGCCAAACCGGGATTCCCAGGACTCCATCAACGCCCTGAAGGCGCGTATTGCCCAGCTCGAGCAGGCGCTGGATGCCCAGCACGCCGAGCGCAGCCGGCGCTTGCACTACGCTCTGCAGGCCTCCCGCGACGGCCTCTGGGACTGGGATATCGCCAGCGGCAAGCTCTACTTCAGCCAGAGCTACCTGCGACTACTGGGCTATGACTACGGTGCCCTGCCCGGCACATTCGACACCCTGTGCGATTACTTCCTGCACCCCGAGGATGCCGAGGCCGTGAAGCTGGAGTTGCGTACCGCCATCGACAACCGCCGGGAACACCTGACGCTGGAACACCGCATGCTGCACCGCGATGGCCATACCCTGTGGGTACACACCCAGGGACTGCTGGTGGAACCAGACGCCGACGGACGAGCCACGCGTATGGTAGGCACCCTCACCGATATTACCCCCATGGTGGAGAGCCGCGAGCAACTGGTGACCGCCAAGGCCCAGGCAGAAATGGCCAGCCATGCCAAAAGCCGTTTTCTCGCCAGCATGAGCCATGAAATCCGCACACCCATGAACGCCATTATCGGCCTCGGTCACCTGTTGAGCGAAACCCAACTGGACGACGAACAGCGCAGCTACGTCACCGGTATGCACGCCGCCGCCGAGTCGCTGCTGCAAGTGATCAACCAGGTATTCGACTACACCAAGCTGGAAGCGAGCAATATCATTCTCGACAACAGCCACTTTGACCTGGAACAGGTATTCGAGCGCTTGTCGCGCATGTTCGAGGCCAATGCACTGCATCGGCCCGTCAATATTATTTTCGATATTGAGGAGTCCGTGCCGCGTTTCCTGCGCGGGGATGCAACACGGCTGGGGCATGTGATCAGCCACCTGGTGACCAACGCCCTGCAGTATTCCCACAGCGAGGAAGTGCTGGTCAAGGCGGCCCACGTCACCGCCAACAAAACCGGCGTCACTCTGCGCTTCAGCATTACCGATTTTGGCACCGGCCTGGAACCGCGCCAACTACAGCAGTTGCGGCAGAGTCTCTCGCACATGCCCTACCAAGGGCGCGATACCACCGAGGGATTCGGCTTGCAAATTTGCAAACTGCTGGTGCGCCTGATGAACGGCACGCTGAATTTCACCAGTGAGCCGGGCGTGAGTACGACCCTGTCGTTCACCGCCGATTTTGAGAAAAGCCAGATCGGCACCAATGCCATTCACAGTATTTCCCGCGCCTGTAAAGCCATTCGCCTGCTGGTGGTGGATGACAACCAATTGGCCCGCGATATTCTCGCCAAATCTGCCAGCAAACTGGTGGGTCATATCGACACCGCCGGGGACGCCCATCGCGCGCTGCAAAAAATCCGTGACGCCCAAGCCCGAGGCGCCCCCTATGACCTGGTTTTGCTGGATTATAAAATGCCGCTGAAATCCGGTCTGGAGGCGGCGCGTGATATCAAAACCGCCAGTGACATTGACCACAAGCCGATTATTTTTCTGGTCTCGTCTTTTCATCGGGATGAAATTTTTCTGGACTACCGCGACAGCGACTATGTGGACGACTTTCTCTCCAAGCCGGTGAGCGAATCGCGGTTGTTCGATGCCATTTGCCGCAGCTTTCCCGAGACACTGCTGCCGCAGCGGGCCACCGATCAACACCGCTTTTCCCGACTTCGGGGACGCCGAATACTATTGGTGGAAGATAATCCGGTCAACCAGACTGTAGCCGCCGGCATACTGCGCAAACAAGGTGTGGAAGTTATCTCGGTGGACAACGGTCAGCAGGCAATCGACGCCCTGGCCGCCGCGTCCGACAAGTTCGACCTGGTGTTAATGGATGTGGAAATGCCAGTGATGAATGGTCTGGAAGCCACCCGCGAACTGCGCCTGCTACCCGATTGCGAACACTTGCCTGTGATCGCTCTGACCGCCCAGGCAATGCCCGATGATCGTCAGCAATGCCTGGCGGCCGGCATGAACGATTATATCAGCAAGCCCATCCAGCCCGAAACGCTCTACCAGTTATTGTGCGACTGGCTGGATAACTGCGAGACACAGGACAACAATTCCACATGACCGCCAGGCAGTTGACCGACCGGGCCAGCGGCAATGCCGGCAAACTGCCCGATTTCCACCCCGACACGGGCGTGGACCGCAAAGTCCTCAAACACTTAAAAAAACGCTTTCTCGGCCTTAACCAAATCCGCCTGCAACGGGCGCGACTGGCGCTGGGCGAACGTCAACAGGTGTTTGTGGATTTATTGCCGCTGCTGTTTCATGTTAACCACCCGATGTTACCCGGCTTCAATGGCAGCGATACCCCCAAGGGGATACCGGCCTTTGAACCTGACAACATGCAGATTACCCAGGCAAAAACCCTGGCGCGCAGTTTTGTCTACAAGAAAGATCTGCACCACCGGCGCCCACAGATCGACAGCCTGTTTATGATGGGCAGCGTGGGCACCATTGCTCACAGCGACAGCAGCGACCTGGATATCTGGGTGTGTCACAAGCCGGAGCTGAGTACGGAGGCACATCAGGCCCTGCAACACAAATGCGAACTCATCAGCCGCTGGGCGCTGGCCAAGTTCAATCTGGAAACGCACTTTTTTTTGATGTGTCCCGATAGCGAGGGTGCGGTAGCGCTCTCGCCCATGAACGCCGAGAGCAGCGGCAGCGCCCAGTACCACTTGCTGCTGGATGAATTCTACCGCTCCGCCATCTGGTTGGCGGGTAAAACACCCCTGTGGTGGTGGGTACCCGCCGAACAGGAACACGACTACACGCACTTTACCGAACAGTTGTTGAAAAAACGCTTTGTGCGCAAGCAGGATGTGGTGGATTTTGGCCCCATCACCCATATTCCGCCCAACGAGTTTCTGGGGGCGGGTATCTGGCAACTGTACAAGGGAATAGACTCGCCGCATAAATCGCTGTTGAAATTATTATTGCTGGAAGCCTATGCGCTGACGCCCACAGCGGAGCCTTTGGCACTCGCCTTCAAGCGCGACGTCTATCGCGCCGAGCCGAATGCCAATGACCTGGACGCCTATGTGCAAATATACCGCTGTATCGAGCGGTATCTGCTGAATACCGGCCAGTCGGAACGGCTGGAGATTGCCCGCCACTGTTTTTATTTCAAGGTGGGTAAGCCACTGACACACCGGCCCGCCAGTGGCCAGAAATCCTGGCAACGGTTATTACTGGAGCAGATCACCGCCGACTGGCAGTGGGATTATCCGCAACTTTCCCACCTGGACCGGCGCCGGCTGTGGAAAGCGCCCCAGGTGCAGAAGGAGCGCGATCGCCTGGTGGCGGAACTGAGCAAAAGCTATCGCCTGCTGAGCGGCATCAACCGCAACACCATCGCCGAAGCTGCCATCTCCAGTCGCGAACTGGCAGTCCTCGGGCGCAAGTTGCATGCCGCTTATGAACGCAAGGCTGGCAAGATTGAGCGACTCAATCCGGGCATATCCCAGGATCTTTCCGAGGCCTATCTGAGTATTGAAAAAGCCACCGACGCCATAGCACCGTGGCAACTCTACCGCAGCCGCCATCCCACTTTCCCCGCGGAGGACACTTCCCGCACCCTGCTCAAAGAGGCGGGCAACCTGCTGGAAATCCTGATCTGGGCGTATCGCAATCGCATTATGACTCGCATCAGCCAGCTCACCATACGCCAGGGCGGCTTGTACTTTTCCCTGCGTGAACACGAATTACTCCATACCATTGCCCAGTGGCTACCCTCCACCGAACTGACGGCCGACCACCAGGCCTTTATGGAACCCGCGGTCATTACCGGTCAGTTAATAGTGATCAATCTGGGCGAACTCCCTTATCCAGAACTGCATGAAAAAGGGCTGGAGAAAATCAGTAACCAATCCGATGCCCTCAACTACAGCGGGTTTAAAGACAACCTGATCAAACGCATCGACGTGGCCTCCATCAACAGCTGGCACGAAATTATTGTGCGCGGATTTACCGACAACCCTTTGGCAGAAGCGCTTCTCTACTACCTGCGACAGACACCACCCTCGGCGCGCAACAAGCCACCGGAAATTGTGATACGCTGCCTGAGCCCGCAACTGGCGCGGGTGATTACCACCCGCGCGGAAGAGCTGTGGAGCGATATCGCCGCCTGCTTTTACACCGGCACTCGATCCGCTTATAGCCGCTATGTCTTTAGCGCCGGCGAGACCTACTACGTGCTGCAGTTCCACCAGGATATTCCAGCCATATACCCCGCCGCTGATCTGACTCAGCTATTGAATATTCTGGGGCGGGCGCAACACCACTGGAGCCCGATTGTCCTTGACAGGCGCAGCCTGCAAAAACACCCCCTCGCCGCCATTGGCGCCACGCTGCATAACCCCGGCACCTATCTTTTTTACGAACGCCATTCCAGTGGCTGCATCTATACACTGGTAGACCCCAGTGGCGCCCTGTGGCAGACACAACTGCCGCAAACGCGGGACAACAGCTATCTCCATCCACTGCTGAATTTCATCCGCTCCGCGCAGGAACGCCTCTCCGCCGACAGTGTGGTCACCCAGAGCCTACTGCCCAACGAAGACCCTGAGGTGTATCGCTACCAACTGACATGTAGTGAAAGCGGTGAATACTATGCTCTGGAGGAGCACGGAAATGGCATACCCGTAAAAGGGGCCTTTATCGACATCACCGTTATCGCCGAGCCGAGAGGGGATAACATCATCTACCAACTCTATTGCGACGAACAACGATTCATTAATGATGACGAAGATGTATTTACCCAGGTGGCCAGGTATATTTTTCGTCACCGCCGCCAGGAAAAACACTACCACTGCTACATCAGCGATCTCGACCTCACCGCCTGCGCCGAGCTCATCGCCCCCGAGACCGGCCTGCGGCTTATTCACTACCTGCAGCATAAGCAGTTGATTGAAGAACAGCTGAATGCCCGGTTGCATACATTGGATTAATCCACAGTGGCCACAATAAACGCCAGAATATCCCGTGCGGTGGTGATCTCCTCGAGATCGCGGTACAACTCGCCGTCTGCTCCGGAATGGTGACCGCGCCCAACGAGCGACAGTAAATACTGGCCAGGCTTCGCCGAGTCGATCACCGCCTCATAGATGAGAGAGGGTTGACCAGAGGAGCCGTCGCCGCTGTAGATGGGGTCATCTGGAAAACGATCACGGGTATAGTGCTCGTTGAAATCGTAACTGCGATTAACTTCCAGTAGCAGCCGGTATTTACCCATGCGTGGCGCCGACAGCGATACCTGATAGTCGCTTTTGGGGGTCGCGCCGCTGGCGCCGTCCAAATCGGTATTATTTTGGTAGGGAACAAAATAGCCATCGGCCTCCTGAATACCGCGGCTATGACTCCAATAGGGCAAGGCTTCGGGCCGCCGGGTAGGGCCGGAATCCGTCTCGCCAAACCCGGAGCTGGCGGCCTTTCCGGTCACATACAGGGTGTCAATATACTGGCCTTCCAGGGTTTCCATCCACACCGCGATCTGCGGCACACTGGTATAGGTAATACCGAACATGTAAGGCTGTGGCTCGGACTCGTAAGCACTGCCGGCCTTGATAAACAAATCCATACCCGGCTGGTCAGCGTCCGCAGCCAAATCCACTAACGTGTATTCCCGTGTGACTGGCTGGCTGGCGGTGCGAAGTTTTTTGCCCAAGTCCATTACGGTAGCGAAAGGTGGTGCTCCGAGCATGAGGCCGGCCACGACGACGACAAAGCCCAAGCCAGCATACTTCATTGTGCTTTTGCCGAATTTTTTACTGAGATGACTGAGATAAATTTTGAAGTTATTCTTGAAATGTAAAAAGGTACCAATAATGAAAAAAATCGAGGCCCAGATATGAATGGCGCCCACGAAATAATTCCACGGCATTGAATACAACAATATACCCGTGATCATCAGTGTTAGAAAAATCAGGGAAATGGTAACGGTGGTGGCAATTCTCAGGTTCATCTTTCGACCTTCGCATTATTCATGATATTAGTGATAGGTTGATTATTGGATTTTTGTGAGGCTCTCTTTTTCAGAAAACCTGTACCCCCTGGTAATCTCGGCTCAATCTCCTCCACTACCAAACACCATTCCCGCGCAAAGGCAGGAATGGTGCACACATAACCATTTAATGGTGTTCCTGTTTATCACCAGAATACATGCTGTAATATTTCTGGTACTTTGAAAAATCCTTGCTCTCAGCCCATTTGCCAATATTCTCCTTAAACTGCTGCATTTCCTCGTCGGTCAGCACCTCGGCCAGCTCGGCGTTCTTTGCTTCGATAAACACCGGAATTTGTTCATGCTGACCGCTCATGGCGAGCTCTTTTACCTCCTTGTAGGAACTGAGTATCTGCTCCACCTCGTAGGCGCGAGCCTCATCCAGATTGAGGTTTTCGGTAAAACGCTTCACACCTGCACCGCCCTCACCGGAAACGACGTAGGCCGCACCGCTGATACCAGTAATTGCCAGTCCGATCAAAAGCAGCTTTTTCATGGGTTACCCCCTAAATGCATTGATATATTTCCCAGCCGTTCTCCTGAGGGGATTGCGGTGGGCACAGGGTTAGAATGCATCCACACTGCGGAAAGAAAGTGACTGAAATGTGAAAGAAATGTGCAAGGGAGTATCGTCTTTGAAGTGCAAAACGTAGGTTGAGTAAGCTACGCGCCACCCAACGATGCGGGCAAGCTCAGCGCCACCCAACAGTAAAATGGAACATTGATAGGAAAGTTACTGCAGAGGCGCTTCGTATTTGTAGCCACTGCCATAGACGGAGCGAATCAGGTCGACCTTGTCGTGGGGGGTCATCAGCTTTTTACGCAGCTTTTTGATATGGCTATCCACGGTACGATCGCTAACGACTCGATAATCCTGATAGATGTTATCCAGAATGTACTGGCGGGAAAATATCCGTCCGGGGTGGGAGAACAGCAGTGAGAAGAGCTTAAATTCAATGGCGGTCAGCTCGATGGGCTCGCCAAACAAGCTTACCGTTAGCGCATGTTCATCCAGTGTCACGGTCGCTGAGCCTTCACCTCCCGACGAAGCGGAATCGCCCTGGCTGCGGCGCAACACCGCCTTTACCCGCGCCACCAGCTCTCTTGGGCTATACGGCTTACAGACATAATCGTCGGCACCCAGTTCCAGCCCCAAGAGCCGGTCGATCTCCTCCACCTTGGCAGTCATCATTATGATGGGAACAGCGCCGCGAGCCTGTTGATTTTTACACAGCTGCAGACCATCAATACCGGGCAGCATGAGGTCCAGCAAAATCAAATCGGGCTTATGCTCCTTGAGCCAGGCTTCGGCATCATCCCCACGGTGAAATTGCAGGGTTTCAAATCCACTGGCGCGCAGGTAATCATCGACCAATTGTGCCAATTCGGGCTCGTCTTCAACAATACAAATCAGGGGGACAGTCATGGCTTTCTATTCGCTGTTTTTCGGCAATTGTACCCGAATGGTCAGACCACCCAAAGGCGAGTCTTCAGCGCTGATGGTTCCCTGATGGGCGGAGACGATATTTTTGCAGATAGCGAGACCCAGACCGGCACCACCCGTATTGCGATTGCGGGAAGCCTCCAGGCGATGCAGGCGCTCAAAAATTTTGGCACGGTCCTGGGGCACCACCGTGGGAGCGCTATCCCGTACCAGCAGGGTGACAGCTTGAGGCGTCTGACTCAGATCGACTTCCACCCGGCCGCCCGCCCTGGTATAGCGATTTGAATTTTCCAGCAGATTGTTCACCAGCTGCTCCAGGCGCTTGGGATCGCCATGTAATAACACGGGTTCCGGTAGCTTGGCGGCAAGAGTTAACCCCGCCGTCTGTGCCCTGGCCTGATACTGCTCCACACAATTCGCCACCAACTGGGTGAGTGAGATTTTCTGCTTTTGGTAACTGAGTGCGCCTATGTCGGAGAGAGTGAGTTCGAACAGGTCATCGATCAGTGCATTCAGTCCCGATACCTTGCTATGCAACAATTCCAGACACTCTTTGTTGAGGGGCCTGATGCCGTCCTGCAGCGCTTCAATCTGCGCTTTGAGCACCGATACGGGCGTGCGCATTTCGTGAGAGATGTCGGCGATCCAGTGAGCGCGGGACTGTTCATTGGCCTGCAGTGTCTGGGCGAGTTGGTTGAAATGCCGGCAGAGCTGCCCGATTTCGTCCTGGCTCTGCACCTCAATACGTCGACTGTAGTCACCGGAAGCGAGGGCCTGGGTGTTTTCGGACAGGGTCACAATAGGCTTGCTGATCCGGCGGGCGAAAAAGGTAGCAACTCCAAGGGAAATCACCAGAATAACCAGGCTGATAATACCGAACACTCTGAGGACATGACTCATAAAACGCCGGTCCGCCTCCCGCACCACGACCTCCGGTTTAACGAAACCCAGATAGCCGATAATCACTTCGCCTGTTGCCAGTGGCACCCAACTGATAGCCTGGTCTTGCTTGGGTACGCCCATCAACAGTTGTTTGTTGACGTCGTGTAGGCTGATACTGGTGACGAACTCGCGGTAGTAGTGATGTGGTGATTTATCGTCGTCGGTTTCTCCAGTGTGTTCGCCAGCGGCAAGCATAGCCGGGCTGTGGTCGGGGAAAATAATCGATTTTAAATCCAGCCAGCGCTGCGGGTCGCGGGTCAGTTCGGTGAAGGAGCCATCTTCCCGGTGGACATTAATCAGTGCCTCCTGAAGGATTTCCAGCCGCTGTACCGCCTGCTGGGAGGTATAGTCCAAAAAACCGCGCTTGAGCGTGTTGTGCAGCAACAGGTACATGGTCAACACACAGAGCGCCAGCGTGCAGAAAAAGGCGAGCCAGAGTTTTCGACTGAGGGTGAGACGCATGTTAAGAGCTATTCCGGGAATTGATTGGCCCCTATGGTAATGGGCTGGACTTGGTAATAACAGTCTTCGGCCCTCACCCATAGTCACTTTCACAGTGTTTTCACAATTGGCAGGCAGGTCCCAGCCTGAGGCCTGAAGAGGAGAGACAGATTGAATTCTCAGTTTTTCCTTGCCACGACAAATCTGACGTTATTGCGTTTGCAACGCTGTTGGGACGCGAGATACGACATTATCTCTTTACAGATTTCCGGGTAGGCTTCTTGACACTGCCGGCGAAGACCTTCTAGTCGTTCCAGACGGGCTTTCCAGTTGGCTATAATCGTTGCCTTTGCAGGTCCGGAAAAGTTCAGCTCGGGATCGGCAACATTATTGTCAACATGGACAATATGGAATCCAGCGTTTTTCAGGAGTGGTTCCATTTTGGAGCCAAAATCAAAGTCATACACGCCCGACCGCCAGGAATTCATTTCAAATTCCTTTACCACGTCGTAATATTTCCCTTCCTGAAACATATTGCCGGATAAAAAACAGGAAACATCCACCAGCGCTATCCAGCCATCGGGCTCCAGGATCGTGTGTAAGTCGGCCAGGAAATCTGCAGGCTTTTTAAGATAGGAAAGAGAAAAGCTCGACCAAACACCGGTTATGGGGGCCAGTGATGAGTAATTGACCTTTTTGAAGTCTTCACAAATATATGACTGATTTGTTCCCTTGTGCCTCTGGCAGTGTGCAATAAGGTCACTGTTTAGATCGATCCCCGTAACCCATTGCACCTGTCTGGAAAGCAAAGTCGATACGCCGCCCACCGAACACCCCAAATCAATCACATGGTCGTTTCCGCGGACAGGAATGTGGGGTAAGTATTGCTCCCAATGTCGCCATTGCTGCTGTTTTTCGTATTCTTCAAGAAGGTTCATGCAGGTTTTTACTCCAGTTCGCGCGTCAGTACTACCACGCCAGCACCCAGCATCAATGTGCCGGCGATACGCCGGGCGGTGCGGTGGGCCGTCTCGGACAGATGGCGCAGCCAGTGGTGTGCCGCCAGAGTGTAGGCGGCCTTGGTGCCGCCCACGGTGAGCAGAGTGATGGCCAGTACGCCGGCGATATCCGCTTTGGTCAACGCCTTCAGATCGACAAAAACCGGCAGCAGGCTGGCATAGAAGACAATGGCCTTGAGGTCCGCGAGGGTGAGCAGTAAGCCGGCGGCAAAGCTGCTGGCCAGTCCTGCCCGCGTCGACGATGGGAGACCCGTGCCCGTGTTGCGCCAGAGGCTGATGCCAAACACAATCAACAGCAGCGCCGCGAGATATTTCACCGCCACAAAATAACTGCCGAGACTGGCCGCCAGCGTCGCCATGCCCGCCAGCGCCAGGCTCACATAGATAATGTCGCCCACCACTATACCGGCACACACCGCCAGACCGGCTTTCAGGCCTGAGTTCGTCCGCGCCACTACCAGCGCTATACTGGCACTGGGCAGTGCGGCGAGGGTCATAAGTGTCAGCGCCAAAAGCCATGCATCCACACCGCTCATAAATAATGATCCTTGTCAGATTTTTGTCATCGGCTGGGTTGCCCCGTATCATAATCCCTTAAGCGCCGCTTATCATTATGGGAAAGAGGGCTGTTTATGTACCGAGTATGGCGGACGTATCTGCTTTGGGTCATGATGTTTTTTGCACTCTGGCTGTTGCTGGCGGGCTTTAGGGGCTGGCTGTTTGCGATTCCTGCGGCGCTGGGTGGAGCTGCAGTGGCTGTGTACCTGGCTCTACCGCTGCCGCAACTGCACTGGCGCAGGTTGCCGCGTTGCCTAGGGTTTTTTGCGGTGCAACTGGTGCTGGGCGGCTGGGATGTGGCGCGCCGCGCCCTGCACCCGCGCCTGCCGCTGGCGCCAGGTTGGGTGAGCTACCGCTTTACCTCCACCAATCCCCGTGTGCGTTTGCTGCTCTCGGCAGTTGTGGGCTTGCTGCCCGGCACACTCGCCTCCCATTGCGACGATCAGCAAATGACGATACATGCCCTCGACCAACACAGTGACTGGGAGCCCGTCATCGCCCGGCTGGAGTTGCTGCTGGACCGATTACTGATAGCACCCGCCGTCGCATGAACCTGTTAATCGCTCTCTTGTTGCTGACGCTGATTCCCGGCCTGTGGCGGGTGTGGCACGGTCCCACCCGCACCGACCGACTGCTGGCCATGCAGTTGTTTGCTACCACGGGTACGGCGGTGTTATTGATGCTGGCCGAGGGTGCCGATGCAGCCTCGCTGGCGGCGGTGGCGTTGGTACTGGCGGTGCTGGCAGCGGTCATGTCGGCGGCGCTGGTGCAGCTGTTACGGGGAGACGGCGATGACTGACTGGCTGTGGTGGCTGAGCTGGCCGGTATTGTGTGCCGGGGTGTTTTTCTTTGTGGCGGGTAGCGTGGGCATTGTGCGTTTTGGCGATGCCTACAGTCGCCTGCACGCGCTCACCAAGGCCGACACGCTCGGTCTGGGCCTGGTGGTGCTGGGCCTGGGGTTGCAGCGGGGCGATCTGCGATTGGCCATACTTATGTTGCTCATCTGGCTGTTGGTCATGGCCTCCGGCGCCACTGCCTGCCAGCTGTTAGCGCGCTATGAGCGGGAGCGGGACAGTGCGCGGGAGTCGGCGGATGACTGAGTGGCTGGTGGACGGCGGCCTGGGCATCTCGCTGTTGCTGCTGGCGGCGGTGACCCTCTATGCGCCCCGCCTCTATACCAGCGTGGTGTTCTTTATGGGCTTTGGCCTGCTGATGGCCATCGTCTGGGCGCGCCTGGGCGCCGCCGATCTGGCGCTGGCGGAAGCCGCCATCGGGGCAGGTCTGACCGGCGTATTACTGATGGGCGCCCTGCGCGAACACCCACCCCGTACCGAACGCGCCCCGCAACCGCGCACCTTGTTATGGGCGGCACTGCTGCCACTCACCTTTTTACCCCTGCTGGTGGAAGCCATTCTGTCCCTGACTGACGGTGTCCAGCCCCTGCCCGCGCAAGTGAAGGCACACATGACCGACAGCGGCGTGTCCCACCCGGTGACGGCAGTGCTGCTCAACTTTCGCAGTTGGGACACATTGCTGGAACTGCTGGTGGTGCTCTTCGCCCTACTGGGCACTCGCCAGCTACAACTCAGCTCGCGCCACCCGCACCCACCCTGGCCGCTACTGCTCGCCTGGTGTCGCTGGCTGGCACCCCTGGCGTTTCTGCTGGGAGCCTATCTGCTCTGGCGCGGTGCCGAGGCACCGGGTGGCGCTTTTCAGGCGGGCGCCCTGTGGGCGGCAGCGCTGGTGATGTTGCGGCTGAACGGACTCTTGCTCCACGTCAGCTGGAAAGACTGGCGGCTGCGGTTACCGGCGCTATTGGGGGTCACGGTATTCATTCTGCTGGCGGTGGCCACCTGGCTGTGGGGCGACGGCTGGCTGGTCTGGCCGCCCG
>CBFGUT010000019.1:0-20415 GCA_965652265.1 uncultured Cellvibrionaceae bacterium | reverse complement strand
GGTTTTAACGACGCAGCGGCCACGCAGATAGTTTTTCAACAGCCTGTTAGAGGGAAGATTGTACGGGACTCAGTCCACCGGGAAGCCGGCGTCTTTGAGGCGGGCGATTTTATAGCGCAGGGTGCGCGCGCTGATACCCAGGGCCTCGGCGGTTTTCTTGCGGCTGCCACCCTGCTCGCGGATTGTCTGCATGATGATTTCGTGTTCACGCTGTTTTAAATCCTGCCCCAGGGCTGCCGGCAGGGGCTCGTCGGTCTCGTCACCCAGAGTGGAAACGACATCCCCCGCTGATGCGGGGGGCGGCGCCATCACCGACGGCCGGGCACCATCGAGCAGGCTGGGTTTCTGGCTGTAGCTACCGGTGGTCATCACCAGACCCAGGTCAACCTCACCAATGCTGCTGCCTTGCTGCAGGATCAGCGCGCGTTGCATGATATTGTCCAATTCGCGCACATTGCCGGGCCATGAGTAGGCCAGCAGCGCCCGGCGCGCCGAGCTATCCAGGCTCACCCGACGTCGCCCCTGCTGGCGAGCATGGCGTGCGAGCAGTTTTTCCGCCAGCGGAATAATATCCTCCGCCCGGTCGCGCAGGGGCGCCCACTCCAGTGGCAATACACTGAGACGGTAATACAAATCCTCGCGGAAACGACCGGCGACCACCTCGGCGCGCAGATCGCGGTTGGAGGTGGCGATCACGCGCACATCCAGCTTGATGGTTTTGCGTCCACCCAACCGCTCCACCTCCCGCTCCTGTAACACACGCAGCAATTTGGCCTGCAGACCAATATCCATTTCCGAGAGCTCATCCAGGAGCAAGGTGCCGCCATCGGCCTGTTCAAATTTGCCGGGAGCACTGTTGTGAGCGCCGGTGTAGGCGCCTTTTTCATGACCAAAGAGCATGGCCTCAAGCATATTTTCCGGAATCGCCGCACAGTTAATGGCCACGAAGGGACCACTCGCCCGGGGCGAGGCATCGTGAATGTAGCGCGCCAGCACTTCCTTACCGGTACCCGACTCTCCCAGTATCAACACCGTGGATTGTGATTGCGCCACGCGCTGCGCCAGTTGCAATAGCTGGCGGCTGGCAGGGGCCTCGGCCACCGGCTGGTCCTGAACCATACCGCAGGCACCCACATGACGGGCAACAGTATCGCGCAACACATCCGCTTCAAAGGGTTTGACCAGATAATCCACCGCGCCCTCCTTGATGGCGGTCACCGAGTCCTCAATACTGGCATAGGCCGTGATCAGCAGTAGCGGGATCTGCGGGTACTCGGCCTTGACTTGTCGCAGTAGATCGTAACCGCTCAAAGCGCCCATATTGACGTCGGAAATTATCAATTGTATCTGAGTGTCCTGCTGCAGATTCACCAGCGCCTGTTCGGCGCTATCGGCGGCAGTCACCTCATAACCTTCCAGTATCAGGGTCTCGGACAGGGCATCACGCAAATCCGGATCATCCTCCACAATCAACAATCGCGGTGCCTGAGCGGCTTGGAGTTTGCTTGCAACCTGGGTCATAACGGATACCTTCGTGAAATCAATGATGCAGTGGTAGCAGGACACTCGCCGAGGTGCCCTGCCCCGGCTTTGAGCGCAACACAAAATAGCCCCGGTGCGCCCGGGCGACGGCATCCACCACCGCCAGACCCAGGCCGGTCCCCTGGGACTTGCTGGTAACGAATAATTCGCGGGCATGAGCTAACATATCCTCGCTCATGCCGGGTCCATTGTCGGTGACCGAGACACCCAGAAAAGCGCCTTCCTCGCGCTCGAGTACACTCATGCGAATGTCCAGACACATATCGGCAGTGCCGGCTTGCAGAGCATTTTCCACCAGATTCAACAGCGCGCTCACCAGGGCGTCACGATTGCAGCGCAGCAAACGTTGATGACAGCTGTCCACCTGCCAGCGGCACTGGACGGCGGTCGCCGCTTGCAGCGGGATTTCCATGGCCTCAGCCAATTCCGTCTGTAGCTGGTCGGCAGTGATCACATCGCCAAGGGGCAGCTCGCCCTTCACGAACAGCAACATATCGCGCACCTGCCGTTCCATATGGCGCAGGCGGCTGGTCATCTTGTCGGTAAACTGCTGGCGCTTGGTCTCGTCCAGACCCTGGCGACTCAAGTGTCCGGCGTAGAGCATGGCCGCCGACAGAGGTGTGCGGATTTGGTGAGCCAGCGCCGAAACCATCTGCCCCAGTGCAGACAGGCGTTCATGACGACTGAGTTCACTCTGCAGGCGACGGGTTTCAGTCTGATCCGTCAGCAGGATAATCTGTCCATCGCTGCCGAGGTTGCGTGTCGCCAGAGAGAGACGGCGGCCATCCGCCAGGGAAACTTCATGGCCGTCGTCCTGGCGCGGAGCAAAGCGCTCGGCGATCACTTCGCGCCACAGCAGTCCGGTCAAAGGTTCTCCCAGCAGCTCCACCGCAGCGGGGTTGGCTTCACGCACCACCCCTTTGCAATCCAGCACCACCACTCCACCGGGAAGGAAGTTAATAAGTGTTTCCAAACGATTGGCGAGCCGTTCTTTTTCCGCCAACTCCTGCATCCGCTGGTCGGAGACCTCACTGAGTTCGGCATTGAGCGTAGCCACCCTGGCCTCCAGTTGCCGATAGGATGCCGTTAACTGTTCGGAGAGATCGGAAAACTGGGCAAAGGCATCATGCAGTGCCCGTTCGCGCTGACGGCCTTCGCCCTCGGCAGGCGTTGTCGCGTAGGTGTTCTCCACAGGGGCCAATCGTGTCACTGTCAAAACTCCTTACAGTTCACTGCACCGGGCAGCGGGTTCTGCAAAGGGCTTTGCAACACTAGTGCCAACTGAAAATTTATATATTTTTCAGAAGCTTACAAATAACAGCAGAGGGTAAAGTCAAATAATTGGCTGACGCTGGCAGGCCGCAATCAACGCTGCAATTCGTATTTGCGCATTTTCTCAACCAGGGTGGTGCGACGAATGGCCAGCTTTTCCGCCGCTCGGGCCACCACACCGCCGGTGTCGTTGAGTGCCTGTTGAATCAGATCGCGCTCCAGAGTCGTGAGATACTCACGCAAATCGATGCCCTGTTCTGGCAGCAGCGGTGTGTCCTTGAGCCCCACCGGCCCGGTGCTGCTGGACAGAGGCGCAGAGGGCACAGCAAATTCCTCTTCATCCACGTCAATATGGCGGTATTTTTCCGGCAAGTCGGTGACTCCCACCACCCCATAGGGATGCATGATTGCCATGCGCTCCACCAGGTTAGCCAGCTCGCGCACATTGCCCGACCAGCTGTGGGCACACAGGGACAGGATAGCCGCCGAGTTAAAACGAATGGAACCGCGTTTTTCGCTCTCCATGCGCGATACCAGCTCATTGATCAACAGGGGAATATCCTCCGTGCGATCCTTGAGGGCCGGCAATTCGATGGGAAATACGTTAAGCCGGTAGAAAAGATCCTCGCGGAAGCGGTTTTCAGCGATCATCTGCTCCAGGTCGCGGTGAGTGGCGGCGATGATGCGCACGTCGGCCTCCACGGTTTTGTTGCTACCCACACGCTCGTAACAACGCTCCTGTAACACCCGCAAAATTTTGACTTGCATCGCCAGCGGCATATCGCCGATTTCGTCCAAAAACAGGGTGCCGCCCTCGGCCAGCTCAAAACGTCCGGCCCGGGCCGTGATGGCGCCGGTAAAGGCTCCCTTTTCGTGTCCAAAAAGCTCACTTTCCAAGAGTTCGGCGGGAATGGCGCCACAATTGACCGGCACAAAAGGCTTGTCGCGACGCGCAGAATGAAAGTGCAGATTTCTGGCGACCACTTCCTTGCCGGTTCCCGACTCGCCGGTGATCAATACCGAAACTTCCTTGTCCGCCACTTGAGACATCATTTCCCGTACCAGCTGAATAGCGCGGCTGGTGCCCACCAGGGAGCGGAACAGATGAACCGGGCGGCGTTTGGTCTGGCGTTTGTTGGCACTCTGGGCATCGCTGTAGAGTCGCGCCCGGTGCAGCATATCCATCAGCGGGTTATAGGTCAGCGGCAGAGGCAGAGAGCCAATCACCCTGATGGGCAACGAATCCCGATTGTCAGCGGCCGGCAGCTCGCCCAGAATCGCAACGGCGGATTCATCGTTCCAGCGGTTGATACTGGCAAGCAGGTCGCCATTGTTGAGAAAGGTCGTCGATTCCACCAGCACCAGCAGGCATTTGTGTTGCTGCACCGGCTGTTCGATATAGTCCTTAAAGGCCGCGCAATCCAGAAAACGGGTATCTTCACCGAGAAAGGAAAAGATCACTTTAAGCTCACGACTGGTGTCGGTATCGTCGATTACCAGCACCTTGTTGTCATCACACATTCACACGCCCCTATCCAACGCTGACACACTCCTGGTGATGGAATCGCGTCGAGTTACATACTTAATAGACGCCGCGCGAGGATTCGTCAAACAAATGACACTACAAACCCAGGCTGTAGGAAGGTGTTAACGCCGGCTCCAGGAAGCCACTGCACAAGATCAGGATCCTGTTCAGTGCTTTCCGCGATATTTTCTCAAGCTTTGCCTTCAGGGGCAATCCCGTCCCAGCCGGATTTAAGGGTCTCAATGAGCCGGATAACCTCCAGGACAAGCGCTTTGTCCTGATAGCGGGTGGCATCGAGCAAGCGAAATGAACAATATTCATACAGGCTATCGAGCTGCCCGGCCAGATCCCCGGTGGAGTGATCGAGGCTGCCACGCAGCGCCTCGATAATATTGATGGCCTGGCTGACCGCCTTGCCACGAGTGGGAAGGTCGCTGTGTTCAAAACCCGCGACCGCCAGTTTAAGTTGCTTCAGACAGCCCTCAAACAGCAATTGAATCAACCGATGCGGCGAGGCACTGCTTACCTCGCCCTCCAGGCCCAATTGTCGGTAATGGCGGGCGGCCTCCTCCGGCCGGTAGCTCGGCATCAGGGGCAGGCCTCCAGTGTCTGTTGCCGCTGGCAGGCGCTTAACAGCTGGGCGTAAACTCCCTTGAGGTCCACCAGCGCCGCCACCATCAACGCCCGATTATCGCGATTGGCTTCGATCAGTTTATCTATCAGGCGCGCGCAGGCGTCATCCAGTTGTCGTACGCGCAAATAATCACTGTGCGCCAGGGCCGCGACCATGTCTGCCTGCAACAGCCGCAACTGTTCGACACCAGCCTCGCCTAGCAGGCAGGGGTCAGCCACCACGTGCAGGCTCACAACACTTCTCCCGCCAGTGGTTGCTGCTGTTGAGCGATGCCATCCCAGGCGCCTTTGATCTCTCCGAGCAACCGGGCGCACTCATCCAGCCCCGCCAGGTCATTGGCGCTATTGGCCTGGATCAGCCGCCGAACGATATAGTCATAAAGATCATCCAGGTTAGCGGCCAGATCACCCCCTTCGTTATCACTGAGACTGCCTTGCAGGCCCTGCACGATCTTGACCGCTTTGCCAATCAACTCACCTTTTTGCGCTCTGTTGCCATGGACCATGGCGCCCTTGGCCTGGGCGATACGTTCCAACGCCCCTTCGAACAACATTTGAATCAACCGATGTGGGGAGGCATCCACCACCCTGGAGTGCACATTGACCTGTTGATAGTGGCGAGCTGCGGCAGAATAGTTCATAGAAGGCCATCTCTTATTGAAGGAATGCGAAATCTTATTAAGGTTGACGACCTATTGCGCTAAAACTTGATATCTTCACTGAAAAAAAATCAACTTCCGCACAGATTTTCATCGTGATTTTCGAGCGGTAAAAGGCAAGCGATCAAGGATGCCATCAAGAAAACTACCGGTGTTGTTTAGACTGTTGACAATAGACTCCATGGCTAAAAACTGGCTTTGCAGACGCGCGCGATATGCCTCTGAACGCCTCTCCAATGCCTCTCTATCCTCTGCCACTGCGGACAAGTCTTGCTTGATATTCCCTTCGCGCGCTTTGATGAGCCCATTGTTGGCCAAAAAATTATCCAGGATCGAGTTCAGCCCACCAGCGAGACCGCGGGAAAAATTGACCGTCGCCTCGGTGACACCAGGAGCAATCGTCAACCCCAAGCCTTCTGCGGGCGTTCTCAACGCCGGCAAAAGCACATTGCCGTAACCAAATCCCGCTTCACCACCAATGGTGCCAGCCACATTCTTCCCGGTAACGCCCGCGCCGGTCGCAATACCCAGGTCTGCCATATCGGCACCAACACTATCGAAGGTGACCACACTGGCCTCACCATAGGCATTAGAGGTAAACTCCAGGGCATTGGTACTATCGTTAAAGCTCACAGATACCCCGACCCGTTGGGTTTGAAGCTTATCATCAAGGTTAATCAGTGATTGCAAATCGGCCGCCAACTCGGCACCCGAGGCATATACCTTGCCGCCCGGTAAGCTGATGATGTTGGCGGACTTGCCGTCAACCCGCACGCCAAAGCTGTAATCCTTGCCCGTGGTGTCCAGAGGAAAACCCAACGCCATGGGATCGGCATGATAATAACCTTTTTGCGCCTCCTGGGTGATGACCACATCATAACTACCGGATTGTGTACGGTTATTAAAACCGTTAACCAACACCCGTGAATCACTGGACTGGGTGGTGGGAACAAAAAAGTCCCTCACTTTTTGAAAATGATTGTTAAACGCCGCCTGAAAATTGGTATTGGAACGGTCGGGGTCTTCATTGATTTCCAAGGTGCCGTCACGCCGTGTATAGATCCCCAGGCTCCCCAGGGTACTAAAACCGCTATCAATCCCGCGTATGGCCGAACCCAGGAAGCCGCGAATGTTCTGCATCAGGTTCTTGGCAAGAGAGTCATTTTGCAGACTTCCAAATTCTCCCGTTTCCTCGTTAAAGCCCGTCAGTCGCTCCACTTCTCTCACAAAGGTGTTATAGGCCTCTACAAAATCGCGGATAGCCAATTCGGCCAGGCTTCTATCGGCAGTGATATTGACGTTGATCACTTCCGCCGGATTGCTGTTGAATATATCAAACTCCAGCCCCTCAATAACATCCGTAACCCGGTTGCTCTCACGCGTCACCAGTAGACCGTTCAGGCGTATATGAGCATCCCGGCCCTGTTGTTGCTGAGTCAGAGACTGACTGGACTCATTAAAATTGAACATGGCCAACCCCGGCTCCAGTGGATCCTCACTGACGGTCAGGCTGAGTTCATTGTTAGCTCCGCTGGGACCGTTCAACAGCAGTCGATAGCCACTGCCATCGTTGATAATACGCGCCTGCACACCCACATCGGCGCCGTTAATGGCATCGCGTAGACCTGTCAGGGAGTTATTGGATTCATCCAGGGTGATCGTCACCCCAGTACGATCGGGGTTGACATCAAAATTGTCCAGGGCGGCATTCCAATTGCCAAACTGCAAAGTTATTTCCCCTTTACCCAGTGGGGCTTTTACATCGGCCACAGCGGCGGAGGACAGGGAGTGAGCCTGAGCAGTCTGCTCAATTTGCAGCTGATAATTACCCGCATTCGCCTTGGCTTCCAGCTTGGTAAAAGACAACAGCGAAGTATCGGGCACAGAAACCGCCTTGGCGTCGAAGGTGTCGCGGTTGGACACCGCCGCCACAGCTGACTCCAGCTCTCCCATGGCACTGCGCAACAACCCAAAATCTGAAATCTGAGACTGCAGCAATTCCTCACGCCGATTCAGCCGCTGCTGTTCCGGGGCACGATTCAATTCCACCAGGTCATTAATCAAGCTGCCGGTATTGATGCCGGATCCGCCACCGATCTTGCTGATAATGTCGTTGCCTATCATACCAACTCCAATGCAACATTGAGGGTTTTGAGGGTTTTCGGCTCCGCCTGATTAAACTTTAGCCTTTTTCAGGCTGGCAGGCAAAACCAATGCAGCCGCTGCAGTTGAGGCAAGGCGCAGCAGATATGCGCTTCAGACCTCACCCTTCGGGGCTTGCAGGCTGATCCGTACTCGTCGTTGCCATTTTTCGATGGGTGGACACACACCTTCAAAACGGCGCCTGGATGACGAATCAGCCTGCCAGATCCGCAAACAAAAAAGGGGGCCCGAAGGCACCCCAGTCTGTATACACCACCAGGCTAAGCCTGGGCCTGTAATAGTGGCACCGATTCTCCGGCATTCAACTCTCGGGCCAACTTGAGAAAAACCTCATCGGGAATTTGTCGAATGACTTCTTGTGTCGTGCTATCGATCACCTTCACAATGGTATCACCCAGCTCCGCATCATAAGTAAAATGCAGGTCTCGCTGTGTCGACTGAATAAATTCATTCATATGCGCCACAGCCTGAGTCACGTCTTGTAAAAAAGTCCCATTCGAGCTTTTGCCATTGGTCTCGGGGGCTGACGGTGTGGTATCAACCGGCAAGGAGTTGCCGGTTTTTACCCCCGTGTCATCGACCGGTGCAGATGAGGCCTTGCCATGACTGGCGGGCATATAGGAGGTGCCTCTTACAATGTTGACTTCACTCATGGTCTTGTCCTCGGTTTAATTGCCCCGCCGTCTGGTAGTCGGCGGGGCAGCCTGGCTCCCTTATTGCAGCAGTGACAGTACCTGCTGGGGACGGGCATTTGCCTGAGCCAGCATGGCAGTTGCCGCCTGTTGCAGTACCTGTGAACGACTCAAGTTGGCCGTCTCGGCAGCAAAATCGGCATCGGTAATCCGCGAACGGGCAGCCGATGTTTTTTCCGACACGTTGGCCAGGTTGGAGACAGTGAAATCAAGCCGATTGTTGGCCGCACCAAGGTCTGCGCGAGTTTCACTGACCTGGGTAATGGCTTCGTCAATGATACCGATAGCGCGCTGGGCACCCGAGGCAGTGGCAATGTTCACCCCAGCAATGGAGCCGGCCCCCTCGGCGGAGTTACGCTCTTGCAATCCGGTATCGCCAAAGATGGTGGAGGCGGCATTATCCCCATACTTGATGCTGAGATCACCCGTGGTGGACCCCAGTGCAAGGGAGTCAGTAGCATCACCATTGAAGGCCACCACACCCGTGAGGTGACTGATTTTGTTAATGGCTTCGACCAGATTGTCGCGCTGTTCCGTGGCATCGGTACCGGCCTCCACCTTGCCTAGAGCCACACCATTGATGATCAAGTCACCCTCATTAATGGTATTTTGCGAGGTCACTGTCGAGCCCTGCAAGTTACCTTGGTCATCCTGGATATCCAGACCCAAGGCCGCCACATTCGTCATCATCGTGGCACTGGCAGCCTGGTCATCGGCACCTTCAATTTTTACACCACGTCCATCACTACTGGTATCAGTAAACACCAGACGGAAGTTGCCATCTGTCTCGTTGCCATCAAAGCCAGCCGCATCCAGCGCTGCAGTACCACTACCGGTGACACTGATAGAAACTGCGTTTTCCTGGCTCAACACCAGTTTGCCGGCATCGGTCAGAGAAGCCGAAATCGTGGTGTTGTCGTTGATTTTTTGCACCAGCTCATTCATGCTGTTGGTGCCGGTGAGCACAAAGGACTGGCTGTTCCCATCTCCATCCACCACCGCCAGAGTCAGGGTATCAGTGCCCGCTGTCAGTTGACCATCACCGATACTGTTACCCTGGGTAGACACCAGTGCAGAGGCTTCAGCACCCTTGCCTTCCAGGTCGGCATTGATGGTAGCCAGTTTTTCATTCAGTGTGGTACCGGCATCGGCATCGGCCAGACTACTCAGCGCCACATCATTGACATAGAGAGTGGTATCGGCATCGGCGGCGGTAAAGGCGCTCAAGTCTGCCAGACCATTGGCCACGGCCTCACCCACCACATCGCCAGCACTGCCACCCAGTGAATTGGTTTTGAAGGAGCCCACCTCCACATTAATGGTCTGGTTGGCTTCAGAACCCACCTGCAAAGCGGTTTTACCCAGGGTGCCATCCAGCAGTTTCTGCCCGTTGAAAGACGTGGTATCAGCAATACGGTTCAGCTCTTCTTTCAACTGCTGCACCTCGGCATTCAGCTGTCCGCGGTCTGCATCGGAGTATATACCGTTCGCAGACTGAATGGACAGCTCACGCATACGTTGCAGAATGTTGGTCACCTCTTGCAGAGCGCCCTCGGCGGTCTGGATCATGGACACACCGTCGTTGGCGTTCCGGATGGCCTGGTCGAGGCCGCGAATTTGCGAAGTCATGCGGTTAGAAATGGCCAGGCCTGCGGCATCGTCCTTGGCGGAGTTGATGCGCTGACCAGATGACAGGCGCTCAGTAGCGCGATCCAATGCCTGACCCGAGTTCATCAGCTGACGCTGGGAGTTCAGGGAGGCAACATTAGTGTTAATTACGAGTGACATGAGTAATCTCCTAAGCTTGATTCCTGCTCACAGTCTTGCCAGCTGTGATCAGCCGATGGTTGGGAAGTCAGACGATATTTCCTGAACTTCTGCTCAGGTTATCGACAGGCTTGCGAGCGGCTTTAGGAGAAAATGTGTAAATTGAAAGAATGGCTTGTAATAGAGAACCAGTTAAAGGTTGCGTTTGGTTATAAGCCTCAGGACTTATCCGCTCCGCGGTACGCGTTGACGGCCTGCGTCTTGCGTTCCAATTCCGCTCGCTGGCGCTCCAGCGTCTCCTTGGTGTGGTCGGCCAAACGTGCCAATGCCTCATTTTGCTGGCGCAAGTTCAACAAGCGTTCGCGCACCTGTGCCTCGCTGTGGCTGCCCGCACGCAGGGCCGCCGCCACGGTAGTGTCCAGTGCCTGCAGCCGCTGATCCCGTTGCCGCTGGTAGCGGGCAAATGCCTCCCAGCTACCCTCACTGGCCAGCCGCGCCAGAGCCAGGGTATCGGCATCCAGTTGGTCCAGCAGTTGGTTTAGCGCGTTGTCCGCCACATTAGCCTCAGCGCAAGAAATTAAACAGTGTCAGGTTACTCACCTTGATAAAGCTCTGCTGGGCGGCCGAGAGAATAAAGCTCTCCATTTCCAAGCGCGTGGCCGCCTCGGCTACATCCAGGCTCTCCAGTTGGGTCAATACCTTTTGCGTATACAGCTTGCTATCAGCATTGAGTTCTCGGGCGCTCTCCAAAGTATTGAGACGCGCACCCACTTCACCCTGTACGGAAACCACATGAGTCAGGGCATTATCCAGATTCGTGAGGGTGCGCGCCACCACGGCCCCGAGTTCGGCTTTGCTCTCTGGGGTATCTTCCACCTGTCGCATGGCCCGGGCCAGGCGCGACAAGGAGGTCAGCAGCCCCTCCTTGTCAGTGCTGTCGATACTAAAACTGTCGCCGGGTGCGCCCACCTGACCGTTGTTCGACTGGGTTCCCATCCCCGTGGTAGCGAAACCCATTACCGTATCCGTGGCAACATCCCCGGCACTGACCCGCAGGTTCCACCCCCCCGGTACACTCAATCCCGCGGGTGTCACCTCCACACCCAGGCGCGCCAGCCGCTCGGCATTATCCCCGGCACCACTGCCCGCTACCGTTTCAGTTGTGGCGGTCAGGGCATTGACCAGGTCGTTGATATTGTTGACCGGCTGATCGAGCACCAGCGTCTCAGTGCGTCCCGCCACTGTAACATTCACTGTGGAGGGTGCCAGGGAAAAATCCACCGCTCCACCAAAAGCAAAGGCGAGACTGCCCGGGCTACTCGGCTGCCCGGGCGAAGGGCTACCGGTGATGATCACGCGCACACCAGCCACCTCAATGGGGTCGCCCGATGTATAAGGCTGATTGGCCTGAACTACCCTGCCCGTCTCCTTCTCCAGCACGCTAAAGTTCTGCCCTGGGGGCGAGAGATCGCCGGGATCGTTGAAACGAATCACCAAGTCCCTGGGGTAAAGGGCATCAAAGGCCTCCTGGTCGACAACCTGTCCGGCGCTGATCCGCGCCGGGGGCACCGCCTTGTTGCTCTCGCTGGCCTGCGTATAGAAAGTGTTATGACCACTGGGGATGTCTACAAAAAGGCGTCTGCCAGAGTCTGACACCGCTACCGAGACGCTACCCGAAGCCTGTAACCGCAACTGCCCTTCATCGCCCTGGTAGCGATAATTGCCACCACCATCGTTAACGAAGGGCTGGGTCGCTCCCTGGTGCCCGGCAAAGATATACTGGCCAGAATTATTGCGGGTATTGTGCAACCCCAGCAACTCTTCCAGGCGACTTTCCACCTCCGCCGCCAGCGGCTGATAGTCGCTAGCGGTCAGCACACCTGTATTGCCGGCATTCACCGTCAACGCTTTCATGCGATGCAGCAGATTGACGACACCATCGATAGCCACTTCCTCCAGGTTAAGGATGTTCTCCGCCACATCCATGTTCTTTTTGTATTGTTCCAATCGTGCCAACTCTTCGTTGAGCTTCAGTATCTGAGTTGCGGCCACCGGGTCATCCGCAGGCGACAGCACACGCTTGCCCGAAGATATCTGCTCCTGGGTGCGGGCCACCGCACTCTGGGCATCACGCATACCAATATTGGCGATATTGAACACTTGCGATGTGGAGATACGCATGGGTTTACCTCTCGGTTCAGACCGAGTTCAATAAGACATCAAACAAATCCCGGGCCACACTGATCACCCGGGCATTGGCACTGTACATCTGTTCATATTTGATCAAATTGGCGGCCTCTTCATCCAGATTGACACCGGAAATACTGTCCCGCAAGGACTGTGTCTGTTCCAGTAGACTGCGGCTGGCATCGGTATTGGTTCGCGACAGACTGCTTTTGGTGCCCACGGTTTCCACCAACTCGCCGTAGGCACCGGTAAGACTGAGCGCTCCATCGATAACCGCCTGTCCCTCCAGGGCCGCCAGCCGCAAGCCGTTGCGATTGTCATTTGTGGCATTGCTGTTAAAGTCCACAGTAAAGGTATCGCCCGTTTGCGGCTCACCTTTAATAGAGACCTGATAGCCCAAATAGGAAGACCGGGCAAAGCCGGGGGCACTACTATCGCCAAGTATCTGGCTGTTGGTGGGTGCGGTGGTCAGTTGGATTCCACCCGCCAGGGTGATATCGATACGCCCCCCCACGGTGACGCCGCTGGCCGTGCCGGCCCCGGCCCCGGGCAGCGTCTGGGTGGGATTGCCGTTGCTGTCATTAACACCCAGGCTATCGCCCGCATTGCCCTCGAAACGAATATCCAGATTGACTCCCGAAGCCGCCTGCAGCCGTACCTCGGGCGAACCGTCGGCAGCGGCGCCGCTGACCGCGTAGAGCCCGAGACTGGCGAGATTATCATTGGTGTTGATTTGCTCGGCCAGATAGGCATAAAACGCCGACTCGTCCACATTGGGGTCGGGCACCGCTGCGGTAGGAGCGCCCCCGTCATATGCCAATAAGGGCTCGCCATTGACGGTGATTTGCACAGGCGCCGACAAGCTGGCGAGGGATACATTGGTGAGCGATGCCGTAGTGTAAGCATTGGCGGAGACTCCCGGCACCGCGCTAATCAAGGCCGCCGTCTGCGCCGCCGAGGCATTGGGGCTGGTTACCAGAGACTGACTGACCACGGCACCGGTGTCAGGATTGACACGGGAGAAGGTGTACTGCTCTGCTGGATATCCATTGGCTGGCGGCGAATCCGGTGGATAAGTAGCCACCGTACTGCTCGCCGGCAAGCCGGTGGCGGCGCCATCACCGATTATCCGGGTTTCCCCCGGATCGGTGGCAAAAATCGGATTGTTTACTCCGGGCATGAAATGCTGGTGCGCCATGGGGGGCACCAGGGGTACCGGATTGGCCGGGTCGGAATTATCCAGCACTTCATAGGTGGTCGGTGAAGTAAAGCGAATCGCAATCGGGGGGCTCAACTCTCGCGGAGTGGCAAACGCCGGCAAGAGATTGCCCTCGGTATCGGTCAGACTCAGCACCTCGCCCTGACTGATAACCCCAGTACCGGTATTGGACAAGCTGGTGCCGGTGCGCACCGGTGCGGCCAGTGCCAGATCCTGGGGGCGAGTGAGCTGAGCCTCCATATCCCGTGCACCATTGGCCGTGGGCCGAATCAAAAAGCTATCGCCGCCTTGAAAACTGCCACTTTCCAGTGTCAACAACATGCCGTCAAAGCGAATCTCTGCAGGATAAGCGCCGCTCAGCACCCCCTGACCCACAACCTCACCATCTTCCTGGCGTGTGATTACATAATTGCTGGATCCTGGCATGATACGGAAACGGTAATCACTCGTGGTTAACAGACTGGTGTCTTCAAAAGTGAGGTTAAGCACCCGGTTCTGTGGCTGGGCATTATTGCCATGCTGGATGCGATCGCGCGCCAGGCTAATATCGTTGATATCGCCAAACAGAGGCTGACCATAATCACCATCCAGATCCAGTCCCTCGGCCTGTAAACGGTTGAATACATCCGACAGAACGATACCGATGCGCCCCAGGTGATTCATGGAGGGGTGCAAAATATCTTCGCGAAATGTCAGTAACCCACCCAGTTTTCCACCCTGCAATTGCCTGGTAACATTAGACGACTGCACACCATTGGTCAGAAGCACTTCGCCGTCCAGGCTCACCGAAAAGCGGCTGACGGTGGTGCCCACCACCAAGGGCTGCCCATTGCCAATAAATACGTTAATATCGCCGCCGCCCTGTTGCACAGCATTGACGGACACAAGTTCCGACAATCGCTTTAATGCCTCTTCGCGGCGATCCAGCAAGTCATTGGGGGGATTGCGATTGGCGCCATGTTGGGCAATTTTTTCATTCAGCTCCGCCACAGATCGGGCCAGTGTCGTAATCTGTTCAGTGATTGTCTTCACCTCGCTGTTAATACTCTTCTCAATAGCGGTAAAGCGGTCATATAAATGATTAAAACGGTTACTGAGGCTTTCTGCCTCATTAATCACCAACTGTCGGGCAGGGGTCGATGAGGGGTCGTCGGCGGCATTTTGCAAGGCTGCAAAAAATGTTTGCATGCCTTTAGACAGGCCGGTGTTGGCATCCGCCAACAGTTTATCCACCTTGCCGATATTGGTGTTAAAACTGTCCAATTGGTGGAAAGCCGAGGTATCCATACGTAACTGTGCAGTGACAAACTGATCTACTATGCGCTCGATGGAGGCCGTGGTAACACCACTGCCAACAAAGCCGGCATTACCCACCTGTTGTTCGGGACGGGTGACATACTCCACTTGCTGGCGGCTATAGCCTGCCGTATTGGCGTTGGAAATATTATGACCGGTAGTACGCAGTGCCAACTGACTGGCCTGCAAGCCGGATACCGCATTGGATAGAATCCCGGACATTAGCCTTGGTCTCCACTGAGAGTGGCTTGAGCCACCTGCATGCCGCCATTAACCGAACCCCGTTTGACCACGTCGGCCTCGGTAATGGCAATAATTTTATCGGCGTACTCGGGGTCGGTGGCGTAGCCCGCACGCTGTAGTTCACGCGCAAAGGCTGCCGCATCATCACCCGCTGCCAACGCCTGTTGATAACGGGGTTTTTGCAGCAACTGCACATAATCCCGGAAGGCGGAAAACAGCGACTCATACTGGCGGAAGTCGGCCTGCTCCCGACGCGCCTCACCACCGCGATATTCGGTGGTAGACACTTCAAGGCGATCGCCAGCCCACTGACTGCCGGTTTTGATATTAAACAGGTTATAGGAGTTGTTACCCCGTTCATCGCGCAGCACATGCTTGCCCCAGCCGGTTTCCAGCGCCGCCTGAGCCATAATGGCCTTGGGGCTGATCTTCAAAACCGAAGCTGCCCAGTTAACATAGGGTTGAATGGCCGCGGTAAAAGCCTCGGGTGTGCTGGCTTGATCCAGTAGACTGGATGAGACTGCGGAGCTGGAAGTTTGCGGTTTTTCTGTGATTGGCGCTTTCTCGGGTTGAGCCGGCTCCGGCGGATCCACCGCTTCGCCATAGGCGTCGAGCATCTGTCGGTAGAAAGATTCGGCAATGCCCATCCCCTTTCCCGCCGACATTTCCAGCGTCAGCTGCTGGTCGTACATGTCGCGATAAAACTGCGTATCGCTGGAGTTCATAAAATTATCTTGGGCAAAGACATCACTCGCCGAGCGCATGGACTTGAGCATTTGCTGCAGAAACATGGCTTCAAACTGCCGTGCCACTTCCCGTAATGCCGCCGGGTCGCGGTCGCGCCCGAGCTTGCTAATGGCATCCAGCCCCCGATTGTTAAGAGCGGTATCGCGCGCGTGTTCGGTGATATTGACGGGGAGCGTTTTCATCAGATCACCATTAACTCCGCCCGCAGGGCACCGGAGCGTTTCAGCGCCTCGAGAATGGCCATCAAGTCGGATGGCGAAGCGCCCACATTGTTGACGGAGCGAACGATATCCTCCAGCGTGGCACCCGGCGCGAACTTGAACATGGGGCGCACTTCCTCTTCCACATCAATTTCCGAGTTGGGTGTGACCACCGTCTCTCCCTGTGCCAAAGGATTGGGTTGGCTGACATCGAAGTCTTCTGACACCGACACAGTAAGACTGCCGTGGGTAATCGCCACGGGTGACACGCGCACATGTTGCCCCACTACAATCGTGCCGGTGCGCGAATTGATGACCACGCGCGCCGCCTCTTCCGCGGGCGAGACTTCGATATTCTCCAGCAGTGCCATAAAGTCTACCCGATGGGCGGGATCCAGCGGGGCATCCACACGCACGGAAACCGCATCAATGGGTCGCGCCACATCCGGTCCCAACATATCGTTGATGGCTCTGGCCACACGATTGGCGGTGGTAAAATCGGCGTGATGCAAATTAAAAATAATAGGCTGGCCGGAGGCAAAATTGTTTTCCACCAGTCGCTCCACCGTGGCACCGCCCGGAATCCGGCCCACACTGGGAACATTGACCGTCACATTGGAACCGTCGCGGCCATCAGCACTGAACCCCCCGGCCACCAGCGAACCCTGTGCAATGGCGTAGGTTTGGCCGTCAACTGCCTTGAGCTCCGACATCAACAGTGACCCTCCGCGAAGACTCTTGGCGTTACTGATGGAGGAGACCGTTACATCAATGGTCTGGCCCGGCTTGGCAAAAGCGGGAAGCTCCGCCTGGATCATGACCGCTGCCACATTTTTCATCTGCATGCGGGTACCTTCGGGCACGGTAATGCCAAATTGCTTGAGCATGTTATTAAAGGACTGGGTGGTAAAAGGCGATTGGGTGGTTTGATCGCCGGTACCATCGAGGCCCACCACCAAACCGTAACCAATCAACTGATTGCTGCGTACACCCGCCACTGAAGTGATATCCTTAATGCGCTCGGCCAGGCTGAGTTGACTCAGCACCAGACCACTTAGCAGTAACAGTAACTGTTTCATGTGAACACCTTAAAAAGGCCAATAGGCACTGTTAAAGAAACGCGACAACCATCCCATAGACTGAGAACTGGCCAGTTCGCCGCTGCCACTGTAGGAAATCTGGGCATTTGCCAGCCGGGTGGAAGGTACCGTATTTTGTGGCGAAATATCCTCGGGCCGCAAAATACCGCTCACGCGAATAAACTCATCGCCGCGATTAAGCGTCATCCATTTTTCACCGCGTACCACGAGGTTGCCATTGGGCAGAACATCGGCCACCGTCACGGCAATATTGCCGCTCAAGCTATTACTCTGGTCGGCTCCGGCGTCGCCGGAAAATTCACGCTCCTGCGAGACATTGGTATCCAGCGGATTGCCATCCAGGGTCGGCGACATGCCGAGCAATGTTCCCGCCGGCAGGCTGGTAGAACTGTCTTTGTTGACGGTCACACCGGAAGACTTGCTGGAAACGGTACGCTCGGTCAGCATGATGGTAATAATATCGCCCACATTGCGCGCCTTGGCATCGGTATAGAGGCTCATGCTGCGCGACCCCTGGTACAGGGAACCGGCCGTGGCCGCCGGCGTCGGCGTCGGCACCGAGGCGGTAGGCGCATAGTAGGGGTCGCCCGGGCGCGGTGGTGGATTTACCACACAGCCACTGGCCAGTACCATTAACAGGACGACACACAAGTTTTGCAGGCGTTTCATGTCAGCGTTCCACCTTTAGAGTGTCTGGGTTATGTGCTGCAACATTTGGTCGGCGGTGGAGACCACCTTGGAGTTCAACTCGTAGGCCCGCTGGGTAGTGATCATATTGACCATCTCCTGCACGATTTCCACATTGGAGTTCTCCAGCATGCCCTGTTGCAAGCTGCCCATGCCGTTCTCCGAAGGCGCACCAATCAGGGGGTTGCCGCTGGCGACTGACTCCAGAAACAGATTGCCACCAATGGCCTGCAGTCCCGCCGGATTGACAAAATCGGCCAGCAGAATATCGCCCAGTTGCTGGGGCTCCACTTCACCCTCGATAAAGGCGTTGACCACGCCGTCAGTGCTGATGGTGATACGACTGGTATTTTCGGGCACGTTGATGGCGGGCTCAATCACATAGCCATCGGCATTGACCAGTTCACCTTCGCCATTGATCTGCAGCTGGCCGTTGCGGGTATAGGCCAGGCTGCCATCGGGGCGCAGCACCTGTATAAAACCGCGGCCATTGATCGCCACATCGAGGGGCTGATCGGTCACTTGCAGGCTGCCACTGGTAAATTGTTTCTGGGTGCCCACCACTCTTACACCGGTACCCAACTGCAAGCCGGAAGGCAATTCGTTGTCCTGGGTATTCTGGGCACCCGGCTGGCGCTGAACCTGGTAGAGCAAGTCTTCAAAGGTAACAGTATCGCGCTTGAAGCCCACGGTACCGACGTTGGCCAGGTTGTTGGAAATGGTGGTCAATTGCTTGTCCTGTGCCGTCAGGCCCGTCTTGCTGACATAGAGTGCTGCGTGCATGGTGTTATCCTCGCATCAAGCGGTTGTTATCAGGAGATCTGCAAGAGGCGCGCGGAACTTTCGGAGTTCTGCTGCACCGTCTGCATCAGTTTCACTTGCATTTCATACTGGCGCGACAGGCTCAGTATCTCGGTAAATTCCGCCACGGCATTGACATTACTGCCTTCCAGTGAACCCACGGCCAGGGTGACATTGGCATCGGCCGGTTGAACGATACCCTGCTCATGCCGCAGCAGTCCGTCGTTCCCCTTGTGCAATTCACCCAGGTTCGGATTCACCAGTTGAATTCTGTCCAGTTCGGCCAGTGTCTCCGGCCCTTGACCCTGGGCGACGATCGAAATGGTGCCGTCGCGACCAATACTCAGTTGTTCGAAGGGGGGCAAGGCAATGGGACCGTTATTGCCCAGTACCGGCAGGCCGGCCCCAGTGCGCAAAATACCGGCGGCATCCACCTGCAGGTCGCCAGCGCGGGTAAAGGCCTGTCCGCCATCGGGCGCCTGTACGGCAATAAATCCCTCTCCGTTAATCGCCACATCCAGGTCGCGACCGGTTTGTACAACGGCTCCCTGGGTAAAGTCCGTGGCGGGGGATTCGGTGAGAGCATAAGCACGGGTAGGCAGGCCATCGCCGTAGTAAACACCCATGCTGCGGGCCTGGGCGAAATCGGCGCGAAAGCCGGTGGTATTGATATTGGCCATGTTATTGGCGCGACTGGTTTGCGCAAGCATATTGTGCTTGGCACCGGTCATGGCGATATACAGGGCTTTATCCATAGTGGACTCCGTTGTTTTTTTGGCGTTTTTACGCGAAACAGCCAGGTTTACAGAGTCTTTTGCAATCGCCGTGCCAGAAGAAATTATTCTTATTTTTCAATGGCTTGGATAAATACAGACGGTGCCCTGAGACACCACCGACAAAAGAGCGGCAAATGGCTTCCGCCATTTGCCGCTCGGTGAGTCCAGCCGCTATTAGCGCAGGTTGATAATGGTCTGGGTGGTCTGGTTGGCGGTTTCAATCGTTTTGGCGCTGGCCTGGAAGTTGCGCTGGGCAATAATCAGGTTCACCAACTGCGCCGACAGATCCACATTGGATTCCTCCAGAGCCCCGGAATTAATGGAGCCCAGTGAAGCGGAGCCCGGTGTGCCAATGACCGCTTCCCCGGTATCCGCCGTCTGTGCCCACATGGTGTCACCCACCGGTTTCAAAGCTTCCACATTGTTGAAGTTGGCCAGTGCCACCTGCCCCAGTATCTGGGCTTCGCCATTGGTGAAGCGCGCAAAGATGGTGCCGTCTTCCCCCACATCCAGCCCCGCCAGGCGACCCGTGGTATAGCCATTCTGGTCAAGATCCTCTACCGCAAAGGGAGCGCCAAACTGGGTGGAACCCAGCAAATCGATTTCAAAATTGGAGCTGGTGGGTGGCTCCACCACCGGCGTTTGTCCACCCTGCAATACGTTTTGCGGTCCCAGAGCGCCAATTTGATCGCCATTCGTATCGCGGGGCACCCAGTTGGAAATCAACATGGTGTCCGAGAGAGATTCATTGAGAGTGCCGTCATTATTGAAATGGACATTGTAAGAGGCCCGGGTGGGTAGGGTATTTTCCGGCGAAGGCAAAGTCGGGTCCGGATCACCCACTTCCTGACCATCGATCAGCACATGCATCACCCAGAGGTTGGGCGAGGTGGATGGATCCAGTGG
>CBFGUT010000018.1:0-20688 GCA_965652265.1 uncultured Cellvibrionaceae bacterium | reverse complement strand
TCTATTAGAAAGGCACATGTGCTCGGAAAAACCAGATTTTTCAACAGCCTGCTAGTTCATGTGCCATATTTTACCTACTTTTTTACCAGGCATAATCCAGGCGAAGACCAATAAGGGGTTCGGCTTCACTTTCATCTTTTACTTCGACGCCTCGACGGTAGTCAAACTCGGAGTCGTCGCTAGAAGATGCTCCTGTCAAGTTGATAATGTCGAGAAAAGTTGTTACATCTATGGGTCCGAATGCGCGCCGGTAGTCAACGCGAACGTTTAGCAGGCCGGAACTGCTCTTGCGACCGACATTGCGCTCTGTAATCTCTTTCGAGTAACGCAGGGGTTGTCCTTCTCCCAATACGTCTGCGTGAATAATAAAGAGATCGTCTGGTCTGCCAGAAAGATATTTGTAGCGCCCGGCGACCTTCCAGCGGTCATTGATTTCCCAGGTCAGTCCGAGTGTGGCAACATGCTCACGGCTGAATTCGGCGGCCACGTCTCCGCGACCATCTTTCCGGTCGACTACGGCATCGTTATATGAGTAGGTGGCTGTAGCGTAAAGGCCTTCAAGAATTGTGCCGTTAACCACGATATCGATGCCGTAGGATCGACCGTCGCCAATGTTTGCAAAGGTCCCGTTCGCTCGATCAAGGTCTACCACCAGGTTGTCGAGATTTTGATAATAAGCTTCCATTAACACCGACCAGTTGTAGCTCGGGAAAACTTCAAAGCCGAGACTGGTGTGGGTAATTTCTTCATTCTCGAGGATGTTTGACTCGTTAGCAGCAAGGTCTAAAAATCGTGGCGACTGATGGAAGAGTCCCGCGGTCGTAAAATACCTAACTGCCTTACTTGGTCGCCAGTTGACGCTGAATCGGGGCGATGCCAAACTTTGGTCTGCAAAACCGTCCCGCTCAAAGCGCACCCCTGTGCTGATATCCCAGTCGCCACGCTCGAAAACCTGCTCTACGTAGCCTGCATAGTTGGTTTCTTTCTGATTGAGTGAGGAATTGATATTTTCGGGAGTCAACACGATGTACTTTTGATCTGGGTCAGGTCTGTAATCATCGTCGTCGTAGACAAATCGGATCCAGTCGCCATTTAGTGTTGTGTCATAATCCAGTTCAATTTGCGTGACTCTGATACCGGCACTAAACACACCCCATTGATTAACGGTCTCGAAATCACTTCGCCAACCGATTTCTGTCTCTTCTTCGCCGATGGTAATAATGTTTTCCCGTACCGGAAAACTTGACGCGGGGGCTCCCTCAGGTGCAAGATCGGGAAATGCTTCACCCTCTGAACTGATCTTGTCGCTACTTCGGTAGTATAACTTATTGATCCATACGGCTTCATTCCCGACCAGCGATCGCAGTGTCAGGCCATACAAGTCACTATCCTGTTCAGAGTCTTGAAGTGCTGCATCTTCGAAATTGGGAGATTCAAACACGTGAGTCACGCCGCGGGTATAGTCTTCGTGTGTATCTATCAAAAGAATTTCGAGGGTGTTGTTCTGGTTAATGGGAGTAACGGACTTTACGATGATGTCTCTTAAGACAGGTTCCCCAATATCGAGTTCATCGATTGTTTCAAACAAAGAACCGAAATCCAGTTGTCGCGCAGAAACGAGTAAAGTTGCGTCTTCAGTGATACCGATAGGTCCGTCGTAACCTATTTCATAGCCCGCAAGGTCAAAGCGTAAGCTGGCTGAAGGGCTTGGATTGCCATCGGCGACTTCCAGCTTGAGTAGCGATGCAGCCTTGCCTCCATATGCCGCACTCCACCCGCCTGGTGAAAATTCTGCTCCGCTAATGACGTTCGGTGCGAAAATCGAGAAACGGCCTCCACCCCCGACATCTTCTTCTTCGCCCAGTGTTGCATCAAAATGTATCGCTTTATCGAAGGGAAATTCATCTACGAATAACAGATTATCTCTTGGTCCGCGCCCGCGTACGCTAAAGCTCGCGAATTCACTGGCGGATGCCAGACCGGGTAAGCCGTCCAGCGACAGCAGGGGGTCTGCGCCACCGCCAACAGCACTCCGCAACGCTTCTCTATCGAGATAGGTGCTACTAGCGGATGCATATGGATCTGCTTGCCGTGCTCGAGTCACTACTTCCTCAATCGCCTGATCTCTAAGTAGTTCGAATTCTATCTGTATATTTTTGCGCGTAATCACGCGTACGCTTGGCTCATATGATGAAGAAAACCCGCTTTTGGCGACATTCACCGAGTATAGCCCAGGGTCGAGCTGTTCAACGACAATACGGCCTTGGGTGTCAGTTACAACAGATTGTGTGACATCGGTTTCCCGCTCTGTGATTTTGATTTGGACGGCGGGGAGGGGCCGGTCAGTAATCTGATCTTTGACAAGGATGGTCATCCCGCCGGGCGCCTCCGCCGCACGGGCAAAACATGAAAAACCCACCAGAAATGTCAATAGCGCTAACCAGAGCACCTGCTTCAAGTGCCTGCCTATATTCTTCAATGGCCTGTGCATATTGCTATTCCTCCAAGAATCGACAGTCGTTAGATGATGTAAAAACGATAGATTAGCAACACAAATGTGACTAAAAAGTCGCCATGACCCAATGCACCGGCACATATACCAGGGCCAAACTGATGAATCATGATGCGGCGAACAGTTAGCCGGCCGGTGATAAACCAGCTCGTGCCTATTGTGACGCTTAAATCAACCTCGAGGGCCTCGAAAAAACTGCAGGATCAGTTTGCCTGGCGAATAATCCGATTGATGAAAAAGATAGCCAACCCTTTCGCGCAAGCCAATGACAATACGAGGGGCTCAGGTGTCGAAAAACCGGTTCAGCGAGGATTGCGTATTGCTGGGAGTTTTATCTTCGACAGTATAATTACGCATTTAGTGTGGTTTCAGATCAATAGGTGGCACTAAGCCCATCCCACACCTTCAGGTAGTTTGTAACTGCAGTATTCCAGGTGTAAGACTCGCCTTCTGGAAGGTGTAGCGGCCTTGCTGGAGGCGTGGAGCAGGTGGGGGCGCATGACCAGCGCGGAGTTGACAGGAGCCACACAGTGCAGTGGTTCGTGGACCGTTATATACTGCTGAATATCGGCCTGGCTGAGTAACCCCAGGGTATGGCTGCTGGGCATAACCCGCAGAGAACCACTCTTTTGGTCCGCCTTGTCGAGATGAATACGGAATGTCACCATTTGCTCTAGCACATCCACGGGCGGTTGGACGTGATGAACACCCTCCTTATGACTCCACGGGCCCCATCCTAACAATTCAAATCGCATGGAAACGGCAAGGGTTTTATCCTGGTGCCAACTGACAAGCCAGTTATTGTCAGGGGTTTTATCGAATAGAATAGCTCTGACAAAAGAGGCCGAGCCTGTCAGGTATCGTTCTGCCTGATCGCGCATAAATGCCGAGCGAGCCAAAGCCGCTACTGTCGTCGCTTTTTGATCAATATGTCGAATGCCGCCAGACGAAGCCGGCAGGGTAAAATTTGCCAGCTGTTCTAGAATGGATGCGAGCTCTTTCTCAGGCAGGAAATTCTCTATAATCTCATAGCCTTTTGCAAAACTATTCACAATCATTACTCATGTAATGATCGCCATTTGTGAAAATTGCCAAAAGTCGGGGCATATGATTAGGTGGCACAATTAAACTTCCAGGGCACGCCAAATTTGTCAACGACAATGGCATAGCGTGATGACCAAAAGGTTTTTTGCGGTGCCAGGATGGTTTGACCTCCTTTCGCCAGCTTGTCGTAGGTGGTGTCTACATCTTTTGCTGTAGGGAAGCACAGTAACAGGCAAAACCCCGTGGGCTGCTGATACTGTTCAGGAGAAAGGTCGGCGCCGGCAAGCTCTACGTTATGGATGGCGATATTGGCATGGACAATCTTCTCTTGCCAGTCTGCAGAGACTTGAGACCCGGCAGGGGAGTCTTTAAAGGCTAACATTTTGCCTATAGTGCCTCCCAGGTTTTCGGCGTAGTATTCAAATGCCTCACGGCAATTGCCGTTGAAGTTGATATGAAATGATAAACTCATGCATGCTCCTGGTGAAAATAATGGATGCTCTTTGAAATCCGTATGCTTGGCATTAGGCCATTATAGGCCCATATCACAGGTGATTCGAATGCTTGGGTACTTTCTGGCTTGAGCATCTCTCCAGAACTAAAGTGACCCATACTGTCGTTCATCGTTCATCACGCCCCATCCCTTGCAGCGCTTGACAGACTGAGTGTGTTCAGAGGCGATCAAGAACGGTCTTGGCCCACTGGTAATCGGGCTCCATGGCGACAGCGGCGTTGATGTCGGCTTCAGCCTGGGTCTGGTTGCCCAGTTTGGCATGGGTGGAGCCGCGCCATACCAGAGCATCGGCATGGCCCCAGGTGCGATCGAGCTTACCGGCCTGGTAAGCGGTTACGGCCCGCTCGAATAGCGCCGGCGCCCGGGAGGCGCCGCCACCCCACTGTTCCGGCGTGTAGAACTTGTTAATTCCGATCAGTAGCAGCGCCATAGGATTTTCCGGGCCAGTGGCCAGTGCGCGGCTCTCGGCTTCGCTCGCCTTCATGCCAAGCTCCATAGCCTCATCGGGAGATGCGCCGACGCTCAGCATGCCATAGGTGCTGGCCAGCAGGGCCCAAGCCTCGGCATTTTCAGGGTGGGCGCCGGTTTCCGTTTCCAGGCCGTTTTTCAGATCACCCAGTAATGCCTGCGCTTTCTCCATCTGATTATTACCCATGGCCAGGCCGGCTAATCGATATTGAGCGACAAGCTTATTCATGCCTTCAGTAGATTCGAGTAATTGGCTCAGAGCGGCGGCATCCGAAGTTTGAAAAGCGTCTTCGATAGCGCTGAGTTTGGTGTCGGCGGCGGCCGTACTTAAGGCAAAAGCCAATAGCAGGCTGCCGGCAAGGGGTTGCAGGTAATGGCGAATCATGTGTCTCTCCTATGGGGTTGTAGTGCTACCAGGGTAGTGTCCCCGAAGGTGAGGGTCAGGGGTATTGATGTTTGTCATCAGATGGGGTGACAATTGTCATGAGATCACGTCGGATGTCTGAGGTCGGACGCATAACGCAGAATTGGGTAGAGAGGTAATGCACCGGGCTGGGCCCGGTACGGGTCTTATTTTTGTGCAGCGTAGTCGATAACAAACAAGCTTTCCAGAACATCAAGCTGCTTGACCATTTCCCCGAATTTCTTGTGCTCAGGATGGGGCAGATATTCATCTCTCGCCTCAGTGTTTTCAAATGTCAGTAGATAAACGTGAGTAAAACCGCGGTTGAGGTTTTCGGGGCTGTCATTAACACCATGCTCGAAGGAGGTGATACCCGGAATCTTCTCTTGCAGTTCGCGAAAGGCATCCGTTACCTGCTGAATTTGAGCCTCAGTGGTCCCGGCCTTGAACTGTACGGCGATAAAGTGACGTATTGGCTCCTTTGTTTCTCCGGCATGAGCCACAAGGCCCAAAAAAGAAGTGAATAGGACGGCGATCAAAATCGACAAAGTTTTTCGAATCATGTTTATTGCCTCGAGAGAAGTCATAGTCAGTAGATTTGAGCATATGACTATAGCAAGTTGGGTGTAATATCCCAAGGGATTTTTGGGGAAGTTATGATAAGAGAATGTTTTTATTTCCATTTGTTTTAGTCTACTTTTGAAGCCCTTCCTGGCAAGCGCTTGCTGCCGCTTAAATTCTGGCTGTACTTTATTATTCGACCGAAGGTTACTGCATAAATTGTATCATTAAATTGAATGATTTGACCCAGGTGACACCGGATCCGCTCATTATCTCGTTGCCCAGCTCTACGTTTGAGATGTACTGCTCTGCTGAAATCCACTGCTGTTGGACTGCATAATCGAGCATCTTAGTCAGGTCAAGATTGGCGCTCTGTGAATTGGTTGTGGATCGATAGGTGATGTAGGTCCATTGATTGTCGTTCACGCCAGAGGCGTCCCCCCAACTTCGGTCGACCCAAACTTCCCAGAGAGTGCCGTCAAGCTGAACTTCAGTAACTTTCTTGCCGGCAGGGTTGAAATGTCCCTTAGAGGCATAGGTCCAGATCATCATTTCGGCGGCAATTGCCGAGGGTCGTGGGTTATCTCCTGTCACCGGCTCTGTGGTAATCCACATTGAGGCAGCTAGATTGTAAATGCCACTGCTGGCAGTTTCAGTGTCGAATTCAAGTTCGAGTGTTTGTATGGCCGCAATCCTCGCGGGAAGCCTGTTATCGCCTCTGGGTCTGGGGGCCCAAGGCGAAGGCCCCCGTTTAATTTGGGGATAGGCATAGATGACGCGTTTACCCTTTGGCCAGCTCCACGACCATCCATATTGAAGGGTTCCTTCAACAGTCCTGGATGTCAGGCACTGTGTTGCATTGCCGGTATCATCGGCCTGCTTGTTCCATACGTTGTTATATAAGACTCCCACTTCAGTCTCGATGGATTGATAATCATCGCAACCTAAGCTAACGGACTCAGGCGGGTGTTGAGGTAATGGTGTCGCCAGCTCACTTTTGCAAGCAACCAGCCCCAGTAAGGCCACTACCCACAATGATCTCATTCGATGACCTGCCTGATTAAATTGACTAAAAACAGCGAAAACGTTTAACGGACACGGAGCCACTAACTATACGCATCCTTGAATCTGTTCCCAGATTAACCGCCTGTTAACTTCGCGTTGCGCCTTGATACAAAATTCCGAGCACCTGCTGTTGGGCCGCCTCCAGGATTTGGTGTTGTTCCTGTTCCCGGGAAATGCTCTTGGCGATAGCGACCGCTCCCACCATAGCAGCAAGAATGGCGCGGGATTTTTGTGCAATCAGTTCCCGGTCGGGCGGGAAGGGCAGTTGTTGCAGCCTGCTGAGAGCGGTAATGCGCTTTTCCAGCATGGTTCGCATACGCTGGTAGGCCTGCTCATAGAGCTGGCGGATTTCGGGCTCGTCGCTGCCGATTTCGTTAATCAGGATGGTCTCAGGGCCCGGTTCACGGGATTCCTCTTTAACGCTGCGCAAGTTGAGGTAATCGGTCACCAGTGATGTCAGGTGCTTTAGGGTAAAAGGCTCTTTGGCCAAGCGTGCACGCTGGTTGCGCTGAAAAGCCTGGCTGAGGTAGGCCTTGAATAAGGCCTGTTTAGATTCGAAATGCGCATAAAATGCCCCGTGAGTCAGTCTTGCCACTTTCATAATCTCCCCAATGGAGACCTTGTCAAAACCATAGCGGGCAAAAAGCTCACTGGCGGACTTGAGAATGCGGTCTCTGGAGCGGGATTTATGGGCTTTGGAATAGGGCATAACAGCTTTCCCCGTGGCTGATTAAATTATCTTGATCATATATTAAGTTGGGGTAATGTGCCTCCTTGTACACATTGATGTCAGAAAATGGAGGCCTCATGAATTCCCCGATTGTGATTACCGGTATGGGTATTGTCAGCCCGCTGGGCTGTGGTGTCGAGGCTGTCTGGCGTCGTTTGCTGGCCTCTGCCTCGGGTATTCGCGCCATAGAGCATTTCGATACCACCGATTTTCCGGTGCGGGTGGCGGGCATGGTGCCCGACAGGGCGGAAGATGCTGAAGCAGGCCTGGATGAGCTCGCTGTGGTGGATGCCAAGGCCCGCAAGAAGCTGGATCGGTTTTCTGTCTACGCCATGGCGGCTGCCCAGGAGGCGCTGGCTCAGGCCGGTTGGCAGCCGCAGTCCACCGTGGAGCAGGCGAGCACCGCCACCCTGATTGGCAGTGGTATCGGCGGCTTTCCCACCATTACCCGGGCTCAGCAGGTGCTGAGTGAACGCGGCTATAAACGCCTGTCCCCTTTTACCGTTCCCGCCTTTCTGGCCAATTTGGCGGCGGGCAATGTGTCTATCCGCTATGGTTTTAAAGGTCCGCTGGGGTGTCCGGTGACCGCCTGCGCCGCTGGCCTGCAAGCCATTGGCGACGGCATGCGCTTGCTGCGCAGCGGCGAGACGGAAGTGGCGCTGGTTGGGGGCGCCGAAGCCTGTGTAGACCCTTTGGCATTGGCGAGCTTTCACGCCATGAAAGCACTATCTACCCGCAACGAGTCTCCCGCCGAGGCTTCACGGCCTTTTGACCGCGAGCGGGACGGGTTTGTGATGGGGGAGGGGGCCGGCATACTGGTGATAGAGACACTGGCACACGCCGAGGCTCGCGGTGCCACGCCTTTGGCCATGATCAGTGGCTACGGCACCAGCGCCGACGCCCACCATATTACCTCTGGCCCCGAAGACGGCTCCGGTGCGGCGGCGGCCATTGAGCGGGCGCTGGCAATGGCGGGCTTAAAGCCGGCGGATATCAACCATATCAACGCTCACGCCACCTCCACCCCGGTGGGCGATCGGGCGGAAATCGCCTCCTTGCGTCGGGTGTTTGGCCAGGCGCTACCCCATATTCCCATCTCCGCCACCAAATCCGCCACCGGCCATCTACTCGGTGCCGCCGGTGGCATCGAAGCAGTCTTCTCAGTCATGGCCCTGCGCCATCACCACCTACCCCCCACCCTCAACCTGCAGCAGCCGGATGAGGGCCTGGAAGACCTCTACCTGGTTTCGGAAAAAGCTCAACAGCACACGCTGCAGCATGTTCTGTGTAATGGGTTTGGGTTTGGTGGGGTCAATGCGTCGTTGGTGGTGAGTACTGTAAGGAATGTCTGACGTCTGAGGTCGGATGTCTGACGCAAAAGAATAGGTGTACTTCTTCGCTTGTGAGTATGCCTACAAGTAGGAGGGGATTAGAGCTGAGTTCAGAGATATAGCGTCTGACTTTGCGGCTGGCTTAAAGCACAGGTTATAACCATGTATGACTCGGCGGATAGATGTTGGTATCAACAGGCTCCTCGTTAGGCTTAGGCGGCCGATCTAGTGTGTGAACTTCAGTCCATACCTACTTAGCCTTGTCGGCAACTACCTTACCCACCTCATGTCTTCAAGGGCTGCGACCAACTCGGGGCGCATGACGAACTCATAGTGTCCATCCAAGGTTTCATTCGAAGCGTCATTGCCAGACGACAACGTCCAGTGCCACATTAGCTCGCCATTCTGTCTTTTAGGGGGCTCGTATCCCAGCACATGGGCAATTTCATGTCCAAGTTTGCCGTAATGAAGGTTTGCAGCTTTGTAATTCTCATAACCGACCGCTTCTGCGATCTTTGTGGATGTATTGGTGTGGTTGGGGCTCGCATACTGAGCACGAAGCATTTGCAGATATTTGGTATTGCGCAGTTTACCATTATCACGTATCTGCAGAAGTGCATTCTGATATTCTTGTTTAGTTGCGACCATTTTTCTTTCTCCCCCTTTGCCAGCACCTCAACGATCGGTGTTGCAGGTGCGTAGTTGTTTGATTCTTTAATGCGTATCTATATCCGTATCGGAGTACTTTTTAAGAGCCCTGGCAACAACGTCCCATGGCACATGTTTACGTATTGCTGCAGACTTCGAAGCAAGAGAAGCTACTGAATCTGCTTCTGTTATTGCGTTTTTAATCAGGTCTTCTGGGACCTTGGTAGCCGTAATTAGCCACACCAGAAGTTTTGGCTCGACAATTCGATTGTATACGACTCGCGCTCCACTTCCCGGCTTGGATTTCCGAGAATAAGTTCCAGTATCAGCCGATGGATCGAGCCAACCAAGCCAATGGTCTTTCTGCGTTGTATATGTGTTATAGCCTGGTGTTCCTCTTCTTACAGGTTCATCCGCGGGTAATTTCTGGATAGCTCTTATCAGCCATTCAACACTCGCCCCTGAAAGCTCCTTTGTCATGCGCTGATGCTCGCCTTAATTGATCCACAAAATTGCTAACTATAACTATCAATAACTGTTCGAACAAACGCTTCTTTTCCCGCTGTGTAACGATCACGGTTTGTGCTGAACTTGACCGCAAGTTTTCGTTTCAGGTCAAAATAATCTGCGGCCAGGCGGTCATTTTTCCTTAACGCATCCCTAAAGGTAAGGTGATCTTGCCAAAATGGGCTGTTCATATAGGTTATAGACAAATGGTGGGTTCTACGAGCCTCTGGGCCCTTAACCAAAAACACGCGATCGGGCAAGTCAGCGTTGCTTCGACGCTGATATCCCATCTTTTCCAAGTCGCCTAAAATTGTGATGGCCTTGCTCATGTGCTTGATGCCAATCATTATATCCAGAATGGGCTTTGCATCCATGCCGGGTATAGAGGTGCTTCCTATATGTTCAATGGCGATAATCTTATTACCTAGCTCAAGACGAAAATGCCGAGCTTCATCTTCGAATATAGCCGCCCAGTCACTGGTGTAGCTTTTCAGGGTTACAGTGCCCCTACGTAAGCCGAGCATTTTTAGTACCATTTAGTATTAGTGTGCTTCTAGGCACTTAGAAATTTAAATCCGGATTATCATCCCATGTGTTTGTTGAGCAGTTTAGGCCGGTGTATCCGGGCCACCAGCTCCAGGCGTCGGCGTAGCACAAGGTTATTTCGAATTTTGATTCCACTTGATTCGTTACTTTGATGTCGGCTCTTATTAGTCTCTCCCCGTCGTCTGCGCACCAGCTACCAAGTTTCTCGTTTGATAAAATAGTCTGGCCATCGATAGTCAGGCTATTTATTGTTATTGTCCCTGACCCCATACACATTCCACGAGCGGATGGTGGCGTTTGCAATGCATTTAAGATGATTTCTTTCCCTGCCAAAACGCAGGCCGTCGTGCTTACTCCGTCTTTTAGCTTTTGAGGAACGCTATGTGGGTTCTCGTCATACTCGGGTGAACTTGTTTTAATTACAAGTGCAACTGAGAAAAATCCCCTCTTCTCATTACACCCGTAAGCACCTTCGTTTCCAGCCCAGTCAGCATGGGCCTTAAAAGCAGCAGAAAGCACAATAACGATAAGCAGTATGGAAATATATATTTTCATCAGCAATATCCAGGTGCCTCTGAGCCCTTTGCCTTTTGCGTCCGACCTCTGTCTTCAGGCATCCGATGTTTATTGCCACTCAATTTTGAGGTCTTTGCGGGACTGTGCGCAGTCGCGCAGGTAGAGATTGATAAGGCTCTGATACGGAAGGTCTTTTTTTTCAGCCAGATCCTTGAAATACGCGACGGTATCTTCATCCAGCCGAATCGTAACCTGCTTTTTGAGCTTCTTGGCGTATGGATTCTTAACGGATTGGGAGAAGTCGTAGTTATCACGCATGTCTGTACCCTTCATAAGTCTTTCGTTCTCGCCTATTCGCCTTACGGGCAGAGATAATTCGAATTATCTCGCCATCCCTAACGCAGTGGCATACCACCAACAGGCGAGAATGTATACTCGTACCGAGGAGAATGAACCGGTCCTCCTCCGCAGAATGATCAGGATCCGCTATTAGACGACCGAATTCGTCTGTAAAGGCGGTTTTGGCCTCCTCGAACGAAACGTCATGCTTCTTCTGATTAGCGGCATCCTTGCGGGGATCCCAGTCAAAGGTGAGATGGATCATTCATTATATTGTAATTATAGTGTAGGTATTGTCAAGGTCATCAGACCTCCGAGATCAGACGTCTAGCCTAAACCCCAATCCCCCCAACTCAGATCGCTCCACCCGCAATCTCCCCCCCTGCGCGCGGGCGGCGGCCTGGGCGATGGCGAGGCCGAGGCCGACGTTGCCCTGGTGGCCGCGGGCGGGGTCGTCGCGGAAGAAGGGTTCGAAGATGTGTTCCAGGGTGTCGTCGGGAACGCCGGGGCCGTTGTCGGCCAGGTAGAGTGTCCAGCCTGGCTCACGGGCCTGGAGGCTAATCTCCACACGGCTGGCTACGCGACAGGCATTGGAGAGCAGGTTGTCGAGCACGTGCTTGAGCAGCCGGGGTTGTATTGAGGCGCTTAACTGTTCCGGTCCGCGATAGTGAATGTCCACCTGCGGGGCCTGGAATCGCCAGTCGCGCAAGGTCTCCTGAATTTCCGCCACCAGATCGCGCTCTTCACATTCCTCTTCGTAGAGGGAGCCTTCCAGGCGCGAGAGTACCAGCACCTGGTTGACCAGATGTTCCAGGTTGTCGCACTCCTTCTCAATGCGGTCGATATAGCTGTTGCGTTGCTGGTCGGCCAGCAGCCCCGCCGCCAGTTTCAGGCGGGTTAGCGGCGAGCGCAGCTCGTGGGAAACGTCCGCGAGCAAGCGGCGCTGGGCGGCGATGGACTGTTGCAGGTTGTCGGCCATGCGGTTGAAGTCCTGCCCCAGCTGGCCCAGTTCGCCCTTGATGGGCGCAACCCGCAGGCTCAGATCGCCCTCGCCGAAGGCGCGTGCGGCCTGGGATAACTGCCGGATAGGACGCGATAACCAGCGCGCCAGAATCATACTCAGTGTCAGTACCAGCAACATGGAAATGGTCAGCCGCCAGCCGGGTGAATCCAGAAAGAAACGCTGCCAGAAAGGTAGAATGCTCGGGGGCATCATCCATACGGCCAGCATGGTGCCATTACTGCTGTTAACCACAAAGGGACCGCCGGCGGCCTGTTCGGCGGACAGGCGCAATACCTGGATTTGTTCGCTAGCCACCAGCTCCGGCAGACGCCAGTGTGCGTTGTGTTCGGCGTGCTTGGCGGGTTTACTCAAGGGCTGCAGGCTCTCGGCATCGTAAAGCAGTAAGCCGCGACTCAGACGGCTGTGCTTCAACGCCTCGCGCGGGTGTTGGTTAAAACGTGTGAGGAATTTTTGCATATGCTGGAGCCGCTGGCTTTCCTCTTCGGTGGGCGCGTCCAACAGGGGGTAACTATTGAGGTAGCGCACCAGCAAAAAGTTGGCAAGCAACAGCAACGTCAATGAGAGCCAGAACCACAGAAACAAGCGGCCGGCAAAGCCGGTAAAGTGAAACTTTTTCATCGCCGTTCAGCGAGCAGTTGGTAACCCGCGCCACGCAGGGTGCGGATGGCCTGGATCTCGCCGTCGATGGTGGCCATTTTTTTGCGAATGTGGGAAACGTGGATATCGATATGCCGATCAAAAGGCTGCAGGGCGCGGCCAAAGGCCTGCTGGCAGAGTGTTTCTTTGGTGACGATATCCCCAGCATTTTCAAACAGCACATGCAGCAGTCGGAACTCGGCGGCGGTCAGTTCCAGTGGCTGACCGCAGAAGGTGGCCTCCAGGCTTTCCGGGTGTAGGGATAGCTCGCCAACACTGTGCGGTTGGGGGTTCAGACGGCGCAGAATGGCCTGTATGCGCGCCACCAGTTCGCGGTGGGAGAATGGTTTGGCTACATAATCGTCGGCGCCCATTTCCAGCCCCAGCACCCGGTCGATTTCATCGCCGCGCGCGGTGAGCATCAGGACCGGTACCTGCGAAGCTTTGCGCAGCTCGCGCAGCACATCAAAACCCGATAGCTCCGGTAGCATCACATCCAGCAATATCAGATCCGGTTTTACCTCCAGCGCCGCCGCCAGGCCCAAAGGCCCGGTGTGCCGAGCCGTCACCGTAAAATGGTGGGAGCCGAGATAATCGGCCAGCAGTTCACACAGGGCCTGGTCGTCGTCGATAATCAGAATATGTGTCATAAGCTTCAGTTTATCCAGACTCTGCGGGTATCACGGGTTTTTTACGCAATTTTACCGGCCAGAAGGTAAGTTTACACTCAGGTCGGACTATTCTTTTGGCGTTCAGCGTTCAGCGTTCAGCGTTCAGCGTTCAGCGTTCAGCGTTCAGCGTTCAGTATTCCCCGCTTGCGTCCGACATCTGACTTCAGACATCCGACATTGTGTTGGGTGGCGCTGAGCTTACCCAACCTACGCGAGGTACCTAGATTTTACGTTTCCCGTTCCCCGCTTTTTCGTCCGACATCAGACCTCAGTCATCCGACATTGTTACCCACAAAAAAGGCCACCCTGCGGTGGCCTTTTCAGCGAATCAAGCAGCTTTGTCGGAAGCCGGCTGCTCCACATGCAAATCCATTTGCGGGAAGGGAATGGTGATGCCGTTTTCGTCGAAGGCGAGTTTGATTTTTTCCGTCAAGTCAAACTTCACCGGCCAGTAGTCCGGTGTGTTGACCCAGGGGCGCACGGCGAAGTTGACACTGCTGTCCGCCAGCTCCAGCACCGCGATAGTCGGCTCGGGGTCTTTCAGGACACGCTCGTCGGCGTTGACCACCTGGGTGAGAATGTCCTTGGCTTTTTTGATGTCATCGTCGTAGCTGATACCAAATACCATATCCACCCGACGTGTGGGCAGGGAGGAGTAGTTGGTGATATTGCCGCTGTATATGGCGCCGTTGGGGACGGTGACTTCCCTGTTGTCGGGCGAAGTGAGAATGGTGGTAAAAATGCCAATGCTCTTGACCACACCGGCCGTGCCGCCCGCCTCGATATAGTTACCAGCGGTAAAGGGGCGAAACACCAACAGCAAAAAACCGGCGGCAAAGTTTTGCAGTGAGCCCTGCAGGGCCAGGCCGATGGCCAGCCCGGCGGCACCGAGAATGGCAATCAGTGAAGTGGTGTTGACGCCCAGTTGGTCGAGAGCGGCGACGATTACCACAATCAACAGCAGCGCGTTGGCGATCGCCTGGATAAATTCGATAAGAATGTTTTCAAACTTGCTGCGTCGCAGAAGCCTGCCCAGCAGATTGACCAGCACGCGGGAAATAATGCGGCCGATCACAAAAACCAGAATGGCGGTGATAATACTGATGCCCCAGGGAATGACGTAGGCTTCCGTCAGGCGCTGGATATCTTCACGGGTCAAGTCGATCATAGCGGCTTCCTTGAAGTGGGTGAACAAATCGGTGTGTAGCGGGTTGCCCCTCGCTTGCATTTCAGTATCTTAGCCCCTCGCCACCGGTCAGGCAATCTGGCCGGTGGTGCGCACGCGTTTACTGCCCTTCACCGGCTTGGCTTTGCGAGCGGCGCGGCGTGCTTCCAGGTGACGGTCGGTCACGTTCTTCAACGCGATCAAAAAGCCGGTGACAATAAACGCACCGGGCGGCAGTATGGCCACCAGAAAGCCGGGGTAGTCGGTAAACAGCACCAGTGTCCAGTCGCGCGCAACCTCACCAAACAGCAAGTGCATATTGGCAAACAGCGTACCGCTGCCGAGGATTTCGCGAATGCCGCCGAGGGTCAGCAGTACCAGCAGGAAGCCGAGGCTCATCATAAAGCCATCCAGCGCTGCCGGCAGTACCGCATTCTTGCTGGCAAAGGCGTCGGCGCGACCGAGAATCGCGCAGTTGGTCACAATCAGCGGAATAAAAATTCCGAGAATGGTGTAGAGCTCGTAGGTAAACGCCTGCATCAACAACTCAATGCAGGTGGTGAGCGAGGCGATAATCATCACAAACACTGGCAGACGCACGGCGTCGCTCACGGTTTTGCGAATCAGCGACACGGTGATATTGGAGGCGGTGAGCACCATCATGGTGGCCAGGCCCAGGCCCAGAGCGTTGACCACGGAACCGGACACAGCCAGCAGTGGGCACAGGCCCAGCAGTTGCACCAGTGCCGGGTTGTTACTCCACAACCCCTTCTGCGAAATTTCCTGCCATTGCGCGACGCTACTCATGAGTCCCACCTGTGGTCTCGGTTGGCAATTCAAACAGTTGTGCCCGGTGGGCTTCTACCTCTTCCAGTACCCGCCGGACTTGCGCTACCACGGCCCGAGGGGTAATGGTAGCACCGGTAAATTGATCAAAGACACCGCCGTCTTTTTTCACACGCCAGTCGTCGGCGGCCGGGTTACCCAGGCTGTGACCATTAAAAGTCAGTATCCAGTCGGACTTGGCCAGGTCGATCTTGTCGCCCAGCCCCGGTGTCTCCTTGTGGCTGAGTGCACGTACCCCGGCCACGGTGCCATCGCGGTTGACGCCCACCAGCAGGCGAATGGCACCGCTGTAACCGTCCGGCGCCACCGCCGGCACAATCACCGCAATCACTTGGCCATCCCGGCGCGCGCGGTGAATGGGCTCCGGACTTTTCAATCCCAGTGCCGGCAGCATGGCCTCGGGCACGGGCAGGGTATCGTACAGCAAGTCGTTGTCGATGCGCGCCTGGGGCACCAGTTCGAACAGGGCGCGCTGTGCCGCTTCGCGTTCGGCGGCGATGATGCGGTCGCGCGTGGCAAGTTGCGTGGAAGCCAGCACGGCGGCCGTCACCAGCGCGAACAGACCCAGCAACAGGCTGTTTTTACTGACGGATGTTCCCAACATTACGGATCCACCTTTTCGGTTGCCCGCCGCCGCTTAGTATGACCATAGGTGCGCGGCAGGGTGTAGTAATCGATAAAGGGCGCCGCAAAGTTCATCAGCAACACGGCAAAGGCCACGGCGTCCGGGTAGTTGCCCCACAGGCGGATCACATAGATGAGTACGCCAATGCCGGCACCGTAGATCAGCCGCCCCAGGTTACTGGTGGCGGAACTCACCGGATCGGTGACAATAAAAAAGGCACCGAGCATGGTGGCGCCCGACAGCAGATGGAACAGGGGCGAGCCGCCGCTGCTGGAACTGCCGCCATCATAGAAGAACAGCGCCATCAGGCTCAGGGCGGCGAGCGTAGCCACCGGGGCATGCCAGGTGAACACCTTTTTATAGAGCAGCAGCAGGCCACCGGCGAGGAACGCCAGGTTGACCCACTCCCAGCCGGCGCCCGCCAGTGACCCCGCCGCCAGTACCGGATCGGACTGATAGACGTTTTCCAGTAACTGGCCGGTGTTCTGCTTGACAGTATCTAGGGGAGTGGCGGCCGTGTAGCCGTCGATAGGCGCTCCCAGCCAGATCTGCTTGAGCCCCTCGATCACGCCCGGTGTCTGGCCACCGATATCCGCTGGTGCCGCCCACTGGCTCATTTGCAGCGGGAAGGAAATCAACAGCACCACATAGGCCACCATGGCGGGGTTGAAAGGGTTGAAGCCCATGCCGCCATAGAGTTGCTTGGCGAGGATAATCGCCACCCCACTGCCCAGCACCACCAGCCACCAGGGGCAGTAGGGCGGCAGGGCGAGGCCCAGTAGCACACCGGTGACCAGGGCACTGCAGTCCTTGAGGTAGAAGAGTACCGGCCGTCCGCGCAGTTTAATTACCGCCGCCTCGAAAGCCATGGCGCTGAGGCTGGCGAGCAGCACATTGAACAGACTGCCAAAGCCAAAAAACACCGTCAGCGCCACCAGCCCGGGCAGGGTGGCGAGTACGACTAAACGCATGACATCGCCGGTGCCGCGGGCGGTGTGGGCGTGGGGCGAGGAGACTTGTTTGAGTAGTGCCATGGGCTCAGGTTTCCTTGTCCGCCAGGGCCTGCCGCTGGGCTTCGGTCTCGGCCAGTTTTTCCTCCAGCTTGCCGACACCGGTGCGGAAGGCGTCGATATTGTCGCTGCCTTCGGCCTCGGCATCAGCCAGGCGCTGGCGGGCCTTCTCCAGTCGCGCCTTGAGGGACTCAATCTGCCCGGCGAGTTTGTCTTCCGGGCTCAAGGTGGCCTGGGCGGCGGCGCGGGCTTTGGCCTTTTCAATGGCGAGACTGGCAGCATCGCTGGTGGCCGGGTCGCGCGGCGTGGGCTCGGCCACGGTGGAGGGCTTTAGCGCTTCCAGTTCGGCCTGGGTGCTGGCAATTTTTTCCTTCAGCTTGGCCGCGCCCTGGGCCAGGGCATCGGCCTTGTCGCTGCCCTCGGCGCGCGCGGCTTCGGCCTTCTCCTCGGCCTTGGCCAGCCGCTGGTAGAGGGATTCCAGTGTGCTCTTCAGCTTTTCCTCGGGGCTCATGGCCACCTTGGCCTTGGCGCGGGCAATGGCGGCGGCCACCGGGTCGTCGGCGGGCGCCGCGCTCTGATCGGGGCGGCTCTCTTGCAGCGTGGTCAGTTTATCCTCGGCATCGCGCACCTTGAGTTCCGCCTGCTTGAGCTTGGCTAATAGCTTGTCGCGCTGCTCGCCCTCGGCTTCATCCAGCGCTTTTTGCGTCTGGCTGACCTTGTCGCGGGCGGCGGCCAGGCTGCGCTCGATGCGCGCACGCTGCTGCTCCGGGTCGGGCGCCGGCGGCGGAGCGGGAGCCGCTTTGGCGGTGGGCGAGGTATCGCCGCCCTGGGCGGCGAGCTTGCGTTTGGCTTCCTCGGCGGCCTGCTTGCGGGCCAGGCGCTTGGCTTCCTTATCGGCCTCTTCCTTGGCAATACGCGCCTGACGGAATTCGAAGCGGCGGCGCGAGCGGTCGGCCTTTTCCTTTTCAATCCGGTGCTGGCGAATGTCACCCTTGGCGGCGCGGTAGTACTGCACCAGCGGAATATGGCTGGGGCAGACATAGGAGCAGGCGCCACATTCGATGCAATCGAAGAGGTTGTAGGTCTCCAGCTTCTCGTGATCCTCCGCCTGGGCATACCAGAACAACTGCTGGGGCAGCAGGCTGGCGGGGCAGGCCTCGGCACACATGCCGCAGCGAATGCAGGCCTGTGCCGGCGGCGGCGGTGGCATCTCTTCCAGGCTGGGGGCCAGTAGGCAGTTGGTGGTCTTGACCACTGGCACATGGGTGTCCGGCAGGGTAAAGCCCATCATCGGCCCACCCATCACCACGCGCGAGGCCCGCTCGGCATCATAACCGTGTTCGGCCAGTACGTGGCTGATGGGCGTTCCCAACAGCACTTCCACATTGCGCTGGGTGGTGAGCGCCTCGCCCACCACGGTGGTGATGCGCTTCACCAGTGGTTCGCCATAGCGCACGGCACGATAGACGGCGGCGGTGGTGCCCACGTTCTGGCATACCACGCCGATGCTGGCGGGAATCTGCCCGCTGGGCACTTCGCGGCCGGTCAGTATCTGGATCAGCTGTTTTTCACCGCCCGAGGGATACTTGGTGGGGAAAACTGCCACCTCGATTTCCGTGCCCTCAATGGCCTGACGCAGGGCGGCAATGGCCTCGGGCTTGTTATCTTCCACACCGATGACGATACGCGCCGGGTTGCGCAACAGCCGCGCGAGTATCTGAGTGCCGGCCACGATCTCGTCGGCGCGCAGACGCATCAGCATGTCGTCGGCGGTGATATAGGGTTCACACTCGGTGCCATTGATAATCAGGGTGTCGATGGTGTGATTGGCACGCGGATTGAGTTTGACGGCCGCCGGGAATCCGGCGCCGCCCAGGCCGGCAATGCCGGCGTCGCGAATTTTGGCCAACAGGGCATCGCGGTCCAGCGCTTGGTAGTCGGGAGTTTCCTGCAGCGGCACCCAGCGGTCTTCGCCATCGGTATCCAACAGAATACAGGTATCGCTCATGCCCGAGGCGTGGGGCACCGGATGCTCGACAATGGCGGCCACGGTGCCCGAGGTAGGGGCGTGCACATTGGCGCTGAAGATGCCGTCGGCCTCGGCGACCACCTGGCCCCCCAACACGCTATCGCCCACGGCCACCACCGGCTTGGCGGCGGTGCCGATATGCTGGCTGAGCGGCAATATCAGCTGCTCGGGCAGGGGCAGGCTTCCCAGCGGCAGAGCCAGGGATTGCGCTTTGTTCTCCGGCGGGTGGACACCGCCCGGAATTTCCCAGACTTTGATCAATGCGTTCATCAGGCGGCTTCACCCGTGCGTTGACTTTGGCCACGACCGCGGTCGGTGGCAATCAATTGTTGTGCCTGCTCGTGGCTGGGCGGGGGCGGCTGCCACTTCCAGTCCTTGATGCTGGTTTCCACCGGAATCATGTCGATGCAGTCCACCGGGCAGGGGTCCACGCACAAATCGCAGCCAGTGCACTCGTCGGCGATCACCGTGTGCATCTGCTTGGCGGCGCCGAGAATGGCATCCATGGGACAGGCCTGGATGCATTTGGTGCAGCCAATGCACTCGTCCTCGCGGATATAGGCCACGGTTTTCACCTCGGCTTCCTCGCCGTGCTCCTCGTCCAGGGTGGGGGCCTCCACGTCCAACAGGTCGGCCAGTTCGTTGATGGTGCTCTGGCCGCCGGGCGGACATTTGTTAATGGCGTCGCCATTGGCAATGGCCTGGGCATAGGGGCGGCAGCCGGGGTAGCCGCACTGACCACACTGGGTCTGCGGCAGTATGGCGTCGATTTGCTCCACCAGCGGGTCGCCCTCCACCTTGAAGCGCACGGCGGCGTAACCCAACAGGGCGCCGAACACCAGTGCCAGCCCCAGCAGGGCCAGCAAGGCGGAAAGCAGCGGATATTGTGCAATGGTTTCAATCATAAGTGTCAGTGTGCGGTGTTATACCAGACCGCCAAAACCCATAAACGCCAGCGACATCAAGCCGGCGGTAATCATACCGATGGCGGCGCCTTTGAACGGCGTGGGCACATCGGCCACTGCCAGTCGCTCGCGCATGGCGGAAAATAAAATCAGCACCAGCGAGAAGCCCAGCGCCGCGCCAAAACCGAACAGGGTGGATTCCCAAAAGTTGTGGGCCTTCTGGGTATTTTGCAAGGCCACGCCCAGAACCGCGCAATTGGTGGTAATCAACGGCAGAAAAACCCCCAGTACCCGATACAGCAGGGGGCTGGTTTTTTCGATAAACATTTTTGCCAGTTGCACCACCACCGCAATCACCAGAATAAAACTGATGGTGCGCATATAGCCAAGTCCCAGCGGCTCCAATACCCAGGTGCTCACCAGGTAGCTGCAGATGGAGGCCAGCGTGAGTACAAAGGTGGTGGCGCTGGCCATGCCGATGGCGGTTTCCAGCTTGTTGGACACGCCCATAAACGGGCACAGGCCCAGAAACTGAACCAGTACAAAGTTGTTCACCAGTATGGTGCCCAGCAATATCACGGCGACTTCGGTCA
>CBFGUT010000017.1:0-22457 GCA_965652265.1 uncultured Cellvibrionaceae bacterium | reverse complement strand
TTTCTTTGCTTGTAAAGGACAACCAGCCTTCACCTGCGCAAAGGGCCTTGCTGTGGCACCGCACAGATTGCGCAGAGGTCACAATCAATTTTTAGAGGTGCCCTTATGTGAAGATAGGCAAAGCTGTATGGGCCTTGGCATCAGCTCCGGTCCTGCCTGCTATAGTGATGACACACCCTAAATCACTATTGGCGGGAGGTTTGTATGCGCATCTATGCATGGCAAGGGCTCACCATGTCGATAATGCTGGCTCTGGGCGCAAGCGCAGTGGCAGAGAATCAGGTGGAGATTACCGAGTGGGAGGTGCCCTGGGAAAATACCCGGCCACGCGACCCCTGGGTGGGCGGTCAGGACACCATCTGGTTTGTGGGTCAACGCGGCGATTATGTGGGGCGGCTCAACCCGCAAACGGGGCATTTCAAACGCTACGATCTGGAAGCGGGCGCTGGCCCGCATACGGTTATCAGCGATGAACGGGGTGCCTGGTACGCCGGCAACCGGGCGCAGCATATCGGCTTGCTGGACCCGGCCACTGGCGACATTGAGAAAATCATGCTCCCTGGCAGCGGACCTCGCGATGTTCACACGCTGGATTTCACCAGCGATGGCAATATCTGGTTTACCGTGCAAGGGGGGAATCAGGTAGGGCTGCTGCGTGTCGAGGAGCGCGAATTCGACATGCTGGAAGTGCCTACCGCTGGTGCCCGCCCCTATGGCGTCATTGTGGATAATCATGACCAGCCGTGGTTCGCGCTGTTTGGCACCCACAAACTGGCCACCGTCAGCGACGGTGAACTGCAAGAAATCCCTCTCCCCCGTGAAGAGTCACGACCCCGCCGTTTGGCAGTTACCGCCGATGGCATGGTGTGGTACGTGGACTACGCCGGTGGATATCTGGGCCGGTACAACCCCGAGACAGAAGTGGTGAAAGAGTGGCGCACTCCGGGCGGGGAATCGTCGCGACCCTATGCCATGGCTGCGGACGACAAGGGCCGTTTATGGTTTGTGGAGACGGGCTCCCAGCCCAACCGGTTTGTAGGTTTTGAGCCCGCTACGGAAACCTTTATTGCCGCTACCGATGTACCCAGCGGTGGGGGCACGGTACGCCATATGGTATTCGATGCCGAGCGCAACAGCATCTGGTTCGGGGCGGATACCAATACCATTGGGCGGGCGCGTCTGCCGTGAAACTGGGCGCAACTTGCTTTGCCCTGTGTTTGTCCGCTGCGGTGTGGGCTTATCCTGACGGCGCACCTCCTGCCCATACGGGAGGCTTCGGTGAGGCCCACTGCGGCGGTTGTCACTTTGGAGAGACGCGTTCTGGGTCACTAGTAGTCTCCGGGTTGCCCGAGCGGTATATACCCGGCAATACATACGAACTGAAACTCAAGCTGTTGACGACGGAGAGCGTCATGGCCGGTTTTCAGTTAAGTATCCGTTCTCTTACCGATGGGGGTCAGGCGGGAGAGCTGTACCCCGCTGCCGGCCAACAAAAAATATCATCCGCCGATGTGCTTTACTTGACCCACACTGAACCCAGTGTGATTTCGCAAGCTGGGGTAACCTGGGATATTTCCTGGACCGCACCGGAGGGAGTACCTGTCCCGGTGGTGTTGCATGCCGCCGCGGTAGCGGGTAATGACGATGAATCACCTCTGGGAGACAGTGTCCATTTGTTGATACAAAAGCTCGATCACAGCGACGGATTGCAACAGGAAAATCCTTAGAAAAATAATATAACGGCGCCGCTCTGTTGTTAACGTTAACACTGTGTCGGTGACACTATGAGCAGGTTACAATCGATGTTTCATCCATAAAAACACGTCATTTTATCAATCAAGTTTGCGCTAACTTGATTGAAATTCTGTCAGTATATGGGTGTGCCTTATGGCTACCGGCAGGCCTATATTTCAAGAGTCTTCTGGCAACTTTTTCTCACACACAGTATCATGAGTACTAGTATGTTTTTGCAGTCGGCGCCACTCGCGCCCATGCCAATGGGGGATCTTTTTTGGCCAAGAAAAATGCCAGTGCACTTGCGTTAATGAGCAAGGGTAAAACGCTCGCCTATGATCGACCGGCTGCAGCCCAGTTATTCAGCCTAATTCGCGATGCCATTGTGAGTATGGAGCTGCAACCGGGGCAGATGATTTCGGAAACGGCGCTGGCCGAACAATTTTCTGTGAGTCGGACCCCGGTTCGCGAGGCCTTGATTCAGCTGTCCGCTATTGGCTTTGTGGAAGTGTTGCCGCAGCGGGGTACATACGTCTCCAGGTTCAGTATGGAAAAAATTCTGGAGGCGCGATTTATTCGTGAAGCTCTGGAAGTCGCGGTAGTGAGCTATCTGGCCGAAAACGCCAGTGAAGAGGCGGCGGAAGCTGGACAGCGAATTATTGATGAGCAAAAAATTGCCGCCCGCGATGATGACGCACTGGCTTTTCAGAAACTGGACGATGAGTTCCATCAAACCCTGGCCAGTTTTACCGGCTACAATCGCGTTGCTACTTTAATTGAAGCCGAAAAGGCGCATATGGACAGGGTGCGCAACTTAAGCCTGCAAATACGGGGTCAGTACAAACGTGTGCTGTCACAGCACACTGCAATTATCAAGGCCATTAAGGCGGGTTCTCCCTCCAAAGCCGTTGCCGCCATGAGTGTGCATATGAAAGATGTTTATAATGTACTGGAAGTGATTCCCAAAGAGCACCCCGAGTATTTTTTGTAGAATATTGACGTCCGACGTCCGACGTCCGACGTCCGACGTACGACGTCCGATCGTTATTGATTTTTGGGGACTTTAAGAATGGCTTCCAGGGCCGGCTTGGCGGTGTAGTCGCGGTTGAACAGCAACGGATAGTTAGTGCGATTGGGAATGGGATAGCCATTTTTCCACGACATAGGGTCGTGCACACCCCAGAGCGTCACTCGATCTATCTTGTCGCGGTGTTTGTAGAAGATGCCAAACAGTTCCGCCCAGCGATCGGCCAGTTGTTGTTGCACATCGGCGGGCAATCCATGCGGGTAGGGATCGAGATAGGTTTTAAATTCTTCCAGTTCATACTGCGGGTGCATCATGCCCTGGCCGATAATTTGTCCCTCGCGGGTCAGGGGCAGTACATCCACGTCCAGCTCGGTAATCATGACCTTCACGCCCAGGGCGGCATAGGCTTCAATCGCCTGCTCGATATATTCCGTCTTGGGATAGTTCAACCCCCAGTGGCCCTGAATGCCCACACCATCAATCCGAATCCCCGCTTTTTGCAGCATTTTTACCATGCGGACAATGCCATCGCGTTTGGCCGGTCGCCACGCGTTAAAATCGTTGTAGTAAAGTTCAGCACCGGGGGCGTATTGGCTGGCAAATTCAAAAGCCTTTTTGACCAGGGTGTCGCCATCACCCACACCCTCGACCCAGGTGGTGGGTCGATATGAACCGTCTTCGGCGATGACTTCGTTCACGACATCCCAGGCATGCACCCGGCCCTTATAGCGGCCGGCCACTTTTTCGATGTGTTGGCGCATACGTTCGATTTGTTGCTCGGGGGTATTGGGTTCGCCCTTGTCGTTGCTGAAAAACCAGTTCGGTGTCTGATTGTGCCAGACCAGCGTATGCCCGACGATAAACAGGTTGTGCGCTTCACCGAATTCCACCACGGCATCGGCCGCGTCAAAGTCATACACCTCTTTTTCCGGTAGCAGTGGTCCCGCCTTCATCACGTTTTCGGGAGTAATAGTATTAAAGTGTTTCAGGGTTATTGCCTGCGCTTGTTTGTCCTCTCCGGAGACAATGGCTTCGTTGACGGCGGCGCCGAGCTTGAAGGCGCCTTGGTAGGCCTCTTTGAGCGTTCCGGTCTCTGCGGCCAGCGCATACTGACTGGTGAGCGCAAAGAATAGTAATAGTGGAATAAATCGTTTCATGGTGGATCCGTTATTAGTTTTGGTGTGAGGCAGTATAGCAAAGATTATTTTTTGTGCAGATGTGAAAAAAGCCCCGCACGAGGCGGGGCGAAGTCATGCTGTGACATGAAGAGAGCGTCACGGTGTTGCACCATCGCGATCCTGGGTCGCTTATCGATACTTATAGTGATTCACGCTCCATTAAAATGAACCGCGAATGCCCAGCGTGTAAGTGGCGCCGGGGTAGAAGGCATCAAAGGCTATGCCTTCGCGCTCGTGCCAGGTGCCGACAGGCTCGTTGGTAACATTGTAAGCATCAAAAGTGAGTGTCAGATTGTGTTGTTTGGCAAAGGGCAACTTATAGCTGGCCGCAATATCCACCTGCGAGCGATCCATAGACATTACTTCCTTGCCCTGACTGAAGAACACAACTGATCCATCCTGGTGATAGTAGGTAATGCGGGCCTGAAAACTGTCGTTTTCATAATAGGCCGTGGCATTGTAGGTCCAGTCAGAAATGCCTGTGATTTGTGCCGCCGGATCGCTGGCGCTATCGTTGATTTTAGTGGCGCTGGCATTGAAGCCCAGCCCCTCGACCATAAAGTCCAGTGGCATCACCCACACGGCCTCGTAGCCATTGAGCGTTGCCGTGCCATTGACGTTGTTGCGCGTGGTGACATTGACGGTGCAGGCGTTGGGTCCGCCGCAGGCGGTCAGTGCCTGCTCGCGGTCGGCGCCTATATTAGTGATATCCATGCCGTAGTTGGGCAGTTCCAGCCAGGGAACACTGATGGTGTCCTGGCGGGTAAACCCGGTAACGTCCTTGATAAAGTGGGTCAAACCCACATATCCCATTTCGCTGAAATACCATTCGCCGCCTATGTCAAAGTTGGTGGCTTCAAAGGGCGACAGGAAGGGATTGCCGGCACGGACCGAGTCCACACCGGAGCTGCCCCAGGCGGCATTGGGAAACATATCCGAGGGATTGGCACGCGTGAGGCTACGTGAGGCACTGGCGCGCACTTTAATACTGTCTGCCAGGTCATAGACCAGGTTCATGGAGGGCAGTATTTTACTGTAGTCCGCTGTGGTGTTGCCGTTCAGGGTATTCACCTGCTGGTCGGTGTCCACCCAGCGCAAACCGGCATTAATCCGTAATGGTCGACCCGCCACGTCATGCTCGAGATTACCCTCAAAGTAGAGTCCCAGGATTTCCTCAGTAATGGCACCCACAGTGGCACCAAACTGGTCGCCACCGCCTTCGGTAGGTTCGAAGGAGGCGTAGTCGGTCGCTTCCTTGAGGCGATCCCAATCCAACTGGGCAATACCGCTCATGCCGTTGTAACCGCTGATATTGTCTCCGAGGTCGTTAACGGGCGAGGGGATTACATAGTCAGAGAAATTCATGTAGGGGTCGGACCCGATAACATGATTGTTAACAAAATCGCCCGTACCGCTGAAATAGCGCATATTGCTGGAAATTTCATCCCAGGCTATACCGAATTTGAGGCCATTGCGATCGGCATCCTCGCCCCAGGCAAAATCGGCGTGAAAACCTTCGGTCTCGGTTTTGCGCCAGTTGCGCTGAATGCGGAACAGATCGCCAAAACGCTCATTGGATTCAATGGTGCCGTTATTGTTCTGATCGAATTCCTGCTGCCAGGTCCAGCCGATATCGGCGCGCGATGGATCCAGCGCATAGTTAAAGCTGGGCACGGTGCCATCAATGGAATAATGCAGGGTATTGCCCGGTGACATCAAAAAGGCGTAGGGCTCATCGCGATCAAACTCGGAGCGGGTCATGCTGGCGGAAATGTCCATGCTGAAAATGTCACTGACCTCCCAGGAGAAACTGGGCATGACGCTGTAGAAGTCCAGGTCCTCTTCATAATCGCGGGTACCTATCCAGGCATGCGCGTTGTAGAAAGTCGCTTCGGTAACATAGCCATCTTCAATGGTCACATTTTCCGGAATGATTGCCGCGCCCTGGTGCAAATAGTTACGACGGCCCCAGAGCATGGCTTCGTTGCGCACGAATTCACGCTGGGCATCGGCGTACATCATATCCAGCACCAGCTCCATGTCGTCAGCGGGACGCCACTCCACCGATACCAGTCCGGTCAATCGGTCGCGATCGCCGATGGTGGTCATAGGGCGGCCCAGGTAGGGCAGTAATGCCGTATCAAAATCTGCAGCCGGTACGCCTGCGGTGGCAATGGGATCGATGGAGTCGCCCACTTCCACGCCCGGGTGGGCAGCGGCGTAGTCCGCGGTGGCGTAGGGCGACCAGAAGAAATGGTTGAGACCCTGGCTACCTGCCACACAGGCGGAGTTGCTGTTGTCTTCGGCGGTATACTCGGCCACGCAGCCATCGGTAAACAGTGCCACGGCTTCGTAGCCATCGACGCGATAACTGTTTTGTGCACCGGCGACACCCACCAGAATGCCGAAATCTTCATTGGAGTTGCTGTAGATAAAGGAATAGCGCGGGCTGACATCGCCGCTCAGCTCCCCATAGCTGCCTTCCACCGAGTAACTGATGTGCTGGCCTTCGTGATCGGAGGGCCGGGCAGTGCGCATATTGACATAACCGGAAACACCGCCTTCAAGCTGACTGGCGGTCATGGACTTGGCCACGGTCAGGTTACTGAACAGTTCGGTGGGGAACATATCCAGGTCCACTTCGCGGTTGCGGTTGCCCGCAGTCAGTGAGCCGGTAGAGGCCACGGCCATGGCGTTGCCGTTGAGGACGATTTTGGTGAATCCCGGGCCCAGGCCACGCACGGAAATTTGCTGGCCCTCACCTGTCACTTCGCGATTGATTTTGACACCGGGAATGCGCGACAGAGATTCTGCCAGGTTCTGGCTGGGCATCTTGCCGATATCGTCGGAAAACACGACGTCGGAGAAACCATTCGATTCCCGCTTGGCGTTGGTGGAGTCCAACAGTTGGCCGCGATAGCCGGTAATGACCACCTCTTCCATGGTGGGCTCCGGGGTTTCGGTGTCCTGAGCCTGAGAACTCAGAGCGGCAATGGAGAGACTTAACAGGCTGAGTTTGAATAGTGGCAAAGTCTTATTTTTAGTCATGGCATGATTCCGGGTTGTTATTGTCAGTTGGGCGCAATAAATACTCGCGCCTTCCAGGTCAAACAGTCTAAAAATGCGCCATGTGCACTTGTATACTAGTCATGGCTGATGCTGATGGTATAACTAGCATACTAGTGCGTCAATAGGGGAAAGATGGCGTTGTCGAGCTTGTGGCGTGAGACGTCAGTGTGGGATTGCCGAGGTGGAAAGGCGCCACCCCGTTATTGAACGAGGGAATGGCTTAACCGCCGGTAACCATCGGGAAGAAACCCACCTCATCCCCCGGGTGGACCGGGTGGTCGAGGGAGGTCATGAGCTGGTTAACAGCGCAAAGCACGGGAGCTCTCTCCAGCGTGGGACGCCAGTGAGGGTGGTCGGCAATAAGTTTTTCCAGCAGGGCCGCTGCCGTGGTGGATTCCCCCGGCAAGGTGATCTCGCGAGTGCCCAGTTCTTCGCGCAGACGGGCAAAGAACAGTACGGTGATCGGGGAGGTGCTCATCTTGGTGCCCCTAGCCGCAGGTATTGTGGCGCAAATGGCCGACAAAGTTACAGGGCCCCTGCCGGGCGTCCAGTTGCGGCTCCAGCAGTTTTGTCCAGCCAGTGCGGCAGGCGCCGGTGGAGCCAGGCAGACAGGCGATAAGCGTGTGATTGGCCAGGCCCGCCAGGGCGCGCGACTGCATAGTGGAGGTGCCGATTTCCTCCCAGGAAATCTGCCGGAACATTTCACCAAAGCCTTCCACTGTTTTGTCAAAAAGTGGTTCGACGGCTTCGGGGGTGGAGTCGCGGTCAGTAAATCCGGTGCCGCCGGTTATCAGTATGACCTCCACCTCGTCGCTGGCAATCCACGCGGAGATCTGGGCGCGAATCTGGTAAATATCATCTTTCAGCAACGCGCGCGCCGCCAATGCATGCCCCGCCTGCTGAAGAGCGTCCACCAGGTACTGACCCGAGGTATCGGTGGCGACCGTGCGGGTGTCCGACACCGTCAGCACCGCAATATTCAGGGGAATCAACTCATTCGGTAATGTATGTGCCATGCTTTTTCTCGTAAAATTCTACCTAACCAATTATCCTGTTCTCCGTTCTCCGTTCTCCGTTCTCCGTTCTCCGTTCTCCGTTCTCCGTTCTCCGTGAATGTTGGGTGGCGCGGAGCTTACCCAACCTACCCATCGTTATCCTAAACCATCAGACATCAGACATCAGACATCAGACATCAGACATCAGACATCCGACCCTCAACCCCCAATCATCGCCAACTGCCGAGTGGCGCCGGGGTTCTGCTCGTGCAGGTGGTGGCTGTAGTCTTTGCCTTTGATGGCCTCTTGCAAGAAGGCCATTACCGGATCTGGGTCATCGGACTGCAGCAGATGACGCAGGCTCTGGTGCTGGTCGGCAAACAGGCACAAGAATAACTCTCCCCGGCTGGAGACGCGCAGACGGTTGCAACTGGCGCAGAAGTCCTTGCTGTAGGGCATAATCAGGCCGATGCCGCCGGCGTATTCCGGGTGCCAGAATTCCCGCGCCGGACCGGCATGACGGTCGCGCAGCCGCTCTTCCCAGCCCCGCTCGCGTAACCGCTCGATAACGGATTCGCCACTGAGATGATGGCGGTCAAAAAATTCGGCGTTGTCCCCGGTCTGCATCAGTTCGATCATGCGCAGAGTGATGGGGCGCTCGCGTACAAATGCGAGAAAATCCTCCAGCGCGTCGTCGTTGTAGTGCTTCATCAGTACACTGTTGACTTTGATACTGGGAATGCCCAGCGCAGCCGCCTGCTCCAAGCCTTGCAGTATCTGCCGCAATTTATCGTGGCCGGTGATCATCTGGAAGCGGGCGTGATCGAGACTGTCGATGCTCACATTGAGCGCGTCCAGGCCGGCGGCGTGCCAATGTTCAATATCCTGGGTCAATCGGTAACCATTGGAGGTGATGGCCACCTGATCAATGCCCGGTGTGGCCTTGCAGATGGCAATGATATCGGTGAGATCTTTGCGTAGGGAGGGTTCGCCACCCGTGATACGTACCTTGCGGGTGCCAAGACGGGCAAAAGCGGTGACCAGCCGGCGGATTTCTGCCAGGGTAAGATCCTGGGCACGGGCGTCAGCACCGCAATCGGTACCCTCGGGCAGACAGTAATTACACCGGAAGTTGCACACTTCGGTGACAGACAGGCGCAGATAGCTAAAACGCCGGTCAAAGGAGTCGGTCAGCATGTTTACACCTTTCCAAAGTCGGGAGGCGAGCCGGTTTCCCGACTGACCCTGGCTGCCCGGAGGCAACGGCACGGTCGCCTTAGCGAAGCCTTAGGCGAAAGTGCTCGGTGTGAGTTCTCTGACAGTATACGCCAAGATGCGCGCAAGTGTTACCTCTCAAAAGAAGAAGCGACCTACCCTCAAAGAGGTAGAGGCTGGGCGCAGGGGCGCATTTGCGGTATAAGGCGCACTACCCAGAGTCGAGGAGGTGTTTCCGTGATGACCCAGCCTGAACTGCTGTCCCCCGCCGGTAGCCTGCGCGCCATGCGCCTCGCCTTTGCCTATGGCGCCGATGCCGTGTACGCCGGACTGCCGCGTCTGAGCCTGCGGGTACGCAATAACAGTTTCGACCTGGAAAACCTGGCTCGGGGCATCGACGAAGCTCATGCCCTGGGCAAACGCTTTTATGCCGTGGTCAATGTGGCGCCCCGCAATATCAAAATTCGCACCCTGGTTCAACATCTGGCACCGGTGGTGGCCATGAGGCCGGATGCACTCATTGTGTCCGATCCGGGTGTGGTTATGCTGGCCAAACAGCACTTTCCCCATATCCCTTTGCATCTGTCTGTGCAGGCCAATACCGTTAACTGGGCGGCGGTGAAATTCTGGCAGGCGCAGGGTATCGAGCGCATTATCCTGTCTCGCGAGCTGGGGATCGAGGAGATTGCCGAAATCCGCGAAGTCGTACCAGATATGGAACTGGAGGTGTTTGTGCACGGCGCGCTGTGCATGGCTTACTCGGGCCGCTGTATGCTGTCGGGCTATTTTAACCACCGCGATCCGAATCAGGGGGCTTGCACCAATGCCTGCCGCTGGCAATACCAGGCAAGGCCCGCGCGGGAAAACGACGTGGGGCAGTGGGAACCCGTCGTGATCGAAGATAAAACCCGCCCCGGTGAGTTGATGCCTATGGACGAAGACGAGCACGGTAGTTATATCCTCAACTCCAAAGACCTGCGCGCCGTGGAATATGTGGAGCAACTTGCTCGCATCGGGGTACACTCGCTGAAAATCGAAGGGCGTACCAAATCCCCCTATTATGTGGCCCGCACGGCCCAGGTCTATCGTCGCGCTATTGATGATGCCGCCGCGGGTCGCCCTTTTGATGCGGCGCTACTGGAAGAGCTGGAAGGCCTGGCCAACCGAGGCTTTACCGCCGGTTTGTTGGATCGCCACGCGCGGCCCGAGAGCCTGCAAAATATTGAGCGCGCCCATCGCGCCGGAAGTCAACAATGGGTGGCCGAGCCTGTGGCAAAAGTGGACGATTGGTATGAAGCTGAGGCGAAGAACGCCTTTGCCGTGGGCGACTCCTTGCACCTGTTGACGCCCGAGGGCAATCACACGTTTATCCTGGATGCCTTGCGCAATCACGAGGGTGAACCCATCGACCGCGCCCCCGGCTCGGGTCACCGGGTGCGACTGCGATTGCCGGTGGATTGCGATCCGGATACTGCGCTGGTGGTGAAAGCCCTGTAACGGGGACATATCAAGAGAGGTTTGACAGGTGGCAATCCACATTTTTATCTCTTTGATTTTGGTGCTGGGAACTGTTTTATACCGGCGGCCCGGCGCCTGGCTGTTGCCCCTGGTGCTTTTACCCCTGCAGCTCTGGTGGGGGTTATTGGCGCCCGTGGGGGCATTGGTGTTGCTGGTGTATATCGCGGTTACAGTGTGGATGGTGCGGCCCAGTGTGCCGGGCTGGGGGCGTTGGCTGCTGCTAGGCCTGTGGCTGGCGATCAGCCTGGCGCTGGTGTTGCACGCCGTGCCCGGTATTCACAATTTGCCGGTGGTGACTGATACCGCCTTGAAGCCGGGCAGTGTGCCCACCGCTTTTTATTGGAATATCGACAAGGTGTGGCTGGCCTGGTCACTGGGTACTTATGTGGTTGCCCTCTGGCGGCCGAGCCTGACCATATCACAAGTGTACTGGCTCTGGGTGCCGCCAGTGGCGCTGGGCAGTATTGCGTTGGCACTGGGTTGGGGGTGGAGCCTGGGCTTGTTGCACTGGCAACCGGGAATGCCCGAGATCTTCTGGCTGTTTGCGGCCGCCAACCTATTGAACACCTGTATTGCCGAGGAGTTGCTTTTTCGCGGTGTGTTGCAAAATTGGCTAGTGCGCCACTGCGGTCTGCCTCTCGGTCTGCTCGCCGCCTCGGTGGTGTTTGGGTTGGCTCACCTACCACTGTCCGTCGGTTTTGCTGTGGGGGCGTTTATTGCGGGGCTGGGTTACGGTGCCGTCTACTTGTTAAGTGGTCGTCTGTGGGTGGCGATGCTGTGTCACTGGCTGTTAAATCTGGTGCATATTCTGCTGTTTACCTATCCGCTGGCGGGATAATATGGGGATGCGATTGAAGGCTTGTTATGGAGGAGTGTAGCTTGGCCTTTTCGGAGAGGGAAAAACAGATACTGTTGGATGTTAAAGGCGTTGGCCCCACGGTTATCAAGCGCTTCGAGGAAATCGGCATCGATTCACTGGCGCAGCTGAGCCACTGCAGCGCTCGCGATATTGCCGAAATGGTGGCCAATATGCTGGGAACCAGCTGTTGGAAGAACAGCCCCCAGGCACTGGCCGCCGTGGAAGCCGCCATTGCCAGGGCTAAACTTGCCAGTGGCGAGGAGGTGGGAGATGGTGCAGTTTAACCGGGGTGACAGATTGCTGGTCTGCTTGTGCGCGCTGTGGGTGTTTAGTGCCAGCGTCCATGCACAGCAGGAACCTTTACACAGCGCGGAGGAAATCCTGGCCGCCGTCTATGTGGCGGCGGAGGTGGAGCCGCAAACAGTCAAAGTGATGCTGATGAACTACGATTATTTAAAAGGCCTTTGGCATATTGAACTGACTTCGGCGGAAACAACCTGTATCGATTGCTATCCGTCCTTTTATGTGGAGAATCAGCCGGAGCTGACAGTGACTTCTATTCCTCACGGATGAAGTGTCGAATTACTCACTCGACTCGTTGATCGCCGATTCGACTCACTTGAGGAAGCGATCAAACGGGATAACCGTTACCGTCTCACCGGCTTCCACGTTGCCGCGTTCCGCCTCCAGCACCGCGTAAGCATTGGCGCCGAGGAAAGAGGTGAGTACCCCCGAGCCCTGGGCGCCGATGCTGCTGACATGGTTTTCCTCCCCCATTAATCGTAGCCGGGCGCGCTGAAAGTCCTGACGGCCATGGCGTTTTTTGTAATCGCTGGCGGCCTTGGCGGTTAATTGCAGTGGCGGCTCGGGCGCCTCACCGGCCATGGTACGCAGTATAGGCAGTGCCAGTTGATGCAGAGTGACTATGGCGGACACCGGGTTGCCCGGCAGACCAAAAAATACCGCCTTGCCCAGCCGTCCAAAGGCGAAGGGTTTGCCGGGTTTAATGGCTACTTTCCAGAAACCGATTTCTCCCAGCTCTCCGAGTATGTCTTTCACATAATCGGCATCCCCGACGGATACACCGCCACTGGAAATAACGGCATCGGCCTCCGATCCGGCGCGAGCGAAGGCGGCGCGAATCTGTTCGGGTTGATCGGCAATCAGACCCAAGTCCAGCACCTCGACATGCAGCCGTTGCAGCATCGCGATCAGGCCATAGCGGTTGCTGTCGTAAATGTGGCCATCTTTCAGCGGTTGTCCAGGCGGAGTCAGTTCATCGCCGGTGGATAGCACTGCCACTTTTAAACGGCGTTTGACCGAGGCTTTGGCTAAACCCAGTGAGGCTAGCAGCGCTATATCAACGGGGCCGAAACGATATCCCGACGGAAACACTTCCTGGCCTTGGGTGATATCCTCGCCCGCGCGGCGAATATTCTCGCCCTTTGCCGGTGTTTTCAAAACGCGGACGCTATCGCCGTCGACCTCGGTATTCTCTTGCATGACCACTGCATCGGCACCGGCGGGAATGGTGGCGCCGGTGGTAATGCGTAGGCATTGTCCCGCGCTCAATTCGCCCTCAAAACCATGTCCGGCCAGTGACTGCCCGACCAGCGTCAGGAGTTGTCCGGCGTCCTCGGCGCGCAGAGCGTAACCATCCATCGCCGAGTTGTCATAGCCTGGGACGTTAAAACCAGCGTACACCGCCTCCGCAGTGACCCGGTCGAGCAGTTCGGGCAGCGGTACCGTTTCGGTGTCGGTCACCGTCTGTACCGCCATCTGCATACGGGCAATCGCCTCCTGCACCGGAATCAGTTGAGGTTCGTCGCAGCAGGTCATCAGTCGCTTTTTTCCTGATTGATCATCCACACGGCGGCCTCTACGCGCGAGCGCAGGCCGAGTTTTTTCAGCAGGTGTTTGACGTGTACTTTCACAGTGCCATCGGAGATATCCAACTCGCGGGCAATGAGTTTGTTGCTCAGGCCCTTGGCAATCAACTTGAGAATCTCCAATTCGCGCCCGGTGAGGCTGTCGAGCTTGGCAGCATTGTTGGGCTGGGGTTTGCGTATGGCGGTGGCCAGGGCCTGGGTGACCGCCTCGCTCATGACCATTTTACCGGTCAGGGCCCGTTCGATTTGGGCGAGCAGTTCTTCCGGCTCCATATCCTTGAGCAGGTAGCCGTCCGCGCCCCGCGAGATGGCGGCGATAACATCCTCGTCGGCATCGGAGACGGTGAGCATGACGATGCGGGAAGTCACGCCTGCGGTACGCAATTTTTCCAAGGTTTCCAGGCCGTCCATACCCTGCATATTCAGATCGAGCAGGATCAGATCCGGGTCCAGGTCCGGTGCCACTTCGAGCGCTTCTGCGCCGGTGCCTGCCTGAGCCACCAGTTCCAGGCTGTCCGACAATTCAATCAGTTGCTGCAACCCCTTGCGTAGTAGTGGGTGATCATCCACCAGCATGATACTGGCCGGGTCTTGGGTCATGGTGGTCTCTCCCATTTGGTTTACTCCGGGCATTGTCGGCGGCTGTGTGATCTTTGGCAAGGGCACTGGGCCGCACCTGGGGTGTGCAATGGTGATCTTGCCCCATGGGAGGTACACCAATATAGGCAGTTGAGGTGTTTAATCTATCGCCAAGGGAGCATTGAGGCGCTATTGGCTAAGCGCCATAGTAAGCCTTTCCGTTATTTTAGGATTGTAGATGCTCCAGCCTGCATCGATCTCGCTAACACCGGTGGCCCCTGCTGCCGAAGAAGCCGCTCCCCATCCGCCTTTTGGATTGATAGCGGCGTCTTTGTTGTGCGCCTTCGGTTTCTGGTTCACGCCTGCGATACTGGTGGTCTATGCCCTGCTCACCAGTTGGACGTATCACCCTGTAGAGGGTTTTGTGCTGTTGTCGTTGGCGGCTCTGGCGGCGGCGGCTTTTCGATTAGTGCTGGGCGATGCGACTGACCATCGACGCGACAGAGAACGGCTGTTGGTGGTGTTGCTAGCCCTGGTATTGTCCAATGTGGTCTGCCTTTGGTTGTTGCGGGAAGGACTGGGTTATCCGCCCCGGTTGTATATGTTGGCGGTGGTTAGCGGTGTGGGGGGTGGCAGCTTTGTCAGCCTCTATCAGCAGGGTGCCCTGAGGCGCCGTGGCCACTCACCGGAAGCGCCTTTGATCATGGCTCACCTGGGTATTGTCATGGCGCTCTTGGTGGTGCCACTGTTGTTGATCTTGCCGAACATTGGCGGTTCGGGGGATATCTTGCTGCGGGGCAGCAGCCATTTCCTGGGGCGCACTGAAACGGGATCGACAATCGAACCCGCTTGGCCCCCGTTGGTGTGGTTGTTGTGGAGCCTGGTGCTGCTGGTGTGGGCTGGTGTGGTGAGCCGGGTTCACCCTTTGAGTCATGCGTTTTGTTTGCAATGCCTCGCACGTTTACTGTTGTGGCTGGCTGCCATGTTAACGGTGGTCCTTGGGCTTTGGATGCTTGGAGCGGATACCTTGGTATTGTATTGGCTGTTGCTGGCGGTACTGGCGAACATCGCGGGTCGCCCAGGTGCTGTCTGGTGGCGGGAAGGAGTGCCCCTTGGCTCCAGAGCGTGGTTATGGCCCCTGGGGTTGGGAAGTTTTCTGGGGCTTTCGGCAGCGTTTCCACTTTTGACCCTAACGGTCTTTTATGGGCCCCATCAGCCGTTGACAGTAGCCTATCCGGCCATTTTTCTCTATGCCTGGATGCTGCCCCTGGGCTCTACTCTGATGCGCCCAGTGGGTTATTGGGCCGCACGCCGGTGGGGTGTAAAACACTTGGTGTGTGCCTGTATAGGAGCGCAGGTGACTGCGCTGCTATCGGTGGCCTGGTGGATATATTGTGCGAACATGGCCAGTTACTCACCGCAGTACTTTCCTCCCTACCTGTTCAGTTTTGCCGTGTTGTTTGTTTTTTTGGGACTCGCCAGCTCGACGCTGGAGCACTCTGCCAAGACTCCCCCCGGTCGGCCCGCTATGGCGGCACTGGGTATGGCCATGGTGTCGTTGTTGATGGCCTCCCTGGTCGAGAGGATCTATCTGGCGCCGCTGATCCTTGCGGGCGGTTTTGCTGTCTGTGGTATGGCTTATTGTCTGCCCACAAAAAGGGCCAGAGCTACCTCTATGTGAGTAGGCTCATTGCCTACATGGCTCAATAGAGGCTCTGTTTGCAGGACACTAATATGGAGTAGGTGACCACATCATTTATCGGGTTAATACTCGGAGTTTTCCATGCCTTTAGCCAGCCCCTTTGCCCCTCGCCTCCAGCGTCGGGCCCTTTTTTTATCCACTTTCGCCTTTACTCTCTGTTTTGCCGTTTGGACGATTTTTTCCATTCTCGGTATCCAGATTAAGCAAGAGCTGGGGCTCAGTGATACCCAGCTGGGTTTATTGATGGCCACACCGATACTGTCTGGCTCCATCAGCCGCCTGTTCCTCGGCGTGCTCACGGATCGGTTTGATGGACGCTGGGTGTTCGGTCTGTTGATGATCACCACCGGTGTCGCCGTGTTATTGGTGAGCATGGCGCAGAATTACTATCTGTTGCTGCTGGCGGCGCTGGGTGTGGGTCTGGCCGGTGGCTCTTTTATTGTGGGGGTGGCTTACACCTCGGCCTGGTATCCGCCGGGTAAGCAGGGTACGGCGCTGGGCATTTTCGGTGCTGGTAATGTGGGGTCGGCCATCACCAACTTTGGCGCCCCCTTTCTATTGCTGGCGTTAGGTTGGCAGGCGACGGCGCAAGTGTACGCCGTGGTGATCGTCCTGATGGGGGTTGGTTTTATTCTGTTTGCCAAGGCCGATCCGGGGTTGGCGCGGCGCCGGGCCGAGATCACTTCGCTGTCGCAACAGTTGTCGCCGCTGGGTGATCTTCGGGTCTGGCGCTTTGCGCTCTATTACTTTTTTGTGTTCGGCGCCTTTGTCGCTTTGGCGCTCTGGCTTCCCCACTACCTGATGGAAGTCTATGGGTTGGGTATTGCCGCCGCGGGTATTCTTACCGCGCTCTATACCATTCCGGCCTCGCTGTTTCGGATTCTCGGCGGTTGGATGTCGGATCGCTACGGTGCCCGCCGCGTTATGTACTGGACCCTGATTGCCTCAGTCATCTGCTGCTTTTTGCTCAGCTACCCGCCTACGGAGTACCGGGTGCTGGGGGTGGACCGAACTTTGGAATTCAGCTTTGCGCTGACGTTGCCGGCGTTTGTGGCACTGACCTTTATTCTCGGATTTTTTATGTCCCTGGGTAAGGCGGCGGTGTTCAAGCACATTCCGGTTTACTACCCCACACATGTTGGTGTAGTGGGCGGTGTGGTGGGCATGATCGGTGGTCTGGGTGGTTTCTTTCTGCCGTTGACTTTCGGCATGCTCAACGATGTGGTCGGTATCTGGCAAAGTGCGTTTATGCTGCTGTTTGTTATTGCCGGGGCAGCGCTGGTGTGGATGCACTACGCTATTCGTCTGGCCGAACGGCATGAATGGCGCTCGGGTCGGGAAGTGACTGATTTACCAGAGTTCTCCACACCCGAAGCGTTTGTTCTGGAGGACTGGCGGCCGGAAGATAAAACTTTCTGGGAAGAGAAAGGTAAAAAAATTGCGCGACGCAATTTATGGATTTCCATTCCCAACTTGTTCCTCGCTTTTGCGGTCTGGTCCATCTGGTCCATTCTGGTGGTGAAGCTGCCGCAGCTCGGTTTTCCCTATACCTCGAACCAGTTGTTCTGGCTGGCGGCTTTACCGGCGTTATCCGGGGCGACGCTGCGTATTTTCTACAGTTTTATGGTACCGATTTTTGGCGGTCGACGCTGGACAGCCATCTCCACCGCTTCGCTGCTTTTGCCTTGCTTGTGGTTAGGATTTGCATTGCAGAATACTGAAACCTCTTACCTGGTAATGCTGATTCTGGCACTGCTATGTGGTTTCGGTGGCGGAAACTTCGCTTCCAGTATGGCCAATATCAGTTTCTTTTTCCCGAAAGCGGAAAAGGGTGGCGCCATGGGGTTGAATGCAGGTTTGGGTAATCTCGGGGTTTCGGGAATGCAGTTGATCGCGCCCTTGGTGATTGCTGCCAGTGTGCTCGGCCCCTTTGGTGGTGATCCCATGGTGATTCAATCTGGCGCCTCGGCGGGCGAGAGCCTGTGGATTCAGAATGCGGCCTTACTCTGGGTGCCTTTTATTATTGTGGCGGCGCTGGCGGCCTGGTTTGGCATGAACGATATTGCCTCGGCGAAATCCTCGTTCAGTGATCAGGCGGTAATTTTCAAGCGCAAGCATACCTGGTTGATGTGTTGGTTGTACCTGGGTGCCTTTGGCAGCTTTATCGGTTTTGCGGCGGGTTTTCCGTTGCTTTCCGGTATGTTGTTTAAGGACGTGGACCCGACCAAATTTGCCTTCATCGGCCCTCTACTTGGCGCATTGGCCCGACCCGCTGGTGGCGTAATCGCCGACAAGCTGGGCGGCGCGCGGGTGACGCTCTGGACCTTTGCGGTGATGATTGCGGGCGTATTCGGCGTGTTGCACTTTTTGCCGGGCGAGGGCAGTGCTGGTAGTTTCTGGGGCTTCTTCGGCATGTTTCTAGTCTTGTTCGTCGCCTCGGGTATTCTCAACGGTTCCACTTTCCGAATGGTGCCGGTCATGTTTATGACTCTGCGCCAGCGCGCACTGGGTGACACCGAACAGGCACAGGTGGAAGGCAATCGGGAAGCGGCGGCGGTGCTCGGTTTTATCTCAGCCATTGCCGCTTACGGTGGCTTCTTCATCCCCAAAGCCTACGGCACCTCATTCGATATGACCGGCGGCGTGGCCGCGGCCCTGATCGGTTTTGTGGTGTTCTATGTGACCTGCCTGTTAGTCACCTGGTGGTACTACGCCCGGCGCGGGGCGGAGGTGCCCTGTTAAGGGTTGATGGTCAGTTGCCCTGGTCATCTGGCGGTAGTAAACTGATGACTACTTGCGATGACTAGGGGTGTTCTATGCATCAAGAACCGGTTTCCAAGTCCCAGTTCAAGGCCAAGGCGCTGGAGTTTTTTCGTCGGGTCGAGGCCTCCGGGGAGACCATTATCGTCACCGATAAGGGGCTGCCTGCCATTGAGGTTCGCCGTTATCGTGCGGAGCAGCGGTCGCCGCTGGAGCGCCTGCGAGGGTCGGTCGTGGAGTTCAAGGATCCCACGGGGCCGGTCGCTGATGATGACTGGGATACTCTGCTGTGATTGTTCTGGATACCCATGTACTGGTCTGGTGGGTCAATGGCGACTCACAACTGTCTGAGGATGCTCGCGCGGCCATTGAGCATGAGCGGAAAGCGGAGGACGGCCTGATACTGATTTCGGCCATTTCCGCCTGGGAAATTGCCATGCTGATTGAGAAAGGACGTCTGGCCCTGAGCATGAGCGTCGACGACTGGCTGGATGTGGTGGCCGAGGTTGAGGGCGTGCGCTTTGTCCCGTTGGATGTCACAGTGGGTGTGCAGGCCACCCGGCTACCCGGCGACTTTCATAAAGACCCGGCAGACCGGATGATAGTGTCATTGGCCCGCCATTTGAACGCACTGCTGGTGACTGCCGATGAAAAAATCCGGTCTTATAAGCACGTGCGCAGTGTCTGGTAATTCAGTAGGTAGCTGGCCCCTGACCTTCCAGTCGGTCAGGGACCCGAGTCTTAACTGACCGTCAGGTCGGTGTTTTTGAGGGGAATATCCCGAATGCGTTTGCCGGTAGCAGCGAAAATGGCATTGAGCACCGCCGGGGCGGCCACCGCAATAGTGGGCTCGCCCACGCCGCCCCAGAAGCCGCCGGAGGGCATAAGGATGACTTCCACCTTGGGCATGTCCGCCAGTGTCATCACCCGGTAGGTATTGAAGTTTTCTTGCTCGATGCGCCCGTCTTTTACTGTGGCTTCGCTGTACAGCAGCGGTGATAAGCCATAGACAAACGAGCCGGCGACCTGCGCTTCCACCTGCTGCGGGTTGATGACATGGCCCGGGTCGGTGGCGGCAACGATGCGGTGCATTTTCAGTTTGCCATTGTTAACCGATACCTCCGCCGCGGCGGCCACATAGCTGCCAAAACCCTTCACCTGGGCGATGCCGCGATAGATGCCTTCCGGGGGTTTACTGTCCCAGCCGATACCTTCCGCGACGGCTTCGAGCACCGCCAGGTGTTTCGGGTGCTTGGCCATCAGCTTGCGGCGAAACGCAAGTGGATCCTGCCCGGCGGCGTGAGCCAGCTCGTCGATAAAGCTCTCCAGGTAGAGCGCGTTCTGGTTCAAATTCACACCCCGCCAAAAACCCGGGCGGATATGCGGGTTGTACATGGCGTGGTCCACCAGCAGGTTGGGGATAGAGTAGCCCAAGGCCATATCGCCCTCGGGGTCCAGGCCCTGGTAGGCCACTGGGTCGCCTCTTTCTCCCATAGCGTGCGGCATGGCGTAGGCCATGATCGACTGGCCGGAAAGGCGCATATGCAGCGCCTGGATATTGCCTTCATCGTCCAGGGTCGCGCGCAGACGACACTGAGTGACGGGGTGGAAGCGGCCCTGCAGCATATCCTCTTCCCTGGTCCACATCAGTTTAATTGGTGTGTCTGGAATCTGCTTGGCGATCAGAGTGGCTTGCCGAATATAGTCCGTGGCCGCGCGGCGGCCGAAGCTGCCGCCGATGCGTGTGGGGTGAATTTCACAGACATCCTGTGGCAGTCCCGCCGCTTCGGCGAGAGCCGCTAGTGCCGATTCCGGCACCTGAGTTGGGCCCCACATCTCGCAGCCGTTCTCGCGCCAGCGCACGGTGGCGGCAAGTGTCTCCATCTGGGCGTGGTTCTGGTAGGGGTAGCTGTAGTCGGCTTCGATGACCTTCTCGGCCGTGGCCAGCACGCCTTTGGCATCGCCCGCTTGATTGCCGACAAACGCCGTGTCCGCCGTCAGCCCCTCACGCAGTTTTGCGGCGATGCTCTCGCTGGAGACCCTGGCGTTTTCACCTTCGTTCCACTCGATGGGCAGGGCTTTGAGGGCTTTCTGGGCGCGCCAGAAGGTGTCCGCTACCACCGCCACGGTTTCGTCGTCCACGCGCACCACCTGCTTGACCCCAGGCATGTCCTTGACGGCCTTGGCGTCAAAGCTTTTCAGTTTGCCACCGTGTACCGGGCAGGCCTTGGGCACCGCCACCAGCATGCCGGGCATGGAAATGTCGGTTCCGTATTTCAAAGAGCCATCGAGCTTATCGAGCGTGTCAAGGCGTTTGACCCCCTTGCCGGCGATGGTCCATTGAGATGAATCTTTCAGCTTGAGGCTTTCCGGCTTGGGAGGGGTGATCGCATTAGCGGCCCCCGCCACGGCGCCGAAGGTGGTGGTACGACCGCTGGGTTCGTGGGTGATAACGCCTTTGGAGACGCTGCATTCCCCGGCGGGTACCTGCCACTGCCGGGCGGCGGCTTCGGTGAGCATCACGCGCGCCGCGGCGCCGCCCTGACGCAGGTACTCGTGGGAACCGCGAATGGCCGTCGAGCCGGCCGTGAACTGACTCTTCCAGACATTGTTTCGCTCGCGATTGCGGCCCGGTTTCACCAGGTCGAAGTCGACCTTGTCCCAGTCGCACTCCAGCTCTTCGGCCACCAGTTGTGCCACCCCGGTCAGCGTGCCCTGTCCCATCTCCTGGCGGGCAATGCGTATCAGCACAGTATCATCGGGTTGTACCACCACCCAGGCGTTGACTTCCGAAGCGGTGGACTGGGCAAGCGCGGACTGGCCGAAAGGTACGGAGAAGCCAAATACAAACGCGCCGGCCACGGCACTGCTGCCTTTCAGAAATCCCCGGCGGGAGAGATTGACTGTCCCCTCTCGGGTTTTCACTGCGCCCTCGTGGGGTTTTAAAGTATCATGCGTCGCCATTGGAACCTCCCGAACGCTGTGCGGAAGCCATGCGCTGGGCGGCGAGCTTCACGCCCTCCAGCACGCGGGGGTAGGTACCGCAGCGGCAGATATTGGTGATTTGACTGCGAATTTCCTCGTCACTGGGGTTCGGGTTCCTCGCCAACAGCGACGAGGCCGCCATCATCATCCCCGGCTGGCAATAACCACACTGGGCGACATCAATCTCTGCCCAGGCCTCCTGCACCGGGTGAAACTGCTGCACTCCCAGGCCCTCGATGGTGGTGATTTTCTGGTTTTCATTGAGTGCGCTGACAGGCAGTACGCAGGAGCGCTGCGCCACGCCATCAATATGCACGGTACAGGCGCCGCACACGGCAATACCACAGCCGTATTTGGTGCCGGTCAGACCAAGCTGTTCGCGCAGCACCCATAGCAGCGGGGTGTCGGCTTCCACGTCCACCTCAAGTGCGGTACCGTTGACATTGAGTTTCATTCTCTTGTGCTCCGGGCCGTGTGAATTAGGGGGCAGATAAACTTATCGGCACAGTATAGCTGGCACCTTGGGGTCAGTCTTGCCAAAATCTGCCATCTTTTTGCTCATTTCTTTTGTCTGCAAGCTTGCACTGAGCGCGGGCGTTTATACTTTGACTGAACATTAAGCCACGTTTTTAGGATGTGGTAATGAAAAAGGGCTTTGCCTGATAGTGATTGGTGTTTCGTAGAAGTTTGGGTGCCAACGACAGAGGTAAGGGCATGACCCCGGGACACAAATCGGCAGGACAGCCGATTTGCACAGCGAAGCTGCCCGCAGGGCGAAGCACATGGAGGTGGTGAGTGACCCCGCACCCTGGAGGCTCGAGCACAGCGTCCCTGCTGAGCACGGTCCCGGATGCCATGCCCTAACCTCTTTAGCTTTGGGCGGGTCGCACTACTTTGGGATTGGCACGGAGCCGGGGTCGGGTAGCGGTGTGTGGGACCCTCATTTG
>CBFGUT010000016.1:0-22708 GCA_965652265.1 uncultured Cellvibrionaceae bacterium | reverse complement strand
TTATCCTCTCCACCGCGAAGCGGTTATGTCCAACATTTATATATTGCGCATGCGCGATATCAACCTCATATTTATTCTGGAAATCTGCCCCAAGTTTTTGTTTATCATAAGTTTTTCTGCAATCTTATAAGGCCCGGTCCCGACAAAAGTGCGCATGCGCATTTATTTCCCGCGTCTTGCCTGTTATCTCACCGTGCGCATACTATAACTTATTGTTTCTTAAGTTTTTTTAAATGTACTCAGTGGATAAATGAGCATTGTAAAGCGGCTAAACGCGCAAGGTTTCTGTATAGGGTTAAATATACGGGGTAAAACCTTCCACCAGCACTGAACTATAAAAGCGCTGCTCGGAGATGGAAAGGTCAGGGCGGTAGCCATGGCTCGGGTCCTTGAGTTGTATCTTATATGGCCCCGGTACGGCTGGGGTTTCCGCCGTTCTCGGCGGTATCGGTAATGGGTTTACCATAATTCAAACGGGCGCGTGGATCAACTAGAACGTGGTTTTGGTGTGGATTCACCGTCCGGCTTCAGACGTTTAACACCATGCCACCTTCAACCACTCCATGCCCCACGCAAGCGAAGGAGGGAGTATTTGCATGGCTTTCCTCAGATAAGAAGGCAGCCTTGCAGGGCTTTTGCGTCAGACATCCGCCCAGCCCTTGGAAACCGTTACCGGGGTGGGTATCGCCTGCCTCGAAAATGTTTTACAACATCCTGCTGGTCTGTCATCCGCCCTTTGCGTTGCTGCAAGGGCACTGCTAAGCTGCTGAGCTTCCCGAAGCGCAAGGAGCCGCCCATGCCTTTTACCGATTTTGCCCCTGTTGGCGAATATAATGAATTCCGTCAGCACGAGCTGCGCAAACGCCGACTGGTGATGGTCGACGGCAACCTGATGGTCAACGACAATTCACATTTGGGCGGCCAGTCTGCCCGCGCCTACCAGAAGGGTTACTGGGGGTTCGCCTCCGCCACGCTGTCTACGGATGCCGACAAGCTCAGTAATATTGCACTGGCCAACGCCACGGCCATGCAGGTGTTCGGTGGCGAAAGTCGACCGCTGCCTCAGCAAACCTACCAGGGCGAGCATGGTATCGCCTGTAAACCTAACTGGTCTTCACAACAGTTGATCGAGTGGCTGCAATCGGTCACGGACCTGGCTCGCAGCCGCTACAGCAAGCTTGCCTCGATAACGACGGTAGCGCTGGATGAGTATCACCACAAGTATGTCCAAAACAGTTTGGGCGCCCGGGCCTATAACAATATAGCGCGCGCCATGGCTGTTCTGGTGCTGACCGTGAAAGACAAGAATGACAAACCGATTGAGCTAACAGAGATAATAGGCGGCAAGGGCAGCTTTGGCGACCTGGACTTGTCCATGACCGCTATGGAGTCGCAACTGGACGAGCTTTATGAGCATTTGATGGCCAAACGCGAAGCCGTGTATGCCAAAGGAGGTCTGCAGACTATTGTGATGGCGCCGCAACTGGCCGGTATGTTGGCCCATGAGGCCATGGGCCATCCTTGCGAGGCGGATCTGGTGCTCGGCGGTGCCGTGACCGGAGACCTGCGTGGCCAAAGAATAGCCAGTGACCTGGTGAGCATGGTGGATTTTGCCCACAGCTACAACGGCGAAGAGCTGGCGGTTCCCGTCTATGCCGACGACGAGGGTACACCGGGGCAGGACGTGACATTGATCAAGGACGGCATGCTGACTGACTTTATGCACAACCGGGAGACAGCAACCCGTTTTGGCGACCAGGCCACGGGCAACGCCCGCGCCTATGAACCCGACGATGAACCACTGATTCGCATGCGCAATACCGCCATTCTACCCGGCTCCAGCAAACTTGAAGATATGATTGCCGATGTTGAAGACGGCTACTACCTGATGAAAACCAGTAACGGGCAGGCCGACACGACCACCGAATTTATGTTTGGTGTGACGCTGGGATACGAGATTAAAAATGGCAAGCTCGGTTCTGCCATCAAGGACACGACCTTGTCCGGCTCGGCCATTAAAATGCTGCAGTCGGTGGAGGCGGTATCTGATGATATGTATTGGACCAATGCCGGCTACTGCGGTAAAAAACAGCTGATGGTGGTCTCCATGGGTGGCCCGGCCTTACGGGCAAAAGCACAGTTGGGAGGTGAATAATGTTGACCGACGCGAAAACTGTTTTAAACACACTCACCCGTGCCGGCTTCGACGATGTGCGGGTTACGATTACCGAATCAGAAAACAATGAACTGAATATTGCCCATAACCACGTCAGCCTGATGCGCACCACCCAGAGCCAATCACTGTCGGTGCTGGTTATTCAAGACGGACGACGAGCCACAGCTTCGGTCTCAAGTCTGGACGAATCGGTTATTAAGCAGGTTATCGCAGACCTGCAACGGGATGTTGGCACAGCCCCACAAGACGAAGCCAATGCCGTGGCACCCAACCAGGTGGGTAACTTTGAAAAAGGGCCACAGACTGTGGACCGGGATGCAATAGCCGCCTGTGCAAAATCGCTGCTAAATACCCGCTCGGAGCAATACCCGACATTCCAGATTGAAGACTGTGCCATCAAACACACATTGGTAAAAACATCACTGGTCACCACACGCGATACTAAGCTGACATCGTCAGTAGGCAGTTACGCTGTCACGATCATGGGCGCGAGCAAAGACGATCACGGCAGTAGCTCCTTTAACTACACCAGCGGCACACTGTACGCCCTTCCCGAGCGACTATCGGACGCACTGGATATTGACCTGTTAATGGCCAATAGTGCGCAGGAAACCCGAACCGAGATGATTGCAGATAAGTTTACGGGGGATGTCGTGCTGATGCCAATGGCGGTAATGAGCCTGCTTGGCTGGCTGATTATGCAAATCAATGATCGTGCCTTAATCAGTAAGACTTCCGTCTACCAGGAGGCGGTGGATAAAATCATTGCAGCGCCTTCACTGACGATTCGCAATCATCCTGCGGGGGCGGGCCAGGCGCCATTCAGCGCTGAAGGATTTATTGTTGAACCGGTGAAATTGATCGACGCCGGCAAACTGACTTGCCAGTTGCCGAGCTATTACGCCAGCCGTAAGCTCAGCATAGATCACATACCGCTCAGCGATAATTGGAGTATCGATGCCGGTGATATTAGCCGGTCAGATATACTGGCCAGTGTTAAGCGCGGCGCTCTGGTCAGCCGCCTTTCCATGGGCAACCCGGCACCAAACGGCGACTTTTCCGGCGTGATAAAAAACAGTTTCCTATTGGAGGATGGTAAGCGCACCAAGGCTCTGTCAGAGACGATGATTACCGGCAATGTCGCGCAAATGTTAGAAAATATTCAGGCCATAAGCGCGGAAGTCACTGACTTCGGCGGCTATCTGCTACCCTGGCTGAAAATCAGCGGGCTGCGGTTTTCCTGAGGGGAAACGACACTGGCAGCATTGATAATCTGAGCCTGATACCCTAAAGCATGTCTCAACTTCTCATTCTCAAAACCGGCGATGCTTTCCCCGAAGTGGTTCGTGAACACGGCGACTTTGAAGAGCTTTTTCTGGAGGCGCTGGGGGCCGCGGGCTTTTCGGCGCGGGTATTCGACCCGCGTCAGGAAGACCCTCTACCGGACCTCGCCTCAGTAGCGGGTCTTTTTATTACCGGCTCACACAGCATGGTCAGCGACGCCGAGCCCTGGAGTGAAGCGCTCAAGCCCTGGCTGCGAGAGGCTCTGGCGACCGATGTGCCTATGCTTGGCGTGTGTTATGGCCATCAGTTGATGGCCTCGGCCTTTGATGGCGTCAGTGACTATCACCCTGACGGTCAGGAATCCGGTACCTTGCCTGTTTCGCTTACCGAGGCGGGACGGGAGGACCCTTTGCTCGGTACTTTGCCGCCGAGCTTTTCGGCACATTTAACACACGCGCAGTCGGTGCTTAAGGCACCCGCATTCGCCAAGGTGCTGGCGTATAACGATCACGACGCCCATCAAGCCCTGCGCTATGGTCCTCGCCAGTGGAGTGTGCAATTTCACCCGGAGTTCACCGCCCCGGTGATGAAAGCTTACTTGATGCGACAGTATGAAAAGTTGAAAGAGGTGGGGCAGGACCCCGACGCCTTACTCGACAGCGTAGCCGACACGCCTTATGCCAGCAGCCTGTTGGCGGCGTTTGCCGCACTGGCTCTAATAAATTCATCAGCATAATCCAGATGACAGAAACCTTTTAACCCGACTTCCAATGATTGCAGTCGCTGTTGAAGTCATACTAAGTGAAAATTATCCCTGTTATTGTCTTCAATCGGAACTCTTTTTGGGCCGCGAAGAGTGACTTACAAATAATTTTTTAATGGCTACCACCACAAAAATTAGCCAAATAACCTTATAGATAATACCCGGCATGAAATCCAACCAGTTATAGCCAGAACCCATCAGCGTTTCGGGGAGAAAATAATTCACGGCTCCTGAATCGAAATGCCATAATAATAACATCCAGAGGGGCATAGTCACGTCAATGGTGTCCATTTCCCAGTGAACTGGATAGATAAAAATCGCTAAAATCAACGGAAGCAAGGTCGTGACAAAACGCGTTGGATGCCCATTCTTATTCACCAACCATTTTATTATCTTAAAAACGCCATAAGCGATGCCACTGCCTATCGGGTAGGTTAAAATTATTATGGCGATCAATGCGTAGAACATGTATATCCTACGAGACAGTATTTAAGGCGTCTCTACAGATTATCCACTTTGGATATTCATCGGTTTAGCCTTAAACACCATCCCGTTCTCCTTTGTTATTCCTCGCCCTCAGGGGGAATCGATAAGATATAGGTCGCCAGCTTCTCTCGGGTCTCTCTATCCAGGAAGCTATGGGCGGGCATGGCGTGCTCGCCCCATTTGCCGCTGCTGCCATCGGCGATGGCCTGGGCGATGTAGCTTTTCGGGTCTTCCAGGTCGCCGTATTTCTGCTTGATTTGCAAAAAGCTGGGGCCCACCGAAGCGTCGCGTTCCTGGTGGCAGGCAAGGCAACTGGTGTCTTTGGCGGCCGCTTTACCCTCGGCAATCACCAGTTGGGCCTCGTGCCCCAGTCCTTCAACGCCTTCGGGGATGGTGGTGTCATCCTCCTGGGCTACCGGCAATTCCGCATCTTCATCGTATTCAACAATGCTCAGTTTGGCCGCTTTGCCGCCGGCCCACCACTGGGTACCGTATTCCAGCACCCACAGGCGGCCATCGGCGGTAATCTTCAAGTCGAGCGGCCCCGCAAACTCGACGGCAGGGGCGAGATCTTCGATTTTGACCACATCGTCGTATTCATCAATTGTGACCACTTTGATCCAACTGCGCATAAAGTCGCTGATGATCAGTTTACCCCGGTAGTAGTCGGGGTAAGCCAGATCGCCGGACTCCGGATACACTCCCGCTACCAGAGCGTTGCGACCGCCCTGGCCGAGTTCGGGGAAGCGTTCGGAGTTGTTATAGGGGTACCAGATCAGTGCCGGTTGAGCCGGGGGCAGCACCTCCAGCCCGGTATTGCGCGGCGAGAAGTTCTCCGGTGCCAGCGGGTTAAACAGCTTGCCACTGGTGCCGGCCTGGTAGTCGTACATGCGGTAGGGAATATTGTTGCCCACCATGGTGGGCCAGCCGAAATTGCCGGCTTCGGTCACTTTGTTGATTTCGTCGTAACCGCGCGGACCAAAGTCGGCCGTTTCTGTTTTGGCATCGGGACCAATATCGCCGTAGTAGAGCGTATCGGTGTTGTCATCCACGGCGATGGTGTAGGGGTTGCGGGTGCCCATCACATAGATTTCGGGGCGCCCCTGTTCCGGGTCGGTGAACAGGTTGCCCTCGGGAATGCTGTAACCGCCGTTCTTATCCGGGCGGATACGCAGAATTTTGCCGCGCAGGTCCTGACTGTTACCGGAAGTGCGCAGGGCATCGTGATGCTTACCTTCGGCACTATTGTTGATCGGGCCGGAGCCGTTGGACTCGAAGGGGTTGGTGTTATCCCCCAGCGCCACAAACATGTGGCCGTGGCGGTCAAACTCCAGGTTGCCGCCAGTGTGGCAGCAGGTGTTATCGTTGGGAATGTCCATCAGAACCTGCTCAGAGGCCATATCCAGGGTTTTCCCATTCACCTTGAACTGTGCCAGGCGCTGTAGCAGGTCGTGTTCGCCGCTCGCATCCGGAATGTTGTACATGGCGTAGACAATCTGGTTTTCGGCGAAGTCGGGGTCAAAGGCCACCGCCACCAGGCCAAACTCGATATTCTTGGCCGGTGCGAACACATCGAATTCCGCCATCACGGACATCTCTTGCGTGGCCACATCCAACCAAAAGAGCGTGCCCTGGCGCTGGCCAATCATAGCGGCGCTGTAGTCTTTGGTCACGTCAAAGCTCACCGGCTCGTTCAAATCATCCACCAGGATGTTGCGCTTGAAACGGCGCGGGTCGGGCTTAACCCGGGCGTAGTCCAGACGCTGACGCTCCCCCAGGGCATAGTCGAGCCCGCCATTCAGGTGTTGCAAAAACAGAGGGTTGCTGAACGCCTCGCTGGTGTGACCAAGGCCCGTGTAGAAGACCCGGCCGCCGTCAAACTCGTGGTACCAGGCAATGGGGTGGTAGGCGCCGTGCTGGCCACCCTGATAGCTGCGCTCGTCGACGACCAGCAAGTCATGGCGCCGGTCTGACAGCGAGGTGAAGTCATACCACTCATCGACCAGGCGAAATTGCTCCGGCAGCGCTTCGGTAGCGGGGTGATGCGGATCAACCACCTTGAGACTGGCTTCCTGCACGTTAGAGGGGTCACCCGGATGGGACTTAAAGGCCGCGCCCACCAGCCGCTGATACCAGTGCCAGTTGCCCTGAGTCTCGGTATCCGTTGCCGAGTGAGTGCCCACAAAGCCGCCGCCCGCCTGGATATAGCGCTCAAACGCCAACTGCTGCTGCTCATTGAGGATATCCCCGGTGGTATTCACAAACACCACCGCGGCCATTTTTTGCAGCTCTTCATCGGTAAAGACGCTGGCGTCCTCCGTGGCCATAGGCGTGAGGCCACGCTGGGTGACCAAACCCGCCACAGCGCTGACACCGGCAGGAATCGAGTCATGTCGCCACCCGGTGGTCTTGGAGAATATCAAGACAGACGTCAGCTGCTCGCTGGATTCAGTGTCGGAGGACGCGTCGGCTTCCTGATCGGATTTAGAGCAGGCAGCGTTAAAGGCGCCCAAAAGCGCCAGGGCGAAAACAGCGAAAATTCGACGGGTACTTTCAGTCATGGGGATATCACAATGCTTATGGGACGTTATCACTCGCTTGTTTTAGGGATACAAACTGAGTATGAAAATGGTAGGGTATTACTATAAACCAGAGCCGGGAGTGATGCTAACAGGCTGTTGAAAAACTATCTGCGTGGCCGCTACTGCGTTAAAATCAGGCTCAAAATGCTCATTTATAACCCATAAACTCCGCCTTTTCGCCCGATTTTGCCTTGTATCGCCTGCCTCGAAAACGTTTTTCAACGACCTGTTAAGTATTGACGTAGCTTTACCCCGCTTTACAACTCACTCCAATGGTTTGATTTGGATATTTCTGAACTCGATGCCATTCCCTTCGGCCTGCAGCCCGATGTAGCCCTCTGTCAGGGCTTTGCCCTCTATCCAGATATCGGGGTCATAACCATTGATCACCCCACCACCCATTTGAGGTTGCGAGTACTCCAACACGGTTTTGCCATTGACCTTGTGTATGACCCGGGAGTCGCCATAGACGATAAGCTCACCTTCTACCCACTGATCCCACTCATAGGTTTCAGAGGAGGAGGTAATGCAGTGACGTTCATCCAGTGCGCCGTCAAAAAAGATATTGGTACCGGGAGAGCACATATTACCCGTCGGCCGGGGCTGACCATTGTCTTCGGCGGCGAGCATTTGATATTCCACGGAAATCGGCCAATCCTGTTCTATCAAAATGGTGTCGGGCGCCTGGGAGTGAAACATGATACCGCTATTTCGGTAAGCGTAACTCGGTGCATCCTCCATCCACTGATCGGTAAAGCGATATTCGAACTTGAGATGGAAGGACGAAAATGGCTTTTCGTAGAACAGATGACCAAAGCGCTCGCCAAACTCATCGTAGTCATCATAATTTACCTGTATCACACCATCCACTACCCTGAAGGTGTCGGCATAATTGTCGCCCACCTCGTGGTGATGGAATTTTGCAATCCAGCCATCGAGGTCTTTACCGTTGAACAGCGACTGCCACCCCGCATCCTCAGTTCGCGGAGTTGTGGACGCGCAAGAAATGAGAGCCCCAATGCTGAGCAACAATATAAAGTAGTCTAGCGTTTTCACAGTTTTATCTTTCCAACTCGCAGGAAAATTCTCTTTCTATGTGACCTACCATAAAAACAGGAAGATGGTCGTATTCATGGTTAGATTAAATACCATATGCGACAATATGGCTGTATAAATACTGCCGCTCATTTTTCTTAACCAGGAAAACATCCAGGCGACAAAAAACATTTGAATAAACCAGAGTGCTCCTGACAGCAACGTTTTATAGTTTTGTCTCGATAAGTTGCATGAGTTCTCTGTCGTGGTTGTTTACGATTTCCGGATTTATATCAAAGATCATGGTTTCCCCGTTTTCACGCGTATAAGGCCGCCAGGCTGGAAGTCGATTTTCAACGTTGGGGTTGCCGGTTTTGGCAAAGTTGATCCAGGCAGAACTCATCTGCTCGGCCAGCTGGTAAGCCTCGTCACTGGTGCCCGTCCAGTGTTTTCCCAGTTCAATATTATGAAAGGCGAGCGGAATATCCAGGCCGTGAAAAGAACCTTTACTCCCTTTCTCAACGGGGCTTTTCCAGGTTAACATGTAGGTATACACAGGTGCGTCCACCGTTGCTGACCGGGCATCGGCCACTTTAATGGTGGTGGGGCGAAAAACGGTATCGATGGACAAAAGGTCCTGCGGCGTTGCGTCTTTATAGGCCTGCTTAAACAGCGTGACAAAGGTGTCGGTATCGGCGCCGTAGGTCTGCCTCAGGCGAGTCTTTGCCTCCTCGAGCGTTAAATTTTTCTCGGCGTAAGCGGTCGGCATCAGCTCGTTCAGTGTGGTACCGATCATCAATGGAATATGATCGCTCATGGCGGCAAAGCCGGGAGTAAAAGGCTGTTGCAGGAGGTTGACACCATCGGGCACCGGACCAAAGCCAACCACTCTTCTGGAGCCGGGTGTTCTCAACCCCACCACCTGTTCCTGCGCTTTTTTGCCCAGCTCAACCAGCTCTTTGTAGGGCAGAGTGCGAAGAGTTTCCAGCGCATTGTCTCCCCCCACCAGGGCCACCAAAGCTTCGCCCATAGCGCGGGATTTTTCCTGGGTCATGGCATTGACCAGAGTGCCACTTTGGATAATGGCTTTGTGGAAGAGGCCTTCCGCCGCGGGCATGGACATAAGCGTACCCACCTTGCCGCCACCACCCGACTCCCCAAAGATCGTGACATTGTCAGGATCACCGCCAAATCGCTCAATATTCTTATTCACCCACTGCAGGGCCGCCACTACATCGAGCATGCCCACATTGGCGGAATCCGCATAGGGCTTGCCAAAGGCGGACAAATCCAGAAAGCCAAGAATATTCAAGCGGTGATTCACCGATACCAGCACCACATCGCCATTTTGCGCCAGCCAGTGGCCATCGGTAATGGGGTCATCACTGGCACCCACCCAAAAACCACCGCCGTGCAACCAGAACATCACCGGCCGCTTTTTACCGTCATCCAATCCTCGGGTCCAGACATTGACGGTAAACAACGCATGCTCATCCATGGCCTCTTCGGGTGACCAGCTATTCACCTGCATGGCGATGGGGCCAAACTCTGTGTGTTCACGTACGCCCTCCCAGCTCTCCGGTGGCTGCGGGGGCATAAAGCGTTCCGCTTGAGCGTAGGGAATACCCTTAAAGCTGAATACGCCGTCTGTGACTTCACCGGAGATAGCGCCATACGTGGTTTTAACCACCGGAGGTTGAGGCTTATCAGCCGTGGTACTGCAGCCCATTACCATCAGGGCAATCAAAAAACCAGCCATCCCGAAAACGGATGTAGCCCTACGCTTTATCGTATTCATGTGAATTCCTTGCCTTCTAGGCGCCTTGAAGCGAATAGGCGCCTTTTTTAAAATTATTGAGCCGTTGCATCCCATACCCGACCGGAGGCCGTGCCGTCGCTTGCGGGATTAAAAACCTCTACCGCCATCACCTGATAGGTAGGGTCGTCACTGGCGTTGAAGTTATTCATATCCGGGATGATCCAACCGGTATCGGCCCAGGCCTGAACATGGTCGGCAAAGATGATCTTGTGATCCTCGCCGAGGGGTCGCTGCTCGGTGGGCTTGCTCCAGTACTGGTAGAAAGTGGAGGGGCTGTTTATCGACGGTTTATGCTCGCGGATAGACCGGTAAGTGGAATACTCGATACCATTACTGACGAAAGTCTTGCCGTAGGTGGCATGCTGGCTGGGGTCGTAGCTCCAGCGCTGCAGAATATAGTACTCCACCAGGTGCGCCGGGTCGGTGGAGGGCATGGTTTCGTCGTAGCCCCAGCCATAGAGGGTGATATAGCTCGCGCCACTGTCCTCCTCGAAGCGATAACCGATTACTCGGTCTTTATCACCGTAATGCCACCCCGGGCCGCCCACATAGTTGTAGCCACCGCCCTCCCAACTAACACTAAAGGCGCCGTCGGTATCCAGGCTCAAGGAGGCCGAACCACCGTCTTTCCAGTGGGTAAAGAAAAACTCACCCACATGGCCTGTGGCATGATTTTGGGTTATTTGCGTCGGCCCTGTGTGCTTTTGGGTGTAAGCCTCAAATTTGTCGATGCCACTTACGGCCGGCTCCTGGGTAATCTCGTCACTGGCTACTGGGGAGTTTTTCTCGGATGTGCAGCTAATCAAACCGAGTAAAGTAACTATCAACGATACTTTTATCAACGAAACATTATTCATTTTTAACTCTCCACTGCTTCCAAGAGGGACACTGACTTACGGCGTTGGCCCCGATAGAGTATCAACCATTAGTTGAATATCAGGCTAAATTGGCGTGATAATTAATGGTTTAAATTCTTGGATTTGATTGATTTCCGCAACCATTGCACGGCGAAATACACGACCCCACCCATTATGCCGCTATAGAGGCAGAGCTTATGCAAAGTCGCCACCGAAAGCCAGCCCTGGAGGTTGTTATAAAGGGTAAAGGGGTAAAACGGCTGCAAATCGCTATGCATAATGCTATCCAGTAAAACGTGGGTATAGGTGCCAATAAAGGCAGACAGCAAAGCCACCCACCAGGCAATTTTAACCTGCCAATGTCTATTCAAACCCAGGATATAGAGGCCGATCTCGGACAGGTACTTGCCGGTGAGTGCCGACACTATGGCCAACAGCGTGGCGCCCACGTAGGTATGACTAAAGCCGTGCAGGCGGCCCTCTCCGGTAATCATGACCACCAGAGGCTGTATGTCCATAAGAATCTGCGACCAGCCGAATACCATCAGGCTGAAACTGCCCTGTAGCAAGGCCTTGATGACAATTCCGGGACCCATATGGAGGGGTGTAAACGGCATTATCGACTCCGGTTTGACTTGCGATTACAGCGGACAGTCAAATTATAAGCGCCCGCTTCGCAACCGTTCATTTATCATTATTGTATACAATCACCACTCCCTCGTGATGGCAGGAGGCCGTTTCACCCAGCGGGGATACGTAGGGGGTGACTTCGCACTCTCCCGCCAGCAGTTTATCAGCCGCCGCTGCCAGCTTATCCAGATGATCGGGCTTTAAGGGGTCGCCATGTCCCGGTAGCAACCAGTGAATCTCATCTTTGCGTGCCATTAGCTTGCGAATACTTTCCAGAAAGATTTCTACCGTCGTAGCATATTTAACCTGCAACCAAACATGCTCTGTGGTCATATCGCCAGTAAACATATTGCGGGACTTATTATCATAGAGAGCTATACTCCCCGGGCTGTGGCCGGGGATATGAATAACCTCCAATAGTCGATCGCCCAGATCAAACTGAAAGCCTTCCTCAATCGTCAACATCTCCGCCGAGCCTTTATTCTTATCCCGCAGGTGATCGGGCAGCGGCATTTTAACAAAACGCTTAAAGGTATCCTCCATAACCGCTTCAGAGGTGTAGTATTTAAGCGTTTCCAGCTCCTCCACATGAATATGCACATGCTCAAAATCATGGTTACCGCCCGCATGGTCTGGATGCGCGTGAGAATTGACCACCACCAGCGGTTTATCGGTAATGGTTTTTACATAAGTCTTCAGATTCTGATACCCCAACCCGGTATCAATCACTAGCGCAAAATCCTCGCCTTCGACGACGTAGATATTATCCTGCTGGTTATCGATGATGCGCCATATCTCCGCATCCACTTGATTGTGGGTAAACCAGCCCTGTTTAGACTCATGGTTTTCTTCCATGCCATTATGCGCATAAGCACTGCTTGCAATCATCAATACAGAAATATAACAACCGGTTAAATACTTTTTCACTTGCTTTCCCATCTGTAAATTTAATCTTTAAATGCAATTATCAAACGGTTAATAATCTTGTCGGGACAACCGAGGCAAGATAAAGTCAGAATCCTCATTCTCCCAACTGTTAGCGCTCCGAATCAGCGTTAATGTGCTGTTCTGTACTCATACGCTTTCTCACCATTGTCGAATGCCAGACGGCCGGCGCAATCACCAAGACGCTAATAGCACCTAACACCCACAGGTGGCCTTGATTAATTGCAGCCAAATTGGCGATGTCGGCGGCTTGGTCGTTATTGACGATTCGCGCAAACGGCAGGGGAGCAAGCGCTGCCTCTTTGGCTATGGCAAAGCCTCCGCTGACTGCACTCTCCCAGCCGAGGGCAGACAGTGACCCAAAAGCCTTGTAAGCAATAGACGAGGCCCCAAAGCCAATAAAGCCTATGGCGACGGTACCCGCCGCCAAAATGCCCAGCCCCAAGGCGCCAACTGTGACCACGCCGACCGAAACAACTCCCACACTGATTGGCGCAATGGCCAGTCCACCCCAGGCAAACACTAAGCCGTACGCTCTGTCCCCCCCGGCTATCCAGGCCAGGGCCGGTTTTTCACCCTGCTCGGCCAACCCTAATTTGAAGTGCACCAGCGGTATGCCCAACAGTGAGTATCGGCTAATGTATTCGCGCTGTTTGGAGTTTACCTGGTCATAGTCACTTAAAAAGGCGTCTGGCATTCGTAAACGCTCTTGCGCGCGCAGTAAGGGTTGAGCAGCTAACATATGTACCAAAAGCCACAGGTAGGCAACAATAAACCCCAGCACCAGCAGTTGCGAGCTTATGGCGTAGTAGACCTGATAATCAGCGCTTGCCAGTGCCGCATACTTCATTGTAAACATCCCGGCAACATAGATAATCGCCACCAGGAAATAGAGTGTCACCATTTTTATGGTGGCGCGTCGCTCGCGCTCTGTACGCGATTGCGCAAGGCTCGCTCGAACACTGAAAAATGAACCAATAATCCCCGAAAAAGATGCCAATACTGTCAACAAACTGCCCCATTTAATCACGTTGCCTGTGTGTGCGGCACCGGCACTCAAGAGTGCCGCTTTAGCCTTGGGAGCCGAGAGGGTACTGATGGCCAACAAAACACCCATGGTAAAAGATGCACCAGGCTTGCTTTTAGTAAGCGTGTCTTGCACGAAGGTTGCCATGGCTTTTTGCAGGACTTTGCGCCCGCGCGACAACCGCTGTTTTACCGCTTCCTCCGATAGCTCTAACTCTACCGCCACACGCTCAATCGATTGCTCCTCCCGGTAATACAATATTAAGGGCTCGCGGTAGGTCTCGGGTAGTTGTTGTAACGTCTTCCACAGCAGGGCTTGTTCCTGCTCCTGTATTACCGTGTTATCTACAGAACCTGGCTGAGCTTCATGGTCGTGCAGTTCCTCCACCCCCTGAGTGGTATAGGAGGCTTCCTTGCGCCAGTATCGGCTGATTTTGAAGCGCAGAATGCCGCACAGCCAGGCTTTGAGTTTCGCGGGGTCATTCAAGGTATCCAGTTTACGCCAGGCATCGACAAACGCCTCCTGGGCGATGTCTTCACTGTGCTTTAAATCACCCACCGAGGAGTACGCCAGTGAGCACAACAGGCTCTGATAGCGGCCGACAATCTCACCGAAGGCGTCACGATCCCCGCCGATTGAGGCCAAAACCAGGCTGGTATCGGCTGATTCTTTATAGTTCACACGCTTTTTAAATAGGCCCATAGCTTTTAATTCCGGCTTAAATCCTATAAGTGCCTCTTTACCCGCAATAGGTGACAAGAATTTTGAAATAAATTTAATTGCATTTTTCTGTCACCTTTTATGGCCTTCTTGGCACTTAGTATCCGGAAGCCTTGAACATGTCCCCGTATTGGGTATTCAACCACGCATGTTCCGGCTTGAACAGCCGAGGCCTTTTATTCACCTACAAAGCTTTATTCTATTAGGGGTAAGACCATGCAATCACGCAAGCTGACTGACTTGACTTCATTTAAACACTTGGCGCTGGTGACAGCAATCCTGTTATCCGCTACCGCCTTTGGCGGTGAATTGGCGCCAACCATCGATACCTTTGATAACGCGGCTAATAATAGTCTGGGGTATCAGCGACAGTTGATCACCGACACCGTGGCGGGCGGCAGCTCGACGGCTACGCAAACGCTGGCAAATGGCGTGGTGACACTCAAGGGCGAAATCGTTCCCGCACGCGGCCAGTTGGGCTGGGTGAGCTATGTAGTACCGCTCGATGCCCAGGGGGGCGCTCAAGATGCCAGTGCCTTTGAGGGAGTATTGCTGCGGGTAAAACTGAATAAGGGCAACCTGTCGGTGTCTGTTAACAGCACCGAAGTCACCAACTTCGACTATCACGCGGCGCCCATAGCAGTCATCCAAGATGGCGAATTCCACACCCTAAAGGTCCCCTTCAACTCGTTAAAACGCGCCTGGTCCGAGCAGACAGTCCTTAACCCGGAAACGGTCAATGGTATCAGCATTGTCGCTTATGCCGTACAACAAGACAGCTTCGATTTTGCGCTGGACTCCATCAGCTTTTATTGATGGAGAAACCCATGAGGCATCGGGGCCACCTCCAGACGAGGCGCCCCCGTTGCTGACGCCAACATGCACAAACCCCTTGACTGCAGGCCACTGCCATGACGACGCTCAATCAAGAGTCCTCCCGACTGGATTACCTCGACGCCGTTCGCGCCTTTGCGTTGCTGTTGGGCATTGTTTTCCATGCCAGCTTATCGTTTTTACCGATGTATATCGGTTGGGCGGTAATGGATATCAACACCAGCCCCTTGGTCGGTACTTTTATGCTGATCAGCCACTCCTTTCGCATGCCGCTGTTTTTTCTTGTGGCCGGATTTTTCAGTCATATGACATTTCACCGGCAGGGCGCCAGGAGCTTCTTGCAATCGCGCTTTATTCGCATCGCCATTCCCTTTGTAGCAGGCTGGTATCTATTGCGTCCACTACTCGTTTCGGCATGGGTCATGGGTATGCAAAGCATGCGCGGAGAGGTGGATATACTCTTGTCGTTAAAAGAGGGGTTTGCAACTTTATCCACCGCTTTCAGTACTCATTTAACCGGCACGCATCTGTGGTTTTTATACTATTTGATCCTGGCCACCAGCGGGGTGCTGCTAATACGCCAACTGGTAAGCTTACACCAGCGCAGCTACATAAGGCTGACAGCATGGGCAGATACCGCCATAAAATGGCTGGCTAACACACGTTTTTCGCTTGTATGGGTCGCTATTCCTACCGCCGCATGTTTGTGGTTTATGAGCCATTGGGGTATGGAGACACCCGATAAATCACTCGTGCCCCGTTGGCCGGTATACTGTATTTACGGCGGCTTCTTTGCGGTCGGCTGGCTTTTACACCGCCAGGACAACCTGATTGAAAACTTTGGCCGCCTGAGCTGGGATAAAATCATACTGTGTGCAACGGCTATTGCAGCCTCTGTGTTGCTATCCGGTTATGAAGCGCAAACTGGTCACCCGCAATACCTGTCCATCAAAGCTGCCTTTATGTTCAGCTACGCGATGATGATGTGGACGCTCGTATCGCTCACAATCGGCTTGTTTAAACGCCTTTTTAATCGCCCCAGTATAATCGTGCGTTACCTCGCCGACGCCTCCTATTGGTTATACCTGATACACCTGCCCATTGTGATTTGGCTGCAAATAGCATTTGCAGAGAGCGCCTGGCACTGGGGGATAAAACTGGCGCTTATTTCAGGCTTTACCATCGTGCTATCGCTGCTGCTCTATGATCTGCTGGTGCGCTCTACCGTAATTGGGGTAGTGCTAAATGGACGGCGGAAGAAACGGGTATTGTTTTCAGGCGAGTAAGTCGAGAGGCTTGAAGAGAGTCGCTGGATTATTTTCAGCGACTCTGACCCTATTGATCTCTGTCTGTAGGCACCTCATGAGAAGAATGGCGATATAAAATAGCGCCTGATTGTCTTCGGCTCTTGCTCCCTCGAGCAAAAGCCGATTAACTCACAACCCTCAAATAGGGCTATTTTATTTTCATTCTGCCAATCAAGGCTATGTAAGTCTAATCAAGCGCTTGCCATTGAATATCGCTCGTATCCACAGGTACTCGCCAGTTTACGCCATTAGTAGTTGTCCATATATATCGACCTGGACCTGTCGCGTTTGATGTCCAGATACGATCCTTAAATACAGCGGCGCTATAAGTGGGGCCTACGCCAAACATGTCAGTTTTCGGCAGCAAGCTCCAACTTCTAGCATTATCTGAGATATATACAGTTGGCTCATCAAAATAATAGCCCCAGCCTCCCATCGCATAAAACTTGTCGTCTAAACGAACAACTTTTCCATCCAAAAATCGTTCGTAACCCCCATCTTCTTCTACCTGGTCCCACTGCACTCCATCTGAGCTCATCCATATGTCATAATACGGCTTGGTACTATCACCACTGTACCCCCCCATCATGTATATATTTTCATCATCGGTATAAAGGGTAAAGGCGTTACGCTGCGCAAAGGGTGCAAAAGGCACCTCTAAATTCCAGTTAACAGCATCTTCACTGGACCATATTTGATTTGATGGCGCATCTCCGAAAGTGCTGGAAACTGCCCAGAATTTCCCATCAAATACCGTAACATCTCCCGAAAGGCTTGAAATAGGCAAATTGTTTACTGTCAATTGCTCCCAATTAACACCATTGGAAGACTTCCATACTTCTCGAGTAGCGCGAAACCATGACCCTTCAACTGTCACCCAACCTGAAAATAAATACAATTCATTGTTGAATTCTAAAACTGTATGATCACCTCTGGGGGAAAATTCTGCATTTTCTGTTTCTAATTTCCAGGTGGCTCCATCCTCAGAAGACCAGATATCATTTTTATAAAAATGTACCACACTGTTATCGTCCTGAGTAATAGATTCCGCTTCCCCTCCAATAATCCATAAACGATCTTTAAATGCTGTCAATGAATGAGACGTCCGAAAAGGAATGTTAACCGGTGCGGGCTCCAATCGAATTGGACTTGACCGATAATCCGGGCTTTGGATGTGCAAATAGGCCAAGTTGCCAATTCGGGAAAAGTTGTCATAATAGGGCGTATTAGGCGGTTCGTTAAACCTTCGCAACCAACTGTTTCTGCAACTCGGATAATTGTCCACATTACAATCATATTGAGACGTGCGGAAAGTTTCTATTGTGTCATGCTGCGATGTCCAAGTGATTCTGGTATTGCTTAGACCTACTTGTATTCCAAGATCACTGACTACATCAAATGCAATAACTTCGTAAGTCGCCTGACTAGGATTAAATAGCGAATCACCGGCTTTTATCGCCGTGATAATAGCGCTGCCTTCTGTTAACAGTGTAACAACTCCTGTTTCACTATCGACAGAGGCCACATTATTATTACTGGAGCTATAGACGATTGCTCCTTCTCCATCACCGCCGTTCAATGGATTGTCTGGTACTGCACCATGTAGAAATATTTCCAACACGTCTTGTGAAAACGCTAGCGGCTCTTGCTGAGCCTTTTCAATAACCAATTCATAACTCGCACTCGCGCTCAAATAGTTGGAATCGGCGGCTTTGGTGACAGTAATAGTGGTGGTACCGGGGGCCACCAACGTTAAGTCCCCGGTACTGGCATCCACAGTAGCAACACTCGGGTCACTTGACGAATAGGCAGTTCCACCCGAACCAGAGCCGCCACTTAGAGGATTAGACGGCGCAGCATCCAGGATGCTGACGCTCAATGACGCAGATTCAAAGGTTAGCGGTGACTGACTGGTGCGCTGAGGATTTGTACCCGGGTTGTCGGAGGAGGATGAACCCGAGCCGCCTCCACATGCCGTTAGACAGAGAAAAACCAGAAATAACAAAAAATGACGAGGAAAGTACTGAGGCATATGCAAGTTCCCTAGTGCTAGTTATATTCAAATCTGGGTAGATATTAACGCCAACCACAGTAATGCTCAACGAAATTTTTGACTCAATGAGTGTTCAAGTAATATCGATCACTCTTTTATGTCATCAAATTAGAGATACTGTTTGCCTGTCTGTTTGCCTGTCCGTCCGACATCCGACCTCAGACGTCCGACGTTATTCACCCCAAATGCAACGCATAGTGCCGCTTGCGATACGCGAGGGGTGTGATGCCGAGCGTGCGCTTGAAGTAGCGGATAAAGCTGCTGTGGTCGTAGAAGCCACAGTCCATGGCGATGTTGGCGATGGGGTCGTCGCTGCGGCGCAGGCGTTCGCTGGCGATCAGGATGCGCAGGCGAATTAGGTATTCGCGCGGGCTGGCGCGGAAGGTGTCGGCAAAGCGGCGCTCCAGTTGCCGCTGGGAGAGGCCGAAGTGCTCGGCAATCTCGGGGATGCTCAAGCGCTCGGCATAGTGGGCGCGGATATATTCCACCACCTGGAACACCACCCGCTGCGGGTGGTCGAGCATGCGCTCGTAGCTCTGCACGATGCCACACAGCCCGCACACCTGGCCATCGCGGTCAAACAGGGGCAGCTTTTGGGTGATAAACCACTCGGGTAACCCCTCGCGGGTGGGGAAGAGCTCGATCAGATCCAGCAGCGGCTGGGCGCGCCGCAGCACGGTCTCGTCGTCGCGGCGAAACTTCTCCGCCATATAGGGCGGAAACAGGGTTTCGTCGCGCTGACCGTAGAGGGCCTCGGCGGAGGAACACCCGCAACTTTCGGCAAAAGCCTGGTTGCCCGTCATGATCAGCCCGTCGTTATTTTTAACAAAGTACATCACATTGGGAATGTACTCGAAAAGCCTGGCGGGCGAGTGCCGGGGGTCGGCGCGGGATAACCAGTCATCTAGGGGGGTCATGTCGAAATAGTACAATTTTATTACGACAATGTACAAGCGCTGACCGGCCACTGGGTCTAGCATGGGTGAAGCATTGTTCAGCATGGGACAGGTATGACCGCCATGCGTGAACAATTTCCTAAAAAGATAACAGCAACAGGACTCAGACCTATGCAATTCGGTGCCAGTACCTGGCTTTGGACCTCCCCCTTTACCAGCGATCAAATCGACCTGCTGGAGAAAATTGCCGCCATGGGCTTCGACTTTGTGGAGCTGCCGGTGGAAGACCCCACACACTTCGACGCCAAGGTGCTGGGCCCGGCCCTGCAACGCCTGGGGCTGGAAGCGGTGATTTGCACCGCCGTGACCCCCGAACGCGACCTGAGCGCCGGCGATCCGGTGATGCACGAGGGCGCGCTGCAATACTTTGAAGCCTGCCTGCAACTGGCCGAGGACTTGGGCGCCAGCTGTGTGGCGGGCCCCCTCTATGCCCCGGTGGGTAAGGCGCGGCTGGATACCGAAGAGCTGCGCCGGCTGGAGTGGCATCGCTCGGTAGCGAGCCTGGCCCAACTGGCCGAGAGCGCCGGTCGGCGTGGCCTGAAACTGGGGCTGGAGCCCATCAACCGCTTTGAGACCGACATGGTCAATACCGTGGAGGACGCCCTGACCATGCTGGACGACGTGGGCAGCCCGCACCTGGGTATCTCCCTGGACAGTTTTCATATGAATATCGAGGAGACCGATTTCCGCCGCGCCATCGAGCAGGCCGGGGAGCGGTTGATTCATATTCAGGTATCGGACAGTCACCGCGGTGTGCCGGGCGAAGGCAACAGCGACTGGTCCGGCCTGCGCGAGGGACTGCGCGCCATTGGCTACGATGGCAAACTCGCCATTGAGAGTTTTTCACCCAACGCCTCCAGCCTGGCGGCCGCCGTCTGTATCTGGCGCCGCTTTGCCGAGACGCAAGACGACTTTGCCCGCAAGGGCCTGGACTTCCTGCGCGGCTGGTGGGCTGACGCATAACGCTAATAATTTTTGAGGAGACACACTATGAGCAAACTACGAGTAGGACTGGTGGGACTGGGCTTTGGCGCCGAGTTTATCCCCATTTATCAGGCACACCCCAATGCCGAAGTGACCGCCCTGTGCCAGCGCAACGAGCAAAGCCTGAATGAGCTGGGCGACAAATATGACGTGCCCGCCAGCGGGCGCTACACCCGTTACGAAGATATGCTGGCCGACCCCAATGTGGACGCCATTCATATCAACACCCCCATTGGCGATCATGCCAAGCACAGTATCATGGCACTGGAGGCCGGCAAACACGTGGCCTGTACCGTACCCATGGCCACCAGCGTGGAAGATTGCGAGCGCGTCGTGAAAGCCACCAAAGCCAGTGGCAAGGTGTACATGATGATGGAAACCGTGGTCTACAGCCGCGAGTACCTGTTCGTAAAAGAAATGTTCGACAAGGGCGAACTGGGCCGTATTCAATTCCTGCAGGCCAGCCACCAGCAGGATATGGACGGCTGGCCCAGCTACTGGGAGGGCATGCCGCCTATGCACTACGCCACCCACTGTGTGGGCCCGGTGCTAGGGCTGCAGCGCAAGCTCGCCAGCCAGGTGCAGTGCATCGGCTCGGGCAAGATTCGCGACGAGTTTGCCAAGATCTACGGCTCTCCCTTTGCGATTGAGTCCTGCCATATCCAGATGAAAGACTCGGATGTAGGCGCACGCATCTACCGCTCGCTCTACGACACGGCGCGCCAGTACCGCGAGAGCTTTGATGTGTACGGCTCGGACAAATCCTACGAGTGGCCCCTGGTGGAGGGCGAGGACCCGGTGATCCACACGCGCGGCAAACCCGAGCCGGAAGTGCCCGAAAAGGTTAAAGTCCCGGATTACGCTCACCTGCTGCCTAAAGAAATTCAGTCCTTTACCGGCCAGGGGGTCTATGATGAGGAGCACGAACACCTGAGCTTCACCCAAGGCGGTGGCCACGGCGGTTCGCACCCGCATCTGGTGCACAATTTTATTCGCGCGGTGCTGGAGGGCTACAATGCCTATCCCAATGTAGTGGAGTCTGCCAATATCACCTGTGTGGGCATTCTCGCTCACGAGTCAGCCATGGAAGGTGGTGTGCTGAAAACCATGCCCGCTTTCACTCTTGAAGAGAAATAAGACTATGAAAATACATAAGAATGAATGGACCTGCTGGCGCCGCGCGTTAACCGCGCTGCTCGCCGGTATGGCCACCACTGTGATTGTCGCCTGTGGAGAAGACTCCACAAGCACTACCCCTTCGCAAGGCGCTGATACCCAGAGCGCCAAAACCAACGGCCAGATGGTGACCGATGAATCGGGTGTTATCGACCTGCTGTTTATCGGCCACGGTCAGCGCGAGGGCAAGGGCTACCACCTGTCCCACGCCTTCGCCCCCATGTTCAACCAGGCCCTGGGCCGCGAGAAAATCCGCATGGATTACCGCGAGAGCCTGGACCCCTTGACCGAAGAGGGCCTGGCCGGGGTGGATGCGATTATGATCTACGCCAACTACAACGAGCTGGGCGCAGAGCGCGAAGCACTGCTGGAGAAATTTGTGGAAGAGGGCGGCGCCTTTATTCCCGTGCACAGCGCCAGCGCCTGTTTCGAATGTACCGACAAGTATGTGGACTTGGTGGGTGCCCGTTTCGAAACTCACGGTGACGGCGTGTTTACCACCACCATCGCCGAGGGCCAGGAAAACCACCCCGCACTGCAGGGCATTGAGCCTTTCGAAACCTGGGATGAGACCTACATCCACGCTGACCACAACCAGGAGGGCCGCACGGTGCTGATGTACCGCGACAAGGAACCCTGGACCTGGGTACGCGAGCAGGGCGAGGGCCGGGTGTTCTACACCGCCTATGGCCACGACCAGCGCACATGGGGCAAGCCCGAGTTTCACCAGCTGCTGATCAACGGCATTCTCTGGGCCGTAGGCGAGGAGAAGCGCGAAGCCAATCGTGCCCTGGTGGCAAGCCTCCCGGAAGCCGAATACGAAGACCGGCTCACTATCCCCAACTACCGCCGCGTGGAGCCCGAGCCGAAATACCAGTTCGCCTTTAACGCCGACGATTCCCAGGCCCTGACCATGGCGGATAAGGAGTTTGAACTGCAGCTGTTTGTGGCCGAGCCGGATATCGTCAACCCCGTCTCCTTCACCTGGGATGACCGCGGTCGCCTGTTTGTGGTGGAGTCGGTGGACTACCCCAACGAGCTCAACGATGATGGCACGGGCAATGACCGCATCAG
>CBFGUT010000015.1:0-23237 GCA_965652265.1 uncultured Cellvibrionaceae bacterium | reverse complement strand
ATGCCTGGTAGACCGGCTTAGCCAGTGTTAAAGCGCGCTTTTTTTTCACTGTATCTGTTAGTGGTGGTGGTTATCCTCGCTGCCGGCTGGGGGCTGGATCGTCTCTATCAGTCGATGGCGCCAGCCTCCTATCCGGATGCCGCCGACCATGCGCTATTTTCCCTGTTACAGTCGCGCCTGGATACTGACTTGCCCGACACCTCTCTGGCGGCGGCCTTGCAGCGCGAGAGCAGGGCTGCCGGTATTCGCGCCGATCTCTATCGCCTGGAGGACTTTGCGCGCTCCGACTTACAGACCCAAATAGCCTCGGGCGAGCGTGTTGCCGTGAGCGGCAGTGAACAGATGCGCGAACTCTATCAGCGCCTGGGTGACTCCGCCTACGTGCTGCGTTTGCAAATACCCCATCAGTCTCCCGGGGGGCAATGGCTGCGGGATGTGTTGTTGCTGTTATTTTACCTGTTGCTGGCCGTCGTTATATTTTTATGGATCTGGCCGCTGATTCGCGACCTGCGCTCGCTGGAGCAACAAACCCGTAACTTCGGTCGTGGCACCACCAGCGAACGTGTGAAGCTGAACCCCCACTCGGCGGTTCATCAATTGGGGGATGAGTTCAACCGTATGCAGGCGCGTATCGATGAGCTATTGTCGTCCTATCGCGAGATGACTTATGCGGTATCCCACGAGCTGCGCACACCGCTGGCGCGTATGAAGTTTGCGCTGGAACTCGCCGAACAGATAACCCAACCCCCGCGCATTCAAAGACAGCTGGACAGTTTGCGTGCCGATGTGACGGAAATGGACGCTCTGATCAATCAGCTGCTGAGCTACGCCGGTTTTGAGGCGCAGACACAGGCACTCATCCAGCAACCCGGCGACCTGGCAGCGCTGGTGCGTCAGTTGCAGCACAGTCAGAGGGCCTTTGCGCCCCAACTGGAATGGCAATTAGTGGATCGGCTGGGTGGCGAGGCCGTCTGTTGCGAGTGGCCACTGATGGAGCGAGTGCTTCACAATCTATTGTCCAATGCCAGCCGCTATGCCTGTCGCCGGGTGCGGGTGACTCTCTTGCGAGAAGTGGAGGATGTGGTGGTGAAGGTGGAGGACGACGGGCCGGGTATTATGCCCGAGGATCGCGAGCGTGTGTTCGACTCCTTTGTGCGGCTGCGTAAAACCACCGAGGTCAAGGGATTTGGTCTGGGGCTCGCCATCGTTCGGCGCATTATGGGTTGGCACCGGGGGCAGTGCCGGGTAGACGATAGCGAACTGGGTGGGGCCTGCTTTGAATTGCGCTGGCCCCAGCCGGTGCCGGGCAAGGTTGAGGTCAACCGCGTTTAAAAGTGCACGGCCAGGGCGGCGAAGGGGCCGCTGACGGTGAGGTCAAAGCCAAAACTCTTATCCACCTCCATGCGCATCTCCCGGTAGCCCGCTTCCAGGCCCACTTTGACGACCGCGTCGAGCAAATAGCGTACGCGGGCGCTGTAATCGGACACCCGATAATCATCGTATTCGGTAAAGCTGCCTTCGGCACCGAGGCTCCAGCCCGTCAGTGGGAAGTCCACCTCCACCAGGGCATAAGCCATGGGCAATACAGGGTCGTAGTCACTGGACTGGTCGAATGCCAGTGCGCTGACACTCACAGCACCGGTGTATTTACGAGCACTGAGGCCGGCGTCGAGGCTGACGATATTGTCCAGTAACTCGTAATAAGCGGTGACCTCCACATGGGTGAGGTCCACCCGGGCGGAGGCCAGCCCCTCAAAGGCGGCGGCATCGTACTGGCGACTGGCTTCCACATGGCTGTAGTGCAGTCGCACATTGGGTATCAAGGGCACCGGGTGTTCCACATACAGGTGAGCGTACTGGTGATAGTTCTCCCGCTCAAAGCTGACTTCATCGAAGGTCAGTGATTGGCCCCCGAGCGAGCCCTCCATATCCCCCAGCCACAAGCCCGCATGGCCGCGCAGACCGATAGCGTCGGCGAAAGTGGCAGTGGAAAACATTGCGATAATGACAGTCAACAACAAACGCATGAAAGAATACTCTGGTAGTCATGGGTGGATGTGGCCGGCCAGGCGGCCGCTCTATTTGGACTATAACACGACCCTTAGAACAGCTGTTGTGCAAGCGCTTCAAGCTCACCAATAAATTGCCGTGCGGCGTTACTTTGACTGCGTGCACCGTGATACACGGCGCCCAATTGGCGTGTGAGTGGCGCGTGATCCAGGGGCAGTTTCACCAGCGAGTCATCAATCAGGGTATCGGGCAACACACCCCAGCCGAGACCGATGGAAACCATCATGCGGATAGTATCCAGATGGTTGGTGGCCATGCTGATTTCCAGCGCCAGTCGCTGCTGTTCAAACAGTGCCAGCACCAGTTGAGTGGTATGGGTACTGGCATCGGGCAATATGGCCTGAAAGTGGGTAAGGTCCGCCAGCGTCAGTGTGGTGCGTTCAGCCATAGGGTGCTCGGCGCCGACGACAAAATGTAATTCATCGCGCCAGACGGGCGTATACTCCAGGGGCTTGGCGATGCGCTCGCCGAGGGTGATGACGCCCAGATCGAACTCGCCATTGGCCACCGCCTCCAGGGCTTTCTCGGAATCCAGAAAATGCAGGTCGAGATGCACGGCCGGGTAGCGGCGTGAATATTTGCTGAGGACCGGGGGCAGGTGGTGCAGGCCAATATGATGGCTGGTGGCGATGCTCAGACGTCCGGCCACGTCCCCACCCAGCGCATTGATAGCGCGCTCGGCATCGGCCACGGCCTGCAGGATACGGCGGGCGTGAGGTAGCAGGCTATGTCCCGTCGGCGTCAGGGCGACGCGCTTGCCCAGGCGGTCGAACAGTTTGCTGTCGAGGTGCGCTTCCAGCAGGGCGATGCGCTTGCTCACCGCCGGCTGGGTCAGGTGCAGGCGCGTCGCGGCCCCCGAAAAAGAGCCGGTTTCGGCGATGGCAAGAAAGGCATCTAACTGTTGTGGTTCCATTGCAGTATCTTTTCATATTCCTAAATGGAATTCAATTTATAAAAATAATAAATTTGTTTTATTGGTGGGCGGCCGGTATTATGGGCGTCACAACAACAACCTGTTTAGCCCGATTTTCAGAGGTGTGTGATGAGTGCCAGAACACTCTACGACAAGCTTTGGGACAGCCATTTGGTGCAGCAGCGCGACGATGGCTCGGCCCTGATTTATATTGATCGCCATATTATTCACGAGGTGACCTCGCCCCAGGCCTTCGAAGGGCTGCGCCTGGCCGGGCGTAAGCCCTGGCGAGTGGATTCGGTGTTGGCGACGCCCGACCATAATGTGCCCACCACCCTCAAGGAGCGCGCTTCGGGTATTAGCGGCATTGAAGACCCGGTATCGCTGATTCAGGTGAAAACCCTTGACGATAACTGCGACGAATTCGGTATTGTCGAATACAAAATCAATGATCAGCGCCAGGGCATAGTGCATGTTATCGGCCCCGAATCCGGTGCCTGCCTGCCGGGTATGACCATTGTCTGTGGCGACTCCCATACCGCCACCAATGGCGCTCTGGGTGCGCTGGCCCACGGCATTGGTACCAGCGAGGTGGAACACGTGCTCGCCACCCAGTGCCTGGTAGCCAAGAAAATGAAGAATATGCTCATTCAGGTGGATGGCACCCTCGGTGATAGTGTTACCGCCAAGGATGTGATTCTCGCCATTATCGCCAAAATCGGCACGGCGGGCGGTACGGGTTACGCCATTGAGTTTGCCGGTGAAGTCTTTCGCAACATGAGCATGGAAGGTCGTATGACCGTATGCAATATGGCTATCGAAGCCGGTGCCCGGGCGGGCATGGTGGCGGTGGACGACACCACCATCGATTATGTGAAGGGTCGTACTTACGCCCCCACGGGTGAAGTCTGGGAGCGGGCGGTGGCCGAGTGGCGCGACCTGAAAAGTGACCCGGGCGCCCATTTCGATGCGGTGGTTACTCTGCATGCCGACGAAATAGAACCGCAGGTAAGCTGGGGCACTTCGCCGGAAATGGTGGTGGGGGTGGACCAGGCTGTACCCGATCCCGAGGCCGAAACCGATCCGGTCAAACGCGAGGGTATGAAGCGCGCACTGGTCTATATGGGTTTGCAGGCCGGCCAGCCCATCGGTGATATTCGTCTCGACCGTGTCTTTATCGGTTCCTGCACCAATTCGCGGATTGAAGATATTCGGGCCGCGGCGGCGGTGGTGAAGGGGCGCCGCAAGGCTGAAAGCGTCAAACAGGCAATGGTGGTGCCGGGTTCTGGTTTGGTGAAGGCTCAGGCGGAGCGCGAGGGCCTGCATCAGGTCTTTATCGATGCCGGCTTTGAGTGGCGCGAGCCGGGTTGTTCCATGTGTCTGGCCATGAATGCCGATAAGCTGGGCGCGGGTGAACACTGTGCCTCCACCTCGAATCGCAACTTCGAAGGACGCCAGGGCTACGGTGGTCGAACGCATCTGGTAAGCCCGGCTATGGCCGCGGCGGCGGCGGTTGCGGGACATTTTGTGGATGTGCGCACCTGGGAGAAACAAGCATGAAAGCCTTTACGCAGTTGACTGGCGTGACCGCCCCCATGGATCGGGCCAACGTGGATACGGATATGATTATCCCCAAGCAGTTTTTAAAATCCATCATGCGCACAGGGTTTGGCAAAAACCTGTTTGACGAGTTGCGCTATCTGGACGAGGGCAAACCGGATCAGCCCTGTGAGGGGCGCCCGCTCAATCCGGAATTCCCGCTCAACCACGAGCGCTATCGGGGTGCGACGGTACTGCTGGCACGGGAGAACTTTGGTTGCGGCTCCAGCCGTGAGCATGCGCCCTGGGCGTTGGATGACTACGGTTTTCGCGCCATTATCGCGCCGAGCTTTGCCGATATTTTTTATAACAACTGTTTCAAGAACGGCTTGTTGCCCATCGTGCTCAATGAGAAAATTGTCGATCAGTTGTTTCGTGAAACCTATGCGTCGCCGGGTTATCAACTTACTGTCGACCTGGCGCAGCAAACGGTGACGACACCCGGTGGCGATAGTTTTGACTTTGATGTCGATGCTTTTCGCAAACACTGCCTGTTAAATGGTCTGGACGATATTGGTTTGACACTGGAGCACGCCGATGCCATTCGCGACTATGAGACCAAGCGGCGTGAAACTGCGCCCTGGCTGTTCGATGCGGTGAAATGATCCCGCCAGTGCAAACAGCCTGACAGCTTGGGTAAGCTCCGCGCTACCCAACACCCGGTCTGGCAAACAAACAAATGAATGCCATGGCTTGAATTGATCCATTGGCCGGTCTTTTAATGTATAGGAGTCACCTGTGAGCAGGAAAATTCTGATTTTACCCGGCGACGGTATCGGCCCGGAGATTGTGCGCGAGGCGCGCCGGGTGCTGGAGGCGGTCAATAAAACCCATGACCTGGATCTCGTCTTTGACAAGGCGCTGATTGGCGGTGCCTCTATCGATGAGTATGGTGTGCCTCTGGGCGACGAGGCCCTGGACAAGGCACGCGCCGCCGACGCTATTTTGCTGGGTGCCGTGGGTGGCCCCGAGTGGGACACTCTGGAGCGCTCCATTCGCCCCGAGCGCGGCCTTTTGAAGATTCGCTCGGCGCTGGAGCTCTACGCCAATCTGCGTCCGGCCATGCTTTACCCGCAACTGGTGGAGGCCTCCAGTCTCAAACCGGAAGTGGTGTCGGGTCTGGACATACTCATTGTGCGCGAGCTCACCGGCGGCATTTACTTTGGTGAACCGCGCGGGATTCGCACGCTGGAAAATGGCGAGCGCGAAGGCTTCAATACCTACCGCTACAGCGAAAGCGAGATTGAGCGCATTGGCCGCACCGCGTTTGACATGGCGCGTAAGCGCAATCGCCGGGTATGCTCGGTGGACAAAGCCAATGTGCTGGAGGCGACCATTTTGTGGCGCGAGGTAATGGATCGTCTGGCACCGGAGTATCCGGATGTGGAGTTGTCCCATATGTATGTGGACAACGCCGCCATGCAACTGGTGCGCGCGCCCAAGCAGTTTGATGTCATGGTCACTGGCAATATGTTTGGCGACATACTCTCCGATGCCGCCGCCATGCTCACCGGTTCCATCGGTATGCTGCCTTCGGCATCACTGGACAAGGATGGGCGCGGTATGTACGAGCCCTGTCACGGTTCGGCACCGGATATTGCCGGGCAGGGCATTGCCAATCCACTGGCGACTATTTTGTCGGTGGCGATGATGCTGCGCTACTCGCTGTCGGCGCCCGAGGCGGCCGATGCCATTGAGCAGGCGGTGGGGCGTGTACTCGACCAGGGGCTGCGTACTGCGGATATCTATACCGAGGGCAAAACCCGAGTGAGCACTTCGCAAATGGGTGACGCGGTGCTCGAGGCGCTTTGATAAGTCAGTCGCCGGGGAAATCAATTCACACGTTTGCAGGGCCGTCTCAATTGCGGCAAGATGCAATCAACAAATGAAGGTTGAATGGTTATGATGAAAACAGGTTTTGTAGGATGGCGCGGTATGGTGGGCTCTGTACTGATGGAGCGCATGCAGGCGGAAAATGATTTTGCCCAGATCGAGCCGGTGTTTTTCACAACTTCCAACGTGGGGGGCAAACCGCCGGCAGTGGCACCCAATGCGCCGCCACTGAAAGACGCCTTTAATATTGACGAGCTCAGGGCGCTGGATGCGATCGTTTCCTGCCAGGGCGGCGACTATACCACTCAGGTGTATTCCGATTTGCGCGCCAGTGGTTGGGATGGCTACTGGATTGATGCCGCGTCCACATTGCGAATGGCCGATGACGCTCTGCTGATCCTCGACCCCGTCAATATGGATGTGATCAAAGAGGGCATTAGCCGCGGGGTGAAAAATTATATCGGCGGCAATTGCACCGTCAGCCTGATGCTGATGGCCATCGGCGGGCTGTTCCGCGAAAACCTGGTGGAGTGGGTGTCGGCCATGACCTACCAGGCGGCCAGTGGTGCCGGTGCCCAGAATATGCGCGAACTGCTGACGCAAATGGGCGAATTGCAATCGGCGGTGGCGACCGAGCTGGCGGATCCGGCTTCGGCTATTCTCGATATTGACCGCAAAGTGGCGGCCACCATGCGCTCGGCCGATTTTTCCACCGACAATTTCGGTTTCCCGCTGGCCGGCAGCCTGCTGCCATACATTGACAAGCAGCTGGACAACCGCCAGAGCAAGGAAGAGTGGAAAGCGCTGGTGGAGACCAACAAAATACTGGGTCGAAGCGACAGCCCCGTTCCTGTGGACGGTGTCTGCGTACGCGTGGGGGCCATGCGCTGTCACAGCCAGGGGCTGACCATCAAGCTCAAGCGCGATCTGCCGCTGGCGGAGATCGAGTCTATCCTGGCGTCCGCCAACGATTGGGTGAAGGTGATTCCCAACGATCGCGAGTCCACGCTGGCCGGTCTGACCCCCACGGCGGTCACCGGTACTTTGAGCGTGCCCGTGGGGCGCCTGCGCAAGATGAATATGGGGCCCGAGTACCTGTCGGCCTTCACCGTTGGTGATCAATTGCTGTGGGGCGCAGCCGAGCCGCTGCGGCGGATGCTGCGGATTCTGCAGGAAAACTGAGTGTTCCCGCTTCACAAACCCCGGGGCAGTGGGCTGCACCGGGTTTTTTTCGTTTTTGGCCGAAGATTTTGGGGAAAAGCTGGAAAAAAGTGTCAATTCCGAGCGCTTTGGCACAAAAACAGCCCGATTAGAGGCTTATTCGCAGGCATAAGTATTGATAAAAAGCTATTTATAATGAATACTTACAGCCGATACTGAAGATTTATTCGAGCTTTTCCCAGCTCGTTTGTGTGAGTCAAACGCTTCGCTGTGCCAGATTGGGGTAAATCGATACGGCGTCGATTGATTGAGTGGTCCTTGGGAGGCCTGGGGATAACAAAAAGGAAAGACCTATGTATCTTCGCAAGCTACTGTTGCTGATTGGCGTTGTATCACTGCTGCTGGCGGGGCGGGCTTACGCTCTCGGCCTGGGTGATATCGAACTCAACTCCGCCCTCAATCAACCGCTCGACGCTCAGGTCAGTCTGCTCGATGTGGGCCCACTGGACGACAGCCAGATCATTGTCAATCTCGCTTCGCCGGAGGATTTTCAGCGGGCGGGGCTGGAGCGGCCTTTCTTCTACAATCAGTTGCGCTTCAATGTCGTCACGGAATCTCCCGATGGCCCCTTTATCGCCATCACCACGCGGGAGCCGGTGCGCGAACCCTACCTGAGCTTTATTATCGAGGTGCGCTGGAGCAGTGGCAGGCTGCTGCGCGAATATACCCTGCTGCTGGATCTGCCGGTATTTTCCGGGGAAGAAGCCCGGGCTGTGCAGTCCACGGGCACTGGGACGACCTCTCCACAGGCAAAGACTGAGCCGGTACAGCGCGCCGAGCCTTCCCGCCCCGCTGTATCGGCTACTCCGTCAGCTGGTCGCACCGGCAGTACCTATGGGCCGGTGGCCACCAATGAAACCCTTTGGGAAATCGCCATGCAGGTGCGCCCCTCGGGTGCCTCCATTCAGCAGACGATGCTGGCCATCCAGCGCGCCAACCCCGAGGCGTTTATCAACAACAATATCAACTTGCTGCGGCGCGGCCAGGTGCTGCGTATTCCTGCCGATGCCGATATCCGCAGTATGACGGCGCGTCAGGCCATCAGTGAAGTGGCGGCGCAAAACCGGCAATGGTCGGGTAATGCCATGGGTGCGCAACTGGATGCCAGTGGCCGCAGTGCGCGGGTAGATCGCGCTTCAGGTGAAGTCAGCGGCCGAGTACGGCTGGCGGGTGGCGGCAATGGCAGAGCCGACGACGCGGCCACGGGCAGTGGTCAGAGCGGAAATGATGGTCAGGCGCTGGAAGAGGAATTGGCTGCCACGCGTGATGAATTGCGCCGCGCCCAGGGCGAAAGCAGCGAACTGCGCGATCGGGTGCGCGAACTGGAAGGCCAGATTGAAACCATGGAGAGCCTGCTAGAGGCTACCAACGAGCAGATGCGCGCCCTGGAACTGGCGGCGGCAGCCGCTGAAGATGGAGATGCGGGAGAGACGGATACCGCGACACCGGCGGGTGGCGACCCCGAGATGGGCGAGGTTCCGGACACCGATAGCACCATGGCCGGCGAGGAAGACCTCGCGGCAGATGAACAAACCACATCGCCAGTGACTGATGAGCCAGCCGCGGCTGTCGACGAGACTGCCGCTGAGACCGCCGTCGAGGAGCGTCCGGTCAATCGCGTGGTGCGCCGTGAGCCGCCGCCCAAGACACTGATGGACCACCTAATGGAAAACCTGCTGTGGGTGGTTGCTGGTGTGGCGGCGCTGTTACTGCTGGTGGTGTTGCTGTTGCGCCGACGCCAGGATGCCAACACCGGTGATGATGAGGAAATGACTGACGAGGATAGTTTCCCCGAACCGGGTTTTAGCATGGATGAGGACAGCGCAGCTCTGGAAGAAGACACCGAGGATGATGTTCTGGCACTGGACCTCGACGAGGAAGACAGCGCTCAAGAGGAAACCCCTGCACGAGCCGAGACCGGTGACGTGGTGGGTGAGGCCGACATCTATATTCGGCTGGGCAAATACGACCAGGCCGAGGAGATGCTGCATCGCGGCCTGGAAGATGAGCCCGGCTCCGAGGCTATTCAGCTTAAACTGCTGGAACTTTATGTCGAGAGTGACAACCTAGAGGCCTTTGATTCCCGCTATGGACAGCTGCTGCAGACAGCCGATGCCGAGACGGCTGCACGAGCCCGCGACCTGCGTGCCCAGTTTGCCAATGCGCCCGCTTTTGATGAGCCTGACATGGCTGAGACGCTTGACGTTTCCACCGATACGTCGGCTGCCAGCGACAGTGAAGGGCTGGACTTTGATCTCGATCTCGACAGCGACACTACTGACACCACCGGTGAGGATGAGCTATCTCTGTCGAGTTTTGAGGACGAGGAGGAGCAGCCGGCTGCAGACAGTTTTGATCTGGACGACGATTTCACCTTTGATCTCGACGACGAGTTGAGTGACACGGAGGAGAGTGCCCCGGCCACCTCTGACCTGGATCTGGAGTCTTCTTCCTCCTCGGATTACGACCTGTCCTTCGATGAAGATGACAGCGACACTGCCGGCAAGGACGACGAACTGCTGGATTTTGATTTCGACCTCGGAGACGACAGCGACAGTGCCAAAGCGGACACCGATGAGGATAAAACCTTCTCTATCGATCTCGATAGCGAGGATGATCTGACGCTGGATACCGAAGACACTGTCGGCAGCGACGATAAGGACACTGGCGACGAAGACTTCACCTTTAGCCTGGATGACGATGAATCGGATACTGGTCTCGAGCTGTCTGACGAACTGACAAAAGAAGACAGCGATGACACTCTTAGTCTCGAAGAATCAGAAGGCGAGATGGACACAGTAGCGTCCGACAGCCTGACTCTCGATGACGATGAAGAGGTGCCGACGCTGGATCTGGCGGATGACGAAGCCGATGACTTCGACCTCGACAGTGCCATGGGCGATGTGGATATCGATGCGCTGGATCGGGAAATGTCTGATCTTGATGCCGATGTGGATGCAGGTCCCGAAACATCCACTGCCAGTGATGAGGACGACACTTTCGAGCAGGCTTTGGCTACCAGTGACGAGGGTGAGGATGATCTGGCACTGGATGATCTGCCCACTCCTGAGGAGTCCAACAGTGCCGGCGAGGATGAGCCGCTGGACGATGACATGGACTTCATGGCGGATGCCGATGAAGCGGCTACCAAGCTGGATCTGGCCCGCGCCTATATCGATATGGGCGATATGGAAGGGGCTCGCGATATCCTGGCGGAAGTGGCGGAAGAGGGTAATGACGAGCAGCGCAGTGAAGCACAGAGTTTGCTGGAGCGCGTAGAAAGTTAAGCTGCAAGCCCTTCAGAGTAAATCAGGCCTTGCGTGCCCCGGGTACGCAAGGCCTTTTGTTTGGTAATGTCTGTGGCTAAAGAGCACGTCTATACACCCAATGGCGAGATATTTGCCGACACCCCCTGGCCGGTTGATATGCATCGTGTTTGTCTGGTGGTGGAGTACAACGGTGCCGCCTTCCACGGTTTTCAGGTGCAGCCCGGCGGTGTGCCGACGGTTCAGCAGAGCCTGCACCGGGCGCTGTCAGTGGTGGCCGATGAACCGGTAACCCTGGTATGCGCCGGTCGCACGGACGCCGGCGTGCATGCCACTGGCCAGGTGATACATTTCGACACCCGCGCCCAGCGTCCGGCTCGCGCCTGGACATCGGGTACTCGTCCGCACTTGCCGCCCGGCGTGAGTGTGCGCTGGGCCGGTGAGGTGTCGCCCTTTTTTCACGCCCGTTTTAGTGCCCGCGCCCGCACCTATCGCTATTTGCTTACCGATGGACCTTCGCGCCCGGGATTGTTGCAGGACCAGCTTACCTGGCATCGCGGGACGTTGAATGTCGATGCCATGCGCGAAGGGGCCGCCGCTCTGGTGGGCGAACATGACTTCACCTCCTTTCGCGCGGTGCAGTGCCAGGCGAAAAGTCCGGTGCGTTGTATCGAGCACCTGCACCTGGTACGTCGCGGTGATCTGATTATTGTGGAAGTGAAAGCCAATGCGTTTTTACACCATATGGTGCGCAATATTATCGGTGTGCTCTTGCCCTTGGGTACAGGCGACAAGCCACCCGAGTGGGTGAAGCAAGTGCTGAATGCACGCGACCGCCGCTGTGCGGGTGTGACGGCACCTTCAGCGGGTCTCTACCTGGTGGCGGTGGACTACGATGCAGACTTTGGTGTCCCAGCGCTGCCCCCCGGCCCGTTGATGATGACTGATCCCGTGGGCGGGTTGAACGTATAACCCAGGGGCGGTGTTACTAAGAAGATCATAAGGAAGAGTACTCTTCCTTTCCGTTGCGGTAGTAAGTGGTATCCGGTGCCGTTCCCGTGTAACCACCTTGCGAGGGCCTGACTAATGGCAAGGATGCATCAGCAGAGCAAACGCCGGGAATATCTGTTAAAATTTGCCCCTTTTTGAGTAGGATGAAATTGGACCGTGGAAAGGGTGCGGGTAAAAATTTGTGGCATTACCTCACCGCAGCAGGCGGCACTGGCTGCGGCGCTGGGTGTGGATGCCATTGGCCTGGTGTTTTACCCGGCCAGTCCACGCGCCGTCGGCCTGGAACAGGCCCGTGAGATTGCCCGGGCGGCTGGCCCATTCACCACCGTGGTGGGACTGTTTGTCAATGCTGAGCCAGATACCATTGAGCAGGTGCTGGCGAAGGTACCCCTGGGCCTGTTGCAGTTTCACGGCGACGAGAACCCCGCCCAGTGCGAACGATATCATCGTCCCTATATCAAAGCGCTGCGTATGAAGCCGGGGCTGGATGTGGCCAGCGAGGCAGAGCGACATGCCAACGCAGCCGGACTGCTGCTGGATGCCTACCACCCGGCGTTGCCCGGCGGTACCGGTGAAGTGTTTGACTGGGATCGGTTTCCCGTTGACAGTCACACACCGCTGATACTGGCCGGAGGGCTGACGCCTGACAATGTTGCCGATGCCATTGCCGCCACCCACTGCTATGGTGTGGACGTGAGTGGTGGTGTGGAATCCGCGCCGGGCGTCAAGGATGCGGAAAAAATGCGGGCCTTTGTAGTCAATGCCACTCGTGGCGCGAGTCAATAAGCGAGAAACCCTGTGACTGATGTAACTGAAAAAACCACCCCGGATTATCGCGCTTTTCCCGATAACCGGGGTCACTTTGGCGTCTATGGCGGGCGCTTTGTGTCCGAAACCCTGATCCACGCGCTGGATGAACTGCAGGAGATCTATGGCCGTCTCAAAGACGATCCGGATTTCCAGGCGCAGTTTGACAAGGACCTGGCTCACTATGTGGGGCGACCCTCACCGCTGTATCACGCCGAGCGCCTGAGCCAAAAGCTCGGCGGGGCGCAAGTTTACTTCAAACGCGAAGACCTCAATCACACCGGCGCGCACAAGGTCAATAACACCATTGGTCAGGCCCTGCTGGCCAAGTTTACTGGCAAGTCGCGGGTCATCGCCGAGACAGGTGCCGGCCAGCACGGTGTGGCCACCGCCACCGTGGCGGCGCGCCTGGGCCTCAAGTGTCAGGTCTATATGGGTGCCGAAGACGTGCGCCGCCAGTCGCTGAATGTCTACCGTATGAAGCTGTTGGGGGCAGAAGTGATTCCCGTCACCTCGGGATCCCGGACCCTTAAAGATGCCATGAACGAGGCCCTGCGCGACTGGGCCACCAATGTGGACGATACCTTCTATATTATCGGCACGGTTGCCGGACCCCATCCCTATCCGCAGCTGGTGCGCGATTTTCAGTCGATTATTGGTCGCGAGGCCCGCGCCCAATGCCTGCAGCAGACCGGTCGCCTGCCCGATGCCCTGGTAGCTTGCGTAGGGGGTGGCTCCAACGCCATCGGCCTGTTTCACCCCTTCCTCGATGACAGTGAAGTTGCCATGTACGGCGTGGAAGCCGGTGGCGATGGCGTGGAAACCGGCCGCCATGCCGCACCGCTTACCAAGGGGGTACCCGGCGTGCTGCACGGCAACCGCACCTATCTGATGGAAGACGAAAACGGTCAGATTATTGAAACTCATTCGGTTTCCGCCGGCCTGGATTATCCCGGCGTGGGTCCCGAACACGCCTGGCTTAAAGATACCGGGCGGGTTAACTATGTGGCCATCAATGACGATGAAGCACTGGCGGCTTTTCGCAGTACCACCCGGGTGGAGGGCATTATGCCGGCGCTGGAATCCAGCCATGCACTCGCCTATGCGGAAAAGCTGGCCCCTACCATGAAATCCGATGACATTATCATCGTCAATCTGTCGGGCCGTGGCGACAAAGACATCCTGACCGTAGCCGAAATTGACGGCATCAAGGTCGACTGAATAACGAGAGTGAGCATGAGCCGTATTCAACATGTATTTACCGCCCTGAAGGCGAAGGGCCGCAAGGCGCTGGTGGGTTACATCGTCAATGGCGACCCCCATCGCGAGGCCACCCTGCCCACAATGCACACACTGGTGGAGCAGGGCGTGGATATTATCGAGCTGGGTGTGCCCTTTTCCGACCCCATGGCCGAGGGGCCGGTCATTCAGAAGGGGCATGAGCGGGCCCTGCAGCATGGTGTCAGCCTCAGGGATACCCTGGCCGTGGTGCGTGAATTTCGCCGGACGAATACCGACACCCCCGTGGTGCTGATGGGCTACGCCAATCCCGTGGAAAAAATGGGCTATGCCCCGTTTGCCGAACAGGCGGCCGAAGCCGGTGTCGATGGTCTGATCACTGTGGATCTGCCGCCCGAGGAACTGGGCGATCTCAAGCGCGAACTGGATGAGCATGGCATAGACAATATTTTCCTGCTGGCGCCCACCACCACGCCCGAGCGGGCGCGGCAAATAGTCGGCAATGCCAGCGGCTTCCTGTACTATGTATCCCTCAAGGGCGTCACCGGTGCCGGCCATCTGGATGTGGATGCGGTCAAAGCCAAGCTGGGCAGTTTCGATCTCAACAGCGATTTGCCGCTGTGCGTGGGTTTTGGCATCAAGGACGGCGACTCAGCGGCAGCGGTGGCGAAACTGGCCGATGGCGTGGTCATCGGCAGTGTGCTGGTGAACAAAATGGGCGAACTGGCCAGCGCGCCAGTGGCGGAGATTGCCAGCGGCGTGGGCGCCATTGTGGCCGATATCCGCCGGGCGCTAGATCGGTAACACGCCTGTACGAGAGACAGGCACTCGTGGTCCATTCGGTAAATTGTGTGACAAAGGAGCCCAGTCAAAGCGCTCGGGGCAAGGCGAGAAAGCGCAGGAATAGTGGGGCTCTTTCAAGCTTTCTCAACGCAGCCTCGGGCGTTTTGGCGAAGCGAACAGTTACATAATTTTCCGCATGGACCACAGGCAATAAATAGTCAGATAACCAGCCAGACAACGAGAGAGAGAAACGATGAGTTGGCTAGACAAATTGGTACCCAGCGTGGTGCGCTCAGAGGGCAAACGCAATAGCAAAGTCCCCGAGGGGCTGTGGAAAAAGTGCGTCAAGTGTACGGCTGTGCTCTATCGTCCCGAACTGGAGCGCAACCTGGATGTGTGTCCCAAGTGTGACCATCACATGCGTATCAGTGCCCGTCGTCGCCTGGATATTTTTCTCGACGACACCGGCCGCCAGGAAATTGCCACCGAGGTGGAGCCTATCGACCGGCTCAAATTCAAGGACGTTAAGAAGTACAAGGACCGCTTGACCAGCGCCCAGAAAACCACGGGCGAGAAAGACGCTCTGGTGGCCATGCGCGGTGAGCTCAAGGGCATGCCGGTAGTGGCCGTGGCTTTCGAGTTCGCTTTTCACGGCGGCTCCATGGGTTATGTTGTGGGTGAGCGCTTCGCTCGCGCAGCCAAACTGGCGCTGGAAGAAAACATTCCGCTGGTCTGCTTTTCCGCCACCGGCGGTGCGCGCATGCAGGAAGCGCTGATCTCACTGATGCAAATGGCCAAGACCAGCGCAGTGATCGAGCGACTCAAGCAACAGGGAACCCCCTACATTTCCGTAATGACCGATCCGGTCTACGGCGGTGTCTCTGCCTCTCTGGCACTACTGGGTGATATCAATGCCGCCGAGCCGGGTGCCCGAGCCGGTTTTGCCGGCCCAGCCATTATCGAGCAGACCATTCGCCAGAAGTTGCCCAAGGGTTTCCAGCGCAGTGAGTTTCTGCTGGAGCACGGTGCCATCGATATGATCATTCACCGCAGCGAAATGCGCGACAAGGTAGCCGGATTACTGGCCAAGTTTACCCACCGACAGCTCGAGGCCTGAGTCGCCGGGGTATGAGGTTCTCCTCACTGCCCGAGTGGCTCGCCTGGCTGGAGCAGCATCACTCCCGGGAAATTGAGCTGGGTCTGGAGCGTGTTGGCGCCGTGGCCCTTCGTCTCGGTCTGCCTGGACCCTCGGCCCGGCTGGTGGTGGCCGGCACCAATGGCAAGGGCTCCTGTGTGGCCGCCAGTGCGGCGCTGTTGCAGGCCTCGGGTCGACGGGTGGGCAGCTATACCTCGCCCCACCTGTTGCGCTATAACGAGCGCATCTGCATCGATGGCGACCCTGTCGATGACGACCTCATCTGTCGCGCCTTCGCCGCCATTGATGATGCCCGCGGCGATATCTCCCTGACCTATTTTGAATTTGGCACCCTGGCGGCCCTGTGGGTTTTCCGCGAGCGGGTGGTGGAGGTCTCGGTGCTGGAAGTGGGGCTGGGCGGTCGACTGGATGCGGTCAATCTGGTGGATGCGGATGTGGCCGTGGTCACCAGTATTGATCTGGATCACCAGGACTGGTTGGGCAGTGACCGCAATACCATTGGCCGTGAGAAAGCGGGCATTTTTCGCTCCGGCGTCCCCGCCCTCTGTGCCGACCCCACGGCACCGCCCTCGGTGGAGAATTACGCGCGCGAAATCGGCGCGCTGTGGATGCCCGTGGGAAAAGCCTTCCATTATCAGCTGTCCGCCGATGGTCGCTGGCAGTGGGTGGCGGGTGGTGACAGCCATACGGATTTGCCACCACTGCAACTGCCGCTGCCGAGCGTAGCCGCTGCGCTGATGGCGGTTCGCTGCCTGGGGGTAGACCTGGGTGGTATACCCTTGGGGCAATGTCTGCAAAGTCTGCAATTGCCCGGGCGGCTGCAGACCATAGATTACCGGGGCCGGCGTATTTTGCTGGATGTGGCCCATAACCCCGCAGCCACGGCCTATCTTGCCGAGCGTCTGCGTGAACGCGGTAAGACCGGAGGTTACCGTGCTATCGTGGCGATGATGGCCGACAAGGACATCCCCGCCAGTCTCGCTCCCATGGTGCCGCTGGTGAGCGAGTGGGCCGTGGCGCAGTTGCCGGCGGTTCCCAGGGCGGCGCGCCCGGACGTGCTTGCGGCGCACCTGGCGGCGCTTGGTGCCCAGGTACAAAAATCGGGTACACTGTCGTCCTTGCTCGATGACTGGCTGCCCACCATGCCCGAGGAGGAGACACTGGTGGTTTTTGGCTCTTTCTTTACCGTGGCGGCGGCACTGCCTATAGTCACCAGGCCGCGATGACCCCCCGAGGATTGGCGTGTGAATGATGGTTTAAAGCAGCGACTGATTGGTGCCTTGGTGCTGGTAGGGGTTGGCGTGATATTTCTGCCCGGGTTTTTCCGCGAGGGTTCTCCCTACCAGGTGGATACCAGCTCCCAGATCCCGGTCCCGCCGGCGGCAGATCCTGTAGAAATAGAACCGCCGCGGCGCATCGCGGATGTGTCGCCTTCACCGGAACCCGACACCATGTTTCTACCCGAGGCAGAGCAGCCGGTGCACGAAGATCCCGACGCGCTAATTGCCGCCGCTGAGACAGCGCCCGACAAGCCTGCCGCCGCACCGGCGGCGACACCTGCGGACGAGACGGAAGCAACCGCGGGCGAGGGCGATCATGATGGGCTGGTGCCCGGGGCCTGGGTGGTTCAGGTGGCCAGCCTGCGCAGCGAGGCCTCGGCACGCACCCTGCGCGACAAACTGCAGGATCGCGGCTACAAGGCCTATATCCGCCGTGCCGATACCGATCAGGGCGCGCTGAGCCGGGTTTATATCGGGCCCAAATTTGAACGCGAAACCGCCCTGGCCATCAAACGCGAAATCGACCCGCTGTTCAAGGTGGATGCGCTGGTCCTGCAGTTTCAACCCTGAGGGCCGTTAGTCAAGCGCGGCCAGGGTATGCCCGGCGTCCAGCCTCTGGTAAAATCAGCGCCTCTTCCACCCCGGAGCCGTGCATGAATTGGGCAGACTGGACTATTGTGGGCATCGTGTCCGTATCGGCCTTGATCAGTATCAAGCGCGGTTTTGTCAAAGAGGCCCTGTCGCTACTTGTCTGGATTGCCGCTTTTGTGATTGCCCTGTTGTTCGGCCACCGCCTGTCGCTTCTGCTCACCGATCTGATATCCACCCCCTCGCTGCGTGAAATTGCCGCCTTCGCCCTGTTGTTTGCCGCTACACTGATAGTGGGCGCCATGGTGAACTACCTGGTGGGTGAGTTGGTCCGTATGACTGGCCTGTCCGGCACCGACCGTCTGTTCGGCATGGTTTTCGGTCTGGCGCGGGGTGTGCTGGTGGTACTGGCTATTGTGATTTTACTGCCATCGGTAATACCGGTGGATAGCGACACCTGGTGGCAGGAGTCGCTGTTGATTTCCCAGCTGCTGACTTTTGAAGGCTGGGCGCGCGAGGCGGCGAGCGCCACGCTCGAATGGGGCAAGTCTTTTTTTGATTCACTCCCGCAACACGAGGGTTGAGCAGTTATGTGCGGTATTGTTGGTATTGTTGGCAAACGCGATGTCAATACACAGTTGTATGATGCATTGACGGTGCTACAGCATCGCGGACAGGATGCCGCCGGTATAGTGACCTGCCAGGGCGGCAAATTGGCGCAACAAAAAGCCAACGGTCTGGTGCGCGATGTTTTCCGCACCCGGCATATGCAGCGGCTGGTGGGCAACGTGGGTATTGGTCACGTGCGCTATCCCACCGCCGGCAGCTCTGGCCCGGCACTGGCGCAACCCTTTTATGTCAATTCCCCCTACGGTATTGCACTAGCCCACAATGGCAACCTCACTAATTCCGATAAGCTCAGTGAAGAGCTGTTTAAGACCGACCTGCGCCATGTAAACACTGATTCCGATTCTGAGGTGCTGCTCAATGTTTTTGCCCACGAGTTGCAGCTGCAGGGCAAACTGATACCCGAAGAGAAGGATATTTTCGCCGCTGTGGAGGGTGTACACCGTCGTGTCAGTGGCGGCTATGCAGTGGTGGCGTTGATCGCCCGCTATGGTATTGTGGCCTTTCGCGATCCCAATGGCATTCGCCCGCTGGTATACGGTAAGCGCGAGAGCGACAAGGGCACCGAGTATATGGTGGCTTCGGAAAGTGTCGCCCTCAATGTGTTGGGCTTTGAACTAATAGGGGATGTGGCGCCGGGCGAGGCTATTTATGTGACTTTCGAGGGCGAGCTGCATCGCAAGCAGTGCGCTACTCATACCCGTCTGAGCCCCTGCATATTCGAGCATGTGTATTTCGCGCGTCCCGACTCCATTATGGACGGTGTCTCCGTGTACAAGGCGCGTTTACGCCAGGGTGAAAAACTCGCGGAAAAGATTCTGCGCGAGCGCCCCGATCACGATATCGATGTGGTGATTCCCATTCCCGACAGTTCCCGCGTGGCGGGTCAGGCCCTGGCCTATGGCCTGGGTGTGAAGTGTCGTGAGGGTTTGATCAAGAACCGCTACATCGGCCGTACTTTTATTATGCCCGGCCAGCAACTGCGCAAAAAGTCGGTGCGCCAAAAGCTCAATGCCATTGAGCTGGAGTTTCGCGGCAAAAATGTACTGCTGGTGGATGATTCCATTGTGCGCGGCACCACCTGTCAGCAGATTATCCAGATGGCACGTGAGGCCGGTGCGGCCAAGGTGTACTTTGCCTCGGCGGCGCCGCCGGTCATCTATCCCAATGTCTACGGCATCGACATGCCCACCACCAAGGAATTGATTGCCCACGGGCGCACTCAAGAAGAGGTGTGCCACGAAATCGGTGCCGACTGGTTGATCTACCAGGACCTTGAAGACCTGACCGCCGCTTCCGCCGAGGGCAGTCGCGGTCTCAAGGAATTTGATTGCGCGGTTTTCGACGGCAAGTATATTACCGGCGATGTGGATAAGGCCTACCTGGACAAGCTGGAGATCAGTCGTCACCCCGGCAAGGAAAAAAAGAAAAAACACAAAGAGGAAAAGGCCGAGGACAGTCCCATTGGCTTGCACAATGACAGCGAAGATATGATGATGGGGTAAAAAGTCTGACGTCTGACGTCTGACGTCTGACGTCGGATGTCGGATGTCGGACGCTTGACGTGGAAGGCTTGGGGCGATGGCATATAACGAATAAACCGGATTTATCTATGAGTGATACAGATAACCCCTACGAGGACGCGGGACTGGATACCCTGGCAGTGAGGGCAGGGCAGGAGCGCGGTGTTGAGGGCGAGCACAGCGAGGCGCTATACCTGACCTCCAGCTACGTGTTTGCCAATGCCGCCGAGGCGGCGGCACGTTTTAGCGGCGAACTGCCGGGCAACGTCTACTCGCGCTACACCAATCCTACGGTGCGTACCCTGGAGCAGCGCATTGCCGCGTTGGAGCAGACAGAGGCCGCGGTGGCGACCGCTTCCGGCATGTCGGCGATTCTGTCGGTGTGCATGGCGCTGCTGCAAGGTGGCGATCATATCGTCTGTTCGCGCAGTGTGTTTGGCACTACCACGGTATTGCTCACCAAGTATCTGCCACGCTTTGGCGTGCAGGTCAGTTTTGTCGATCCCACCGACTACAACCAGTGGGAAAATGCCTTTACCGAGAATACCCGTCTGGTGCTGGTGGAGACGCCTTCCAATCCCCTGTGCGACATTGTGGATTTACAGCGTCTGGCGGATATGACGCATCGCCACGGGGCGCTCTTGGTGGTGGACAACTGTTTCTGCACACCCGCACTGCAGCAGCCCGTACACTTCGGTGCCGATCTGATTGTGCACTCGGCCACCAAGTATATTGATGGCCAGGGTCGTTGCCTGGGAGGACTGGTGGCCGGCCCCAAAGACCTGGTGGATGAAGTGTTGGGTTTTATCCGCAGCGCCGGCCCCACTATGAGTCCGTTCAATGCCTGGGTTTTCTTGAAGGGGCTGGAGACACTTCGTCTGCGCATGGAGGCTCACAGCGCCAAAGCACTGGCGCTCGCCGAATGGTTGCAAGAGCGTCCCGAAGTGGAGAAAGTTTACTACGCCGGTCTGCCTTCGCATCCCGGGCACGATTTGGCGCGGAAACAGCAGCGTGGGTTTGGCGGGGTTCTGTCATTCCAGGTGCGTGGCGGACGCGACGAGGCCTGGAAGGTGCTGGATGCGGTGCGCATTATGTCGTTGACCGCCAACCTTGGAGACAGCAAATCCACCATTGTGCATCCGGCCACCACCACCCATGGCCGTCTCAGTGATGAACAAAAGGCGAGCTCCGGCATCAGCGAGAACCTCATTCGCATTGCCGTGGGTCTGGAGGATGTGAAAGATTTACAGCGCGATTTACAGCGGGGCTTTGCTCAATTGACGCCCAACTGAAAACGATAGGTTCAGTATGCGAGATAACGTCACACAGGTAGTAACGGAAATTGGCAAGGTGTTGCTGGGCAAGGAAATGGAGGTCAAGCTGGCGCTGGCCTGTCTGTTATCTGAGGGCCATTTGCTGATTGAGGACTTGCCGGGCATGGGTAAGACGACTCTGGCACATGCACTGGCCAAGGTGGCGGGTCTCAGCTATCAGCGGGTGCAGTTTACCAGCGATATGTTGCCGGCGGATATTGTCGGCGTCTCGATTTTTGATGCCGCTGCCAGCAAGTTTATTTTTCATCCGGGGCCGGTCTTCGCACAGGTGCTGCTCGCTGATGAAATCAATCGCACCACGCCCAAAACCCAGAGTGCGCTGCTGGAGGCCATGGAGGAGGGTCAGGTGACGGTTGACGGCGAGACCCGTAAACTGCCCGACCCCTTTTTTGTCATCGCCACCCAGAATCCCCAGTCGCAGATGGGCACCTTCGCTCTACCGGAGTCACAGCTGGATCGATTTCTGATGCGTATCAGCCTGGGTTATCCCAGCCCGGATTTCGAACGTGTTTTATTCAAGGGTGACGATCCGCGCGAGCATATTCGTCACCTCAAGTGTCATTTGCCCGCCGCAGAATTGGCGGCCAGCCGTCAAGCGGTCAAGGCGGTGAAAACTTCCGAGAGTCTACTCGACTACCTGCAAAAATTGGTGGCCGCCACCCGCACCAACAATCATTTTGTTCACGGCCTGTCACCGCGTGGCGCCATGGGATTGTTGCGCGCCGCCAAAGCCTGGGCCTACATGCACAATCGCGACTATGTGATACCCGACGATTTACAAGCCGTGGTACCCGCCGTGGTGACCCACCGGGTAGTCCATCATTCAAGTGCCAGTGCCACCGCGCATCCTCACATCGTGGAACTGTTGGAGACCGTGGATGTACTGCCCTGAGTTCTGCCCGTGTGGCCGGTCATGGTGTCGCTGAAACAAAAAACCAGAGACTGGTTTTGGCAAATGGCCGCCCGTCGGGCGCCTCGCGCTGCCGAAGTCACACTGCGACATCGCAGCATCTACGTGCTGCCAAGTCGGGCCGGCCTGGGATTTTTATTAACCATTGTGGTGTTGTGGCTACTGGGAACCAATTACCAGAACAACCTGATATTGGGCACCAGTTTTTTGCTACTCAGTCTGTTTTTTGTCTCGGTCATTCACGCCTTTCGCAATCTTTCCGGCCTGCGTATCAGTGCCGGGAATTCACCCCCGGTATTCGCCGGCGAGTCGGCCAATGTCAATATTCAATTAACTCACGCACCGCGCAGCCGTCATTTGGCACTGACATTGGAGTTGGCTTCTTACAGTCATGTTCAGGTTGATTTGGGAGATAATCCCACAGCGGTGGTCAGTCTGTCGCAGCCCGTGGAGCGACGCGGTTGGTATCGACCAGACCGCATATTGATCAGCAGCCGCTACCCATTGGGTATTGTCTATGCCTGGTCCTGGATATTTGTGGATGCCCGTGTGCTGGTTTACCCCCGACCGCTGGAAACCCAGCGGGTAATATCGGGTGCCGCCGAAGGTGAGGAACAGGAAGAAGGGCAGCGCAGTGTGGCCGGGGCTGCCGATGACTTCCAGGGATTTTCCCGCTACCAGCCAGGGGCCTCCCAGGCGCAAATCGCCTGGAAGCAATACGCTCGCGGGGCGGGTCTGCACCTCAAGGATTACCAGGGCACACTGGCGGATAGCAGCTGGTTGGATTACGCCGATATCAGCGGTGATACTGAAAGGCGTCTTTCCGGTCTGTGCTTTTTCGCGTTGGAGTGGCACCGGCAGGGACGCGAATTCGGCTTGCGTCTGCCCGACCGGGAAATTGCACCCGCCTCCGGCGAGGCGCACCTGCAGTCAGTGTTGCGCGCACTCGCGCTCTATGGTGAGGAGCAGCCATGAGCGAACAGAAAGCCATGAGCGATGAGAACGCCATGAGCGATAAGAAAGCCATGAGCGATAAGAAAGCCATGAGCGAACAGAAAGCCATGAGCAAGCAGGCTC
>CBFGUT010000014.1:0-23421 GCA_965652265.1 uncultured Cellvibrionaceae bacterium | reverse complement strand
TCAAGGATGAAGCGGCGCGCACGGCCTTTCTGACTCAGGCCGCACTGGAAGAGGCTAGCCTGCATGTTAACGCCGATGCTCCCGGTATTGGCGGTACAGCTCTGGAATCTCTGGTGAGTGAATACCGCAGCGTGATGGCCACCATCGACCGCCTCAGCCGATTGTACCCGGCAGAGGCTCTGGAAGAAATGATATATGTGCCATCTGTGAGTGCTGATGACTTGAAGGATCGCCAGCATATGGCGAGCTGGTGTGAAAACCTGTCCGAACGTTTCCGCAGTAAACAAAAGGCAGGTGGCGACAGCTACCAAATTACGGTTCGGGAAGACACCGAACGCCATCTATTTATGCCTCATATCGCCATTACCGAGCACGGTGTGGTGCGAGAATATCCTTTCACTCACGAGTTTTTCGGTTCCGGTGAATACCGTGCCATTGTCGCCCTGGGAGAAAAACTGGAGACTTTGATTGAAGAGGGCGCCTATGTAAAACGAGGCGATAAGACCCAGCCGGTTTACAGCTTCGACGAAGCCCTGGGCTGGCTGATGAAAGAGGCGTCGCGCGGCTACAGCATTCAGCGCTACAAGGGTCTGGGAGAGATGAACCCGGAACAGTTGTGGGAAACCACCATGAATCCGGAAACCCGTCGGATGTTGCAGGTCACCATCTCCGATGCGATTGCCGCGGATCAGATATTTACCACCCTGATGGGCGATCATGTGGAGCCCCGGCGCGATTTTATCGAGACCAATGCGTTAGCGGTTGCTAACCTTGATGTGTAGGTTCTGACTGCCTAAGACAGGCAGGGTTACTCGCCCTGCCGGTTATACTCAAGCCTCTTTTTCACCGTGCTTTTCGCCGCGCTAGCAGGCGGAGGGAGGGTGATATGCGCCATATTTCCAACACACGGAACTTATCAAAAGATTCCCTGACAGAGGCAGTAAGGGTGCAGTGTCAACTGCATGCGAAGTGTGTAGAAAAAATGCACGAAAATTGAAACGGAAGATAAGGAGGATATATGTTGAGCATGAAAAATATCAGCACGATGTTGTTCGTATCAGCAAGCCTCTTGACGGCGGCGGCCTACGGTGAATCGCCCTACACACAGGCCGACGACACTTGGATCAATATTGACGGCGAAGTGTCGTCCGTCAGTGCAGATAGCTTTGTGCTGGATTATGGCGACGGTTTTGTCACTGTGGAGATGGACGATGGCGACCGCGATGCCGACGGCTACAAGCTGCTGAAAGGCGACAAGGTCTCTGTGTCAGGAATAGTGGATGATGACTTCTATGAAACCACCACTATCGAGGCCAGCAGTGTTTATGTCGAACAGCTAGGTACCTACTTTTACGCCAGCGCTGTCGATGAAGAGGACACCTTCGTTACCATCAGCTATCCGGTGGCTACCTCAAATATGGTAGTTCAAGGAACGGTTACCAGTGTCAGTGACGATGAATTCACCATCGATAATGGGCTACAGCAGCTGACGGTGGAAGTGGAGGAAATGGCCTACAACCCACTCGATGATGAAGGCTACCAGCAAATCGAGAAGGGGGATTTGGTCAGCGTCAGCGGTAGCATCGACAGGGATCTGTTTGAGGGCAGGGTACTGGATGCGGAAAGTATCGTAACCTTATATGGAGCATCCTGATCCACCTGCGCCGATAGCACTGTCGAGTGCTATCGGCTACTCTTGATTTGAGGACACGAATTTAAGTGTCAGAATGACAGGGCCATACCGGCTCAGGGAGACCTGCCGTGTAGGGTCTGGAAATCCTCATCTAGCTTGCTGACAATACGCTGGAAAGAGCGTTTCCAGGCCAGGTTGCGACCCACTCGATTATCGATAGCATAAGAGCCCGAACTGATTTGCAACCCATCCTCAATGACCGCCACCAGTTTACCGGTCTGAGATTCCACCAACACCGCCTGGAAAGTTAAAGTCCCCACGCCCATCTGATTCCGGGATTCGCCCACGGTATCCAAAGTATCTCCGCGGCGCAGGGAAGTGGGCATAAAATTCATCATTCGAAATTCAATGGCCAGTACATTCGGGCCCCCTTGCAGGGTGGGTTGCAGATACTCCGAGTCTTTAAATTTCTTCTGGATATAATCATCAAAAAACTGGCATATCTGGTCCATCTCGTTGAAGGAGGATTTCCGCCAGGATTCGCTATAGGCATCGTCCGTGTTGTCCGACAGCTCCATTCGGTCGAAAGTCATGGGGAAGAAAATTGCCTTGTTGTAGTGGGAAAAGTCGGCGGTGGTATCGTAAAAGAACGTCGAGAAACTCGATTCCTCCCACAGATCAAATAATGTCACATCAGCGGAGGGCATGGTTTTGGCAACAGCACTATCGGTCTGTTGAGGGGCGGGTGTTTGAGCCCCCACTGACAATGTTATACAAAGTGTCGATACTACCAATACCCACCAGGGTCGTATAATGCCAGGCATAGAGCTCTCCATTTTATTCTGGCTGTGAACAGAAGCATTCATGGGTTTTTACCGTCATCTATAGCTTGCTCTGCTTTTCGATCAAGTCGCTAAAGTCGTCGGCATTGAGAGGCTTGTTAAAGTAATATCCCTGTCCGAAGTCACACTGCCACCGTTTCAGGTAATCCAGCTGTCCCTGGGTTTCCACGCCTTCGGCGACGACCTCGATGGAGAGTTTGTGGGATAGATCAATCATGGTCTCGGTGAGAGCCTCGGGGGGATGTTCCAGGCCCAGCTTCTTGACGAAGGACTGGTCAATCTTGACGATATCGATGGGAAAGCGCGTCAGATAGCTGAGGGAGGAGTAGCCGGTGCCAAAATCGTCGATGGCAATGCTCACACCCAGAGCCTTGAGTTTGGTGAGTACCCACATCAGACGATCCGACTCCTCGATCAACAGGCGTTCGGTAATTTCCACGGTGAGTGACAAGTTGCCGGCCGCCTGGGTAATCAGTTCCAGCCAGCGTTCCAGTGAGTTATCTTTGGTGGAAAAAACCCGCGGCGAAACGTTGATGGACAGACCGACCGAATAGCGAAATTGCTGCTGCAATTTGATTAAAAACTGTGAAGCGGTAGCGAGTACAAAGCGGTCGATTTCATTGATGCGGCCGGTTTCCTCCGCCAGGGAAATAAATTCGTCCGTGGGGATTAATTTTCCCTCATGAAACCAGCGCACCAACGCCTCGCATTTGCGTACGCGATTGTCGGTCAAATCGATAATGGGCTGGTAGAAAACCTGAAAGCTCTGGTTGTTAATAGCCGACACCAACTGGGTTCCCAACTGGTGACGTTTTTCCGAGACCGCCTGCAGGTTTTTGGTAAAAAACTGCCAGCCGTTGCGTCCACTGCGTTTGACTTCATACATGGCCTGGTCGGCATTGGAAATCAGGATGTCGGCATTGTCGCCGTCCTGCGGGAACAGGGATATACCAATACTGGCGCTACAGAAGACTTCCTGTTCATCAATGGTATAGGGCTTTTTCAGCACATCGAGAATGTGTTCCGCGACGGCCACAGGCATTTTGCTGTTGGCCACGTCTTCCAGGATCACCACAAACTCGTCGCCACTGTAACGGCCCACGGTATCCGAGCGACGAATGGTATGGTGAATGCGGTTGGCCACCTCGCGCAACAAGACATCACCGGCGTTGTGACCCATGTTATCGTTGACCGGCTTGAAGTTGTCCAGATCGATAAACAGTACGGCCACCTGGCTCTTGTCGCGCAGAGCCTTGTTGATGGATTTGGTCAGGCGATTATCCAGCAGCAGACGGTTGGGCAGGCCGGTCAGTTGATCGTAAATGGCCTGCTGCTGAATTTTATTGGTAAAGCGCTTGCGTTCGGTAATATCCTGCACGGAACCCAGTACGGCGAAGGGTTCGTGCTGGTGGATAACCGGTTTGCCAATAATGCGTACCCACCGAGCGGGCTCACTTGCGGCCTGCAGGCTTAGCTCCATATCAAAGGGGGCTCCATAGGAGGCGTTGTGAATCGCTTTAAAAAGCCGCTCCGCCTGTTTGTCACTGAACTGCTCCAACACCCGGCCCAGCGTGGGCACCTGGGTGCTGGGTGACAGGCCAAAAATAATAGCGGTCTGCTCGCTCCAATAGGTGAACTGCATATCGCCGTTGCGCGTGCTGATTTGCCAGCCGCCCACCAGGGCGATTTTGCCCACCTCCTGCAATAGCGCCTCATTGTCACTGAGAGCCTGCTGGAAGCGGTATTCGCGGTGTCGCTGCCGATAGCGGTAGAGGGTAAGAAGTGTCAGCAACAACAATATGCCCAACGTGGCACCGCGCAGTACCGGGATAGTGGCCGATTCCACCGACCAGCCCGAGCGTGGTTGTGCCACCATTTGCCAGGTGCCTTCGCCCACCGGCAGGGTCACCTCCGGATTGCGCCTATCCTTGAATAGCGCCGGATTCCCGTAGAAGACATCACCTGCCTCGCCTTTGCCGTCGCGCCCACGAATAGCGGTGTCGATCACTGGATTGGGCTCCATAAGACCTGCCAGACGATAGAGATCGCGGGTACGAATAGGCGCCGACACCACGCCCCAGAAGTCGCCATCCAGCGTAAAAACGGCGGTGCGTCCGATAATGGCCTCTCCGCCCTGCACCAATTCCAGTGGACCCGCGAGAGTTGTCTGACCTGGACGGTTCAGCGATTCAATACCCGCCCACTGGTCGGGTGTTTGCGTATAGTCCAGCCCCAGTACGGAGCGGTTGGGCTCCAGCGGGTAGACCATGGTGACAATCATATCGGGAGCGGCACCGATACTGACCAGTAAGGGCTGCTGTCGGAAAAGGGCGCTGGCGTAGCTGTTAAATTCCGACTGGGTGATATCCGGGTGAATGGAAATATGGGCCGCCAAGCCCTGCAGCAGCGACAGGTTGCTGTTGATAATACCGCTCAGTTCTGCCGCCAGGATATTCAGTTCGCGCGCGGTTTGTACTTGCACATCATTGGCGTGGCGGTTGCGATAGTGCCGCTCCAGCATTTGTTCAAACACCACCAACAGCACCGCTATCAGGGCAAAGCTCAATACTGTCCAGCTGATAAAAGTTGTGTGTTTGCGTTCCGCCGGTGCCATACTGTTTCCTGGGGTGTGAGTGGCCCAATCACCCATAGCTAAACTATAGCGGTAATGGCACTTGGTGCCACAGTTTATCGCGTCAATTGCGCTTATCAGGGGGAAATAAGTTAAAAAAAGTAAACCCTGCTAGCATATAGTCATTAATACCATAAGATTGATCTTCCCTCTTGCGCTCCAGGAGCCGGGAGACCTGTAAAGTCATCTTACAAAGATAACCATTTATAGAGGTGTTCTTATGCAATCCCGTCGCCAGTTTTTGACCCGCACCGCACAAATGGCCGCCGTCCTTACCCTGGCCCGGCAGCAGGCCTTTGCTGCCGCCGCTCAGAAAACCGGCCTTGCGGAAGCTTTTAAAGATGACTTTCTGGTGGGCACGGCGCTGTCGAATCGTACCCTGGCAGAGAAGGACCAGGCTGTGCTGGACCTGGTGGCGCGCGAGTTTAACGCCATCACCGCTGAAAACTGCATGAAGTGGGGATTGCTGGTGCCACAGCCCGGCCAGTGGCAGTGGGATCTGGCCGATACCTTTGTGAACTATGGGCAAAAGCATGGCATGGCGGTGGTGGGGCATACCTTGGTGTGGCACTCACAGGCGCCGCGTTGGGTGTTTGTTAATGACAAGGGTGAACCCGTCAGTGCCGAGGTGCTGCAGGCGCGTATCGAGAAGCATATCGACACGGTGGTGGGGCGTTACAAGGGCAAGATTCACACCTGGGATGTGGTTAACGAGGCGGTGGATGAGGACAAGGGCTGGCGCAAGAGCGCGTTCTTTAACATTCTCGGCCCCGACTATATGGAGCAGGCCTTCCGCCTCACCCATGCCGCCGACCCCCAGGCGCACTTGATCTACAACGACTACAACATGCAGAACCCCGGCAAGCGCGCTTTCCTGGTGGATGTGTTCAAGGATTACCTCAAGCGCGGTGTGCCCATCCACGGCGTGGGTATGCAAAGCCACGTGGGGCTCGATTATCCCAATCTGCAAGAGTTCGAGGATTCCATCAAGGCCTACGCTGACCTCGGTCTGGCGCTGCATATGACGGAGCTGGAGGTGGATGTGTTGCCGGTGGCCTGGGAGTTTACCGGGGCGGAAATATCCACTGACTTTGAATACAGCGATCAGCTCAATCCCTATGCCGAGGGCCTGCCCGACAAGGTGCAGCAACAGTTGACGGACCGCTATGTGCAGATGTTCGAACTCTTCCTCAAATACCGCAAGCACATTGCCCGCGTCACCACCTGGGGCACCAGCGACGCCGAGAGCTGGAAAAACGACTTCCCGGTACGCGGCCGCACCAACTATCCACTGCTGTTCGATCGCCAGTGGCAACCCAAACCGGCCTATCACGCCCTCAAGGCATTAAAAGCAAATCATTGATGCATTGATCTTCAAGTTCCCGATGATTCGGTGACGCGAGGATCGCTGATCGACTTTTTCTAACGCCGCTGCTCCAGCAGCCACTGGTAAAAGTCGTCGCTGCGGTAGACCCGCCGCCAGGCGTCGTGGCCCATGTCCTCGTGATTGGTAAAGCGCACGCGCGGGTGACCCAGTTGTTCCAGCCGATTGAGGCCGGGATAGAAGTAGGTAATGGGGACGGTGGGATCGCGCCCCCCGGCAAATTGCCAGACGGGAATCTGGGCCTTGGCTATCGGGCCCATCAGGTTGGGATGGCCCCAGCCCACCACCGGCGCGATGGCGGCAAATAGTTCCGGGTGGGTGCTGGCCAGCCACCAGGTGGCAAAGCCGCCGTAACTCAGCCCGGTCAGATACAGGCGTTTGGGGTCGGCGCGGTAGTTTTTCTGCACGGTTTTAATAATATGCAGAAGATCTTTTTCTACCCGCTCCCAGCCTTCGGGCAAGCGTTCCGGCACCCGGTCCATTTCCGGGTAGGCCTCGGCACCGCTCATGGGGTGCGGCGTGGCAAAGTGGGGGTCGCGCTCTGGCGTGCCCTTGGGCAGGCGCACGGGTATTTGTGCCGGAGTGCGATTGTCGATATAGCTGATCCCGCGTTTGTCCATATCGAACATATGCAACTGGGGCGAGACGATAATAAACGGCATCTCTTTCTTTTGAATCCAGGCCTCATAGAGTGGGCCGTGAATCAACACATAATCCAGTTCATCCTTGCCGTTGCCGCGTTCGCCATTGCCGTGCAGAAACAGAATCACCGGCCACTGCCGGTCTGGCTCGGCGTGGTAACCCGCCGGCAGGAACAAATAGAAATCCCGCTCTTTGTTGTCGATACTGCTGGTGTAGCTGACACGCTTGAGTTCGGGCTGGTCTGCCGCCGGCGGGGCCTCGTTCGCCAGAGCCGCAACGCCCATACCGAGCGCGGACAACAACCAGAACAATCGCGAAATCATAACAGTGGCAACCTCGTTAAACGGCCATTTTACCCAATTTTTACCGGCAGGGCGGTGCCGTTGATGGGCGATTTCATAACAAAGGATGAGTGCACACCAGTCACTCCCTCAATGCGGGTGAGTTTGTTCAGCAGAAACTGCTGGTAGGCATCCATATCCTCCACAATCACCTTCAACAGGTAATCGGCCGACTGGCCGGTAATCAAGTGGCATTCGAGCACTTCGCTGTACTCTGACAGGGTTTTCTCGAAACGTTCAAAACGGTCGGGGGTGTGCTTGTCCATGCTGATCTGGATAAAGGCCATCAGTGTCAGCCCCAGTTTACGGGCGTTGAGCAGGGCCACATAGCCATCGATCAGGCCGTTTTCTTCCAGTTGGCGCACCCGGCGCAGGCAGGGAGAGGGCGACAGGTTGATCGCCTCGGACAACTCCTGATTGGAAATGCGACCGTCGCGCTGCAGGCGCTCCAGAATCATGGCGTCGTAACGGTCAAGTTGCGTAGACATCCACAAGCCTCTTACTGAATTTCCTAAACTCGGATACTAGCGCAACATTATGCTAATTAATGTAAATATTAGAAGATATTCGCAATTTAGTGGCGCGGCTGTGGGCGTATACTGACAGTGTCAGCAAGCGCTGGTGGGAGATTATCCGTCTCCCACTGGCCGGGGCCACAAGCCCCGCGAGTGGAACCCGGGATACCCCCGGCACTAACGCCTGACACTGAGACCTTCGAGGAGAATGTGATGTTAACCCAGCCCGCCCAAAAATACCGCCGCTTTGCGCCCATCGATTTGCCCGATCGGCGCTGGCCAGCCAATACCATCGACAAGCCACCCATCTGGATGAGTACGGACCTGCGCGATGGCAATCAGGCGCTGATCGACCCTATGTCTGCCGCCACAAAACTGCGTTTTTTTCAGCAGCTGGTGGCGATTGGCTTCAAGGAAATTGAAGTGGGTTTTCCCTCTGCCTCCCAGGCGGACTTCGATTTTGTGCGCCTGCTGATTGAGGGGAACCACATTCCCGAGGATGTCACTATTGAGGTGCTCACTCAGGCGCGGCAGGAGTTAATCGAACGCAGTGTGGAATCCCTCGTGGGAGCCTGTCGGGCGATTGTGCATATGTACAATCCCACAGCCCCGGATTTTCGCGAAATTGTCTATCGCACCGACAAGGCGGGTGTTAAGGCGCTGGCGGAACAGGGCACGCGCTGGGTGAAAGAGGCCACAGCGCGCCACCCAGAGACCGAATGGGTTTACCAGTACTCGCCCGAGGTGTTTTCCGGCACCGAGTTGGCGTTTGCCAAGGAGGTGGTGGATGCGGTCACGGCCATCTGGCAACCCACGCCGCAGCACAAGATGATTATCAATTTGCCGGCTACGGTGGAAATGTCCACGCCCAATACCTATGCCGATCAGATTGAGTGGATGCACCGTCATATCGATCGTCGCGACAGTGTGGTGATCAGTGTCCACCCGCACAATGACCGCGGTACCGCCGTGGCGGCGGCGGAGTTGGCGGTAATGGCCGGCGCCGACCGGGTGGAAGGCTGCCTGTTTGGCAACGGTGAGCGCACCGGTAATGTGGACCTGGTGACGCTGGCACTCAATCTCTATTCCCAGGGCATTCATCCCGGGCTGGATTTCAGCCAAATTGATCAGGTGCGTCAGTTGGTGGAAGAGTGCAACCAGTTGCCCGTGCATCCGCGTCACCCTTATGCCGGCGAACTGGTATTTACCGCCTTTTCCGGCTCTCATCAGGATGCCATTAAAAAGGGCTTCGCACAGCGGCGCGACGGTGACCCCTGGCGCATACCTTACCTACCCATTGACCCCGCCGATCTGGGTCGCAATTACGACGCCGTGGTGCGGGTCAACAGTCAGTCGGGTAAGGGTGGTATCGCCTTTTTGTTGCAGCAGGAGCATGGGCTGGAATTACCCCGTCGCCTGCAGATCGAATTCTCCAAAATTGTGCAGCGCGCTACCGATAGCAGTGGCAAGGAAGCGACCGGGGCGGCGATCTACGCCCTGTTCGAGGAAACTTATTTTGGGGTGCGTGCACCCCTGGCCTATCGCCACGTGGAACAGCACAGCATCGACGACCAGGTGACTGTCACCCTGGGTGTGGACGTGGAGGGCCGGGAGCGACGCTGTCAGGGGCAGGGCACCGGGCCGGTGGGTGCGGCAGTGGCCGCGCTGCAGCCGCTGGTCAGTGAGCCCATCGCTATTGTGGACTACCACGAACACGCCGCCGGTGGTGGCGCTGGCTCCGAAGCTGTGTGCTATATCGAGTTGCGTATTGGCGATGCCGATCCGGTATTCGGCGTGGGGCGCGATACCAATATCGTCGCCGCCGCCATTCGCGCCCTGGTCAGCGGAATCAACCGCGCTTGTGTTGCCAATCCTGCCCTCGCCGCTGCCTGACGGCGGCGAGGTGGTGGTGTAAAGAAAGAAAAATGCGCCATTGAAAAAACGCTTCCACCGTTAAAACTTGCTACACTCAAAGGGTTACAGGTGTGGGGGCACAGATGTCTGCGACGGCAAAATATCGCCTGATGATCCTTTTGGGCATTCTCTTGACGGCGATGCTGTTGGTGGCGCATCAATTTTTGCCGTCACGTACCCTGCAGCTTCTGCCCGATAATGAAGCCCTGCGCTTTCTCTACGCCGACACCGAAAGCGGCGGCGGCAACCAGGTGGAATGGGTTGATTTCGAAACCAACCACTGGCGTTGTACGCGCGATCCCGAGCTACCCTCTCACTACTGTGGTTTCAATCTGGCTCTGTCCGGGGATTTTATCCAGGGTATGGATTTATCCGGCTTTGATTGGGTAAAGCTGCGCCTGACGCTGCAAACCGACAAACCCACGTTTTCCGTGTTATTTCGCAATTACAACCCCGTCTATTCCAATCCCGACGATGGCGATAGCGCTCAGTATATTAATATCAATATACGTCAAAAGGATGTTCACAATGAGCTGCTAATTGGCTTACATGAATTTCGGGTGGCGGACTGGTGGCTCCACAATCGCGATATCGCCCGCCAGTATTTGCAGCCGGAATTCAATAATGTGACCGTGTTCGGCATCAATCTCGGCGACAACCTGCCCCCCGGCGACAATGACGTGATTATCCATAGTCTGGTACTGGAGGGGGAGTGGATATCGGCGGAAGCCTGGTACCTCACCATTCTCAGTTTCTGGATGGGGGTGATTTTCCTGATTCTGGTATGGCAGACCCTGCAGCTTTCGCGTCGGGCGCGGGGCACGGAACAAAAATATGTGCAGCTGGCTAGCGAGCATCGCCGGTTGCGGGATACCGCCCGTCAATTACAAATGGCGTCGGAGAAAGACGCCCTCACCGGTTTGCTCAACCGCCGGGGTATGCAAAGCGCTCTGGAAAAAGTGCGACAGTTAAATGTGGGCTGCTCACTGATTGTTATGGACATCGATCACTTCAAGCGTATTAACGATCGGCGCGGCCATGTGGAGGGTGACAATATTATTCGCCAGGTGGCGCAGATTCTGGAAAGTAATACCCGCGAACAGGATCTGGTGGCACGCTGGGGTGGAGAGGAGTTTTTGCTCTTGAGCCCGGCCACGGAAATCGATCAGGCGCAGAAACTGGCGGAAAAAATTCGCCAGACCATTTTCCAGGCAAACTTTGGATCGGAGGGGCCTCTTGCAGTGACGGCCAGCTTCGGTGTCACCAGTTTTGCGCCCGGTGAGACCTTTGACACGGTCTTTGAACGCGCAGATCAGGCTTTGTACGAGGCTAAAAACCAGGGCAGGAATTGCACCATGGTAAAAAATTCATAGCAGGCTGTTTTTCAACAGCCTGCTAAGGCACATGCGTTACAATAGCCGCCCCTATGATGACAACATTACTATTGCCGCGAATGCGATTGATATTGTTCCTGCTGGGCTTTGTCGTGCTGGGCCTTTGCGCCTGCCAGACGCACGACCCCATTTATCGGCCGGTTGCCACAGACAGTTTTGAGCGCACTCTGGCTGCCTGGCGCCGGGCACGTCCCGGCGGCACAGCGCAAGTTCTGCCGCAACAGCAGATTATTGAGGCGGCAGAAAACATGTTGCTGATGCAGCGCGCCGATGGTGGTTGGCCCACCAGCACTCACCCCCTGCGTCGGTTGAGTGAGGCCGAGCGGCAGGCTTTTATAGCCAACAAGGGCAAAAACGACAGCAGTTTTCGCCACCACAACGTCTTCCCCCAGGTGTTCTACCTCTCGCATGTGTATCTGCAGACGGGTGACGTGCGCTACCGTAACGCTGCCCGGGATGGTATTAAATGGGTGACCGGCCATCAGTTTTACAATGGCGGCTGGCCGCTTAACCCGGCGGCGGATAATGGTGTGATCGATACCCGAGTGACCCTGGAGGCGTTGATCTTTTTGCGCAAAATCGCCGCCGGCAAAATGCCCTACGGTTATATTCCCTATGATGCCCGCCGCAAAGTGGCCGAGGCTGTGCGCAAGGGCGATGAATGGTTGCTTCGAGTGCAGCAGGCGCACGACAGCCGTGCCGCTATCTGGGCGCGGGCCTACGACCTGAAGACCTCCCAGCCGATCGCCACCGGTGAAGTGCCGGTGCCGGCACTGGACCTGGCGCTCAGTGTGGATATAGTGCATTACCTCATGGCCATAGAGCGCCCCCCGGCGGAGGTGGTGCGCGCGGTGGAAGGCGCGGTGGCCTGGTACCGGCGTCACAGCCTGCAGCAGTGGCAAGTGCGGCAGTCTCCACCGGAGCACTCACTGGCGGCGCTGTCGCCCATGCCCCTGCCGGGCCCCACCGTATGGCCGCGCTACTACGACGCCCGCCAGCACCTGCCGTTAAAAAACAACGCCAGCCCGTTAACGGTGGAGTCGCGCGACTGGTTCACCGCCAATACCGGCAACCCCTGGTACGGAGACTGGCCCGCCAAACTCCTGCGCGAAGACTACCCCCGCTGGCGAGAGAAAAACCTGCCCGAGCCAATCGCGCGATCGGTGAGTCCTTGAGGCTGACGGGAAAAGAGCGGTGTGTTCAAAATACAATCTATTTGGCATTTTTACAGATAAAGGTGTTTAGCTCAGAGACTGACTTGATAATATATAGGGATTTCCCGGTCGATAGCATTTCCAGCCTGCGAATAAAGTCCTCGTTCCAAAATGTTGGGCAAAGTCTTAATACTTTATAGCTTTGTAAAGTGCCTTTGAGTACGGAACTGCCATCAGGCCAACCTTCAGGCTTTGTAAAAAGTCCTTTTAGCAGTCGTTTGGTGACAAACCAGTAACTCGTTAGATATGGCAAGTCAATATAAATCAGCGTATCAGCCGCTTCCAGGCGTTGATTAAATGCGCTTATTGGACCAAAGCCATCAATGATCCAGTTGTCAGACGATAGAATGAATCCATGGGCCTCGTCGAAAGACTTGCTATCTACCAACTCTCCATTCTGCTTATAGACTATCGCATCCATCTGATATAGCGGTATGCCTGTCACAGATGATAGCGTTTTGCTTAATGTAGATTTTCCGCTGCCTGGTTTACCAAAAACGGCGATTCTCTTCACATTGCCTCCTTAAAATAAGATTTCCCAGAAGGCAGAAACAAAAAAACCCACCTCGCTGGGGTGGGTTTTACAAATCAAAAGCGCATCATCATCCCACCATTCCTATGGAATGATAATAATGCGCACCGCTTGCTGCAGAAAATTCTCTTTCATGATGAAATCATGATCAATAGAAGATTGATTGTCAAACAATTTTTAAATTGGATCGGGTGTCTACTTTTCTTGGGGAACTCGGGAACTTAACGCCGCAATCACGCGCTTGTCGCGTGCATTGCTTTGTTAAATATTTTGCGCGCAACCACGGAGTAAATGTGCCACGAGTGACGGTCACCGCCGGGCGCCCTGCCGGATTTTCGATGCTCCTTGAATGATATGATCTCAAAGGACCTAAACCATTCCATTACCAAATGCTCGCTCGCGACCAACACGTCCGGCCAAAAGGCGTCTCGATCATACCCAGGGCCTGCCATGGTGTCTTCCGGCCCCAGAAAAGAACCAACAAAGATGCCGCTTGGAAGTAGTGCTGAGCAGATTTTCTCCCAAACGTCTGCAAATTCGCCTTCGGGACAAAAAAATAGACTCGCGTCAGCTACAATCAGGGACGCCTCAGGATAATTAAATGTACTAAAGCTATCTTGTGACAGGAAAACACCGTCATCTCCACTAAACCTGTCCTGGCATCTCGATATAGCTTCCGACTCAATATCAAACGCGTGTACGGTGAATCCATTGTCTCTCAAGTATGCGATATCACTTCCCGCTCCACAGCCGCAATCGATAGCAATTCGCGATCCCTCTGCGAGCGAGACACCCACTTTTAGATCATCGCGAGTAGCCCGATCTTCTGTGGCTTCGAAATACTTTGAAATCTCTTCCGATGGCATTGAACGTCCCTAAATTTAACAGTTTAATAGTCGTCTCGCATTTTCCACCACTACCCGACGCCTATTCCAATATTTGAAAAGCTTGAAACTATCCCCAAACCCCCGCCACGTCAAGGCTAGGGCCTCAATGGCGCATATATCATCACCTGATAGACCGTCGTGGCGTGACGCCTATTCCGGGTATAACAGTCAAACCTAAGCTATTGTTATTCCATAAGAAATTCGAAAGTTTTCAATAACCACCCTTAATAGTCGTCGTGCGTGTCTATTTGCACTATTGAAATAGAGCGTCCTGGCCCACTGAAGATAGGAAGTTACGAATCGTTGATAAATTCCAGGAGATGAGTTGCCAGGCCAGGAAGTGAAGGGCTAACTCTTTAAAGGACGGAACTCCTGGATTCACGTCCATCCAATTTCAGCGTTCAGCGTTCAGCGTTCAGCGTTCAGCGTTCAGCGTTCTGCGTGAATGTTGGGTGGCGCGGAGCTTACACAACCTACAAACTTTCGTTCTGCATCAGACGTCCGACCTCAGACATCCGACTTTTTCCTCACATATCCTCAACATCCCGCGGCTTGGCCACGGGCGGTTTTTGCGCTTGGTGGGGGGCGTAGATACCGTCTTCGCGGGCGAGGGGGAGGGCGGCCATTTGATCTTCGATCCAGCGTTTGACCTGCTCGGTAACCTCGGTGCGGTCACGCCCGGTGGAGTCTATGGCCTCGCCAATGACTACGGTGATGGTGCCGGGATACTTGAGAAAGTGTTTGTGTGGCCAGCACTCGGCACCATTGTGGGCCACGGGCACCACGGGCACACCGGCGGCGCAGGCGATATCGGCGCCGCCGCGGGCATAGTGGCCCACCTGGCCCAGGGGGGTACGCGTGCCCTCGGGAAAGATCAGGATATTGATGCCCTCCCGCAGGCGTGCGATGCCTTTGCTTTTGACCTGGCGCAGCGCCTGCATGCGATTGCTGCGATTAATGGCAATGGGTTTCAGTGCCGCCAGCCCCCAGCCAAAAAAGGGAATGCGCATCAGCTCCTTTTTGAGGATAGTGGCAATGGGAGCCAGATAGAGTTGCAGGAACAATGTTTCCCAGGTGGTCTGGTGCTTGGCCATCACCACGGCTGGCCCGGTTTTATTGCGGCGCTGGTCAATCACCTCAATACGTATCCGACAGGTGACGCGCAGCCAGAACATGACAAAGCGATTCCACAGGGTGATCACTGGCCAGCGCACGGAATAGGGAAACAGTGGCCAGATAATGCCGACAATCAAGCCGGCCACAATGCCCGAGCCGTAGTAACCGAGGTTGAACAAAATGGTGCGCAAATACAGCAAAAGTGGATCCTTAGGAGAGAATGGCGCGCACGGCGGCGGCGAGATCGTCGAACACGCGCACGGGCTGACCCTGCAGAGAATATTGCCGCTGTTCGTCCACGTCCAGCCGCGTCAGGGTGTGTGTACCGTTGCCGGTTTTCACCAGCACCAGGTCGCAGCCCTTGGCGGCGCCGGCCTGTAAATCGCGCAGCGTATCACCGATAAAAGGTACGCCGGCGGCACTGGTATTGAATTCCGCCTCGATGGCGTCGATCAGCCCCGGCAGGGGTTTGCGGCATTTGCAGCCATCGTCCGGGCCGTGGGGGCAATAGAAGATGGCACTGAGGCTGCCGCCGGCAGCTTCCACCAGGTCGGTGAGCTTGGCGTGCATGGCCTCCAGGTCATCCAGATCGAAATGCCCGCGCGCCAGCCCCGACTGGTTGGTGGCCACCACCGGGGTGTAGCCCGCCTTGTGCAGGGCTACCAGCGCCTCGATGCTGCCCGGCAGCGGCTGCCACTCGTCGGCGCTGCGGATAAAGTCGCCCGTGTCCCGGTTGATCACGCCGTCGCGGTCGAGAATCACCAGTTGCATGCTTGCTATCCCTTGGCCGGAACCAGCAGCGAGATATCCGCCACCTGCAGAAACAGGCCGCGCAGTTGCTGCAGCAGGGCCAACCGGTTTTGGCGAATGGCGTCATCGTCGGCCATGACCATCACGTCGTCGAAAAAGCGGTCCACCGGTTCGCGCAGACTGGCCAATGCCGTCAATGCCTCGGTGTACTGGCGTTCGGCAAACAGCGGCGCCACTTCATCGGCCTTGCTCGCCACAGCCTGGGCCAGGGCTTGCTCGGCGTCCTCGGTCATCAGTGCCGGGTCCGGCTTGCCGGTGGGCGGTGAGTCCAGCTTGCCGAGAATGTTGGACACCCGCTTGTTGGCGGCGGCGAGGGCGGCGGCTTCGGGCATGGCGGCAAAGGTGTTGACCGCGCGCACGCGCGCGTCGATATCACCCGGATGGGTGAGCTGCTTGGCGGCCACGGCGAGGTAGATCTCCGTGGCGATACCGGCCTCCTCGTACCAGGCGCGAAAGCGCTCCAGCATATAGGCCAGGGCGGTATCCACGGTGGCGGCGGGGTCGGCAATATTGGCCCCGTGGGCGCTGGCGGCCGCTTGCAGCAGCTCGCGCAGGTCCAGGTCCAGGTGTTTCTCCACCAGCAGGCGCAGGGCGCCCAGGCTGGCGCGGCGCAGGGCGAAGGGGTCCTTGGAGCCGGTGGGTTTCAGGCCGATGCCGAAAATCCCCACGATGGTGTCCAGCCGATCCGCCAACGCCACCAGGGTGCCGGTGGCGGTCTGCGGCAGCTTGTCGCCGGCAAACTTGGGCAGGTACTGCTCGGTGAGCGCCTGGGCCACTTCCGGATTTTCGCCGTCGTGGGTGGCGTAATAGTAACCGGCAATGCCCTGCATCTTGTCGAACTCCAGCACCATTTCGGTCACCAGGTCGGCCTTGGAGAGCTGCCCGGCGCGCTGGGCGTGGGCGGTGTTGGCGCCGGTCTGCGCGGCCATGTCGCCGGCGAGGGCGGCGATGCGTTCGGTTTTGTTGAACACGGTGCCCAACTTGGTCTGGAAGACAATGTTTTTCAGGCGATCGCGTTGACGGGTCAGGGGTGTTTTCTTGTCGGTATCGAAAAAGAAAGCGGCGTCCGACAGGCGCGGGCGAATCACCCGCTCGTTGCCGTCGATTACCTGGGCCGGATCGCGGGATTCAATATTGGCGACGGTGACAAAGTAAGGCAGCAGCTTGTCGTGGTTGTCCACCACATGAAAGTATTTCTGGTTTTCCGCCATGGTGGAGACCAGAGCCTCGGCGGGCACATTCAAAAAGCGCTCTTCAAAGCGGCCCACCAGCGCCTGGGGCCACTCCACCAGGGCGGTAACCTCCTCCAGTAACTCCTCGTCTATCACCACACGGCCGCCGGTCTGGCTGTCGGTGGCCTCAACCTGATCGCGAATGCGGCGCTGGCGCTCGGCAAAATCGGCAATCACCTTGCCCTCGGTTTCCAGCGTGCGGGCGTAATCGGCGGCGCTGTCCAGAGTAAGAGTGGTATTGTGATGAAAGCGGTGGCCGCGGGTGTCGCGGCCGGCGCTCAGGCCCAACACATCGCCGGCCACCACTTCGGCGCCGTAGAGCATCACCAGCCACTGGGCTGGGCGCACGAACTCGGTGCGGCTGGCGCCCCAGCGCATGCGCTTGGGAATGGGCAGGCTGTCGAGTGATTTACTCACGATGGCCGCCAGCAGCGCTGTGCAGGCAACCCCGCCCTCCTGGCTGGTGTGCACCAGTTTTTCCTGCTTGCCGTCGCTGGCGGTCTTCAGCTCGGCCGGGTCCAGTCCGTTCTTCTGGGCGAAGGCCAGGGCGGCTTTGCCGGGATTGCCCTCGGCGTCAAAAGCTACGGACACCGGCGGGCCCCACTGGGTCACTTCCCGCACCGGGGTGGTGGCCGCCAGACCCTGCACCAGCACGGCCAGGCGGCGCGGCGCGGCGTAGGCCTGAATGTCGTCAAAACCCAGGTCCTCGGCGGCAAGTCCCTCCTGGATACCCTGGGCAAAGGCCTCCATCAGGGTTTTCAGTGCCTTGGGGGGCAGCTCTTCGGTGCCCAGTTCTACCAGAAAATCTGCACTCATTGCGGGGTATCCTGTGTGTTGTCGGCGTTGCTCAGCAGCTCCTGGCGCAGCGCCTCGGGCGCCAGTGGGAAGCCCAGTGCCCGGCGGGCGTTAAAGTAGGCTTCGGCCACCGCGCGGGCCAGGGTGCGCACGCGCAAGATAAAGCGCTGGCGCTCGGTCACGGAGATGGCGTGGCGCGCATCCAGCAGGTTAAAGGCGTGGGAGGCCTTCATCACCATTTCATAGGCGGGCAGGGGCAGGCCCTTTTCCACCAGCCGCTGGCTCTCGCGCTCGCACACGTCAAAGCTGTGGAAGAGAAATTCCACATCCGCCTCTTCAAAATTGAAGTGCGACATCTCCACCTCATTCTGGTGGAAGACGTCGCCGTAGGTCACCTTGTCGCCGTTGGGATTGACTGTCCATACCAGGTCGAAAATGGAATCCACGCCCTGCAGGTACATGGCGATACGCTCCAGCCCGTAGGTGATCTCGCCGGTGACCGGATAGCACTCCAGCCCGCCCACCTGTTGAAAATAGGTGAACTGAGTCACTTCCATACCGTTGAGCCAGACTTCCCAGCCCAGTCCCCAGGCGCCGAGTGTGGGGGATTCCCAGTTGTCTTCCACAAAGCGGATATCGTGCACCAGCGGGTCGATACCCAGCTCGCGCAACGAATCCAGATAGAGATCCTGGATATTGGCGGGGTTGGGTTTGAGTACCACCTGGAACTGATAGTAGTGCTGCAGGCGGTTGGGATTCTCACCGTAGCGCCCGTCGGTGGGGCGGCGGCAGGGCTGCACGTAGGCGGCGTTCCAGGTCTCGGGGCCGATGGCGCGCAAAAAGGTGGCGGGATGGAAGGTGCCGGCGCCCACTTCCATATCCAGTGGCTGCAGCACCACACAGCCCTGGCGTGCCCAGTACTCCTGCAGCGCAAGAATGAGCCCCTGGAAGGTGTTGATACCTATTTCGCGACGGTCCGACACGGGTTTGCCTCCGGCAGTGTTGGCAGGCGCAACACACACATTAACAGGTGCAAGGAGGGCTGAATCCCTCTCTTACGCCCCGGCAGTATGGGCCTGCGGTCGATTCAAAGGGGCGAATTATAGCGGTCTTGGGGGTGTATTGGTATGGGCGGTCATCGGCGGTGGGCACTTGCCCTTTTTTTGTGCAGTTGTAAGCAAAATCCGGTAAGCTGAAGGTGTTTGTAGCGAGATATTGCATTTGAAGTACCGCTTTCTGCTTTTGTTGTTAAAGGGGCTGGGACGCTTACCCTTACCGGTGGGCCGGGCCTTGGGCGCGGCCCTGGGCTGGAGTTTGTGTCGCTGTGGCAACGGGCGCCCGGCGCGGGTGACCCGAATCAACCTGGCACTGTGTTTCCCCGAACTGACAGCGGAGGAGCGCGAGCGACTAGCGCGTCGCAGTCTGATGGAAACCGGAAAATTGGCCGCCGAAATCGCCGCCGTCTGGAGTCGCCCGGTGGCCTGGCTGGACCGGCATATTCAGGCCGAAGAGGAGACGGCACTGATTGAGAAAAAATTGGCCAGTGCCCGGGGGTTAATTTTGCTTACGCCCCATCTGGGAAACTGGGAAGTGATGGGCCCCTGGGGCGCACGTTTTGCGCCCTTCACCGCGCTCTACCAACCGGCCAAACATCCCGCTATCGATACCTTTATGGTGTCCGGCAGACTCAAGCCCAACGTCAGCCTGGCGCCCACCAATCGACAGGGTGTGGGCCAGTTGTTAAAGGCCTTGCGTTGCGGAGAAATCGTGTGCATTCTGCCCGACCAGGTGCCCGATGCCGGCTCGGGAATTGAAGCGCCATTTTTTGGCGAGCCGGCCCTGACCATGACGTTGGTGCACAGCTTAATGAAGTGTACCGGTTGCGAGGTGGTAATGTCCTACTGCGAGCGGGTCAGGGGTGGCTTCAAGGTGGTGGTGACGGAATGCGATCCCGAGATTTATGCCGATGATCCCACAGTGGCGGTTACCGCGCTCAATCGGAGTGTGGAAACCTGTGTGCGCCGGGTGCCCAGCCAATACCAGTGGGAATACAAACGTTTTCGCGCCCGCCCCGGGGGCGAGCCTTATTGAGGATAGGATTGTCCGTCCGCGAGGCGGGCAGACGGTTTTAGCAGGTATATAGATGGTTAAAAAAATGGTGGCGGCCTGCCTGGTGCTTTTATGTAGTGCCTGTGCCAGTAATTACCGCTTAGTCAAAACCGAGCAGATGGATGCGCTTAATCAATGTGCTATTGCCTCGGAGCACAATCATCAGGTGCTCCTGGAGCAGCAACAAACCTTGGCGCAGGGGTTGGATGAAATGCTGCTGCAGCTGGAAAATGCACGTCAATTGCAGGAAACCTTGTCCTTCCAGGGATGCCCGGAGCCGGAAGCAGTCACCCCAACACCCCCCGCTGCGGCACCAGTTGTGAAAGAGGCTATCAGCACAGATATTCAACGCGTGGGTGCCACCGAACAGGTGCGCTTTGACAGCCTGGGCCTGGTATTGGAGGCGCGCATTGACACCGGCATAGCCACGGCGGTACTGGGGGTGTCGGAACTGGTGGAGTTCGAGCGCAACGGCGAAAACTGGGTGCGCTTTCAATTGCAAAGTGGCGAGGGGGAGGAGCCCCGTGAAGTGGAGTTGCGCTCGCCCCGACGCCAAACCATGCAGTTGCGCAACGGCCAGACCAGCAGTCGCCGGCCGGTGGTATCATTGCCCATCACCCTGGGGCAGGTTTCCCAGATGGCCGAGTTTATTCTTACCGAGCGCAAGAAATCCGAGTTCGCCGTGCTATTGGGCAGAATGGTGTTGCGCGACGTGATGCTGGTGGATGTCAGCCGCAACCATCTCGCTCCCTTGCCGCCGCCGCCAAAGACTGACCCCCTGGAGGAAGAGACCGCGCCGTGATCCAACGCCTGCCCTTTTACGCCCTGATTACCCTGTTGTTGGTGGCGGGTTTATTGACGGCCTGGTTGCGCCACACCACCACGGGAGTGCCGCTGCTACCCGGCGAACAGAAAACCGTGTGGCTGGTGGAGGCGCGCATTGATTTTGTCGCCACCGACGGTGAAGTGAGCGTGCGCCTCGACTTGCCCGATCATCCACCGGGCTTTCGCCTGATTCGCGAACACGCCGCCTCCCCCGGTTACGGCTTTTCCGTTATCAACGAGGGTGGCGATCGCAGCGCCGAGTGGACCAAGCGTCAGGCTGAAGGCCCGCAGACGCTCTATTACAACGCCCAGTACATCCCCGGCCAACAGTATCGGGATATTGAAGCCGATCTGCCCGCCGAGCCGGAAGTGGTGTTCTGGAATGAACCTGAAGCCACCGCCTCGCGCGAGTTGTTGCGCCGGGCACTGGCCACATCCAGCACCCCCGCCAGCACCGCGCGCGAATTGATCAAACTGTTGAACAACCCGGCGCCGGACCAGAACGCCGCGCTACTGCTCGGCTCGGTGGCCAACAAGACCGAACTGCTGGTGACGCTGCTCAATCAGGCCGGCGTGCGCGCGCGTACGGTGATGGCGTTGCGGCTGGAAGATGCGCGCCGCCGCCAGCAACTGACGCAGATGCTGGAAGTGCACACCGGCAGCGACTGGTTGCTGATTAACGTCGATACAGCCGAGCAGGGCTTGCCGCCCAACGTGCTCTTGTGGTCCCGCGGGGTGGATGCTCGCCTGGATGTGATGGGTGGACGGCGTTCCAACCTGACCTTTTCCATGATTGAGCAAACCGCACCGGCACTGGCCCTGTCGCGAGAGCAGTCGGAGGAAAACATTTTCAGTTTGCTGGGTGTTTCGCGCTTGCCTATCGAAGAGCAGAGCATGTTCAAAATGCTTTTCCTCTTGCCCCTGGGCGCGCTGGTGGTGGTGTTTATGCGCATCGTGGTGGGCCTCAAAACTGCCGGCACCTTTATGCCCATTCTGATTTCCCTGGCGTTTATGCAAACCAATCTGCTGCCCGGTTTGGTGAGTTTTGTGTTGATTGTGGGCCTGGGCCTGGTGTTCCGCAGTTATCTCTCTTATCTCAATTTGTTAATGGTCGCGCGCATTGCCACCTTGGTGGTTATGGTGATCCTGTTGATTTCCGTGCTCAGCCTGGTGGGATACAAGTTGGGCCTTAACAGCGGTGTCACGGTGACCTTCTTCCCCATGATTATTATCGCCTGGACCATTGAGCGCATGTCGATTTTGTGGGAAGAGGAGGGGCCGCGCGAAGTACTGAAACAGGGCGGGGGCAGCTTGCTGGTGGCGGTCATCGCCTATTTGCTGATGAGCCTGTCGGTGATCAGCCACTTGAGTTTCAATTTTCCGGAACTGAATTTGGTGATACTGGCGCTGATTTTGATGATGGGCCAGTACACGGGCTACAAGGTTTCCGAGCTCTGGCGTTTCCGACACATGGGGAATTAAGCCTTGCGCTGGGTCAGTCCCTTTCAACTCCATCGGGCGGGCATGCTCGGCATGAATTGCCGCAACCGGGATTTTATTGGTCGCTATAACCCCCGCGAATTTTTTCCGCGGGTGGATAACAAGCTCAAGACCAAGTTACTGGCCGATGAATATCAGCTGGCCACACCCAAGCTGCGATTCGTATTGCGCGAGCAACACGAAATTACCCATGTGGAAAAACAACTGGCGGACTTGCACGGGTTTGCCATCAAGCCCGCCAAAGGCTCGGGCGGCAAGGGTATCTGGGTCATTGTGGGCCGCGAGGGTGATAGCTTTATCAAGTCGTCGGGCGCGCGCATCGGGCTGGAAGATATTCGCCGCCATATGAGTAATACCCTGGCGGGTCTCTACTCCCTGGGCGGCGCCAGTGACCATGTGATCGTGGAAGACCTGATTGAATTCGATAACAGCTTTGAAGGCTTTTCCGTGGAGGGGGTGCCCGATATTCGGATTATCGTGTTCAAGGGTTTTCCGGTAATGGCTATGCTGCGTCTGGCCACGCATGCTTCCGACGGCAAGGCCAATCTGCATCAGGGTGCGGTGGGCGTGGGGCTGGATATGGCCACCGGCCGCAGTCTCAATGCGGTGCAGTTTGGTCGGCCGGTCACCGAACACCCCGATACTCGCAAGCCGCTGCGGGAACTGGATATCCCCAATTGGCGCGGCATGCTGGTGCTGGCCTCGCGCTGCTACGAGATGACGGAGCTGGGTTATATTGGTGTGGATCTGGTGCTGGATGCCAAGCGCGGACCGGAACTGCTGGAATTAAACGCCCGTCCCGGTCTGGCCATTCAGGTGGCCAATGGTCGCGGCCTGCTGCCGCGCCTGCGGCATATCGAAACCCTGCGGGAGCGGCACTACCCCGATGCCGAAGCGCGGGTGGACTACATCATGCAGCGCTTTGCCGCGCGCCATCTGTTGTAGCCTTCACAGTAAAGCCAGAGACGCGGTGGCCGATAGCAGGATAATAACTTAGCAGGCCGTTGAAAAACGTTGGCGAGGCAGCCGATGCAAGGCAAAATCAGGCGAAAAGCGGAGTTTATGGGGTATAAATCATGCCCCACATCCCTGTGGGGACACCTT
>CBFGUT010000013.1:0-23833 GCA_965652265.1 uncultured Cellvibrionaceae bacterium | reverse complement strand
CTCATAGCGATTAATCCACACCTCATCGCCCAATAACTGGGTGATAGTGTCCAACGCAAATACCGGATTAGTGGCCGTCTGGGTCAGGGTATTGAGCTGGCCCAGTATTTCATTTTGTCGAGCCAGGTCAGCACGCGCCGCCACCGCCTGACGAGCCTGGTTGTTTATTTCAGCATAGGCCTCTTGCAGCTTATCCAACTCGTGGGATTTGTAGATACTGGGAATGGCTGCGAGTGCTAGCACACATACCACTGTCACCGAGACCAATCCGGCAAACTGCTTCAGGCGATTGCGATAACGACGATTGCGTTCGCTCTCGCCAAAGCCTTCTATTACCACATAACTCGCAGCCACCTCGGCCCAGAGCTCGTAAGCGTCGAGAGAGAGCTCGGGGTCACGGCCATGCAGGTAGTTGGCCAGCGCACTTTTACTGATTACCGCCAAAGCCACAATGATCGTGTCACTCGAACGCCCTATCAGTCGCCAGCCATAGGCCGTGTCTTCAGCTGGGAAGGGACTACTGGCGGTGACTTCAGCCAGTACTATTGACTCCAGATTATTCTCGGAAAGGCGGGGCAAAGTGAGCTGGCGTGTCAAAACTTGTGATTCAGGCAGTAGGAGAGCCTGGGATCTCACATCTTTTGCAGCAATACCAGAGACGAACGCTTCGGTGCCATCCAATGGATGCACCTTCACCGGCTCGTCCAGCGCCAGCCTTATATGTGAGCCGTAGTCGAGAAATACCTCACGCCAGGCGCCGGTAAAGCTCTGCCAGAGATGCCGCAGATCGTATCCGAATAATACCCACTGGCTATTGCTCGCCATACACTAACCTATCAAATTCCAGGGATTCCACTCCCATCACCCGCAATTTGCGCTCGACCTGCCAGCCAGTGCCATTCTGACCCGAAGACACCCACAGACTGCACTGAAAGGTACCCATACTGGTTTGCACACGCGCATCTACCCTAACCGCACCAGTGATGACTGGTGGAGCCTCGATATCCTCGCGTTCATCCAGCCAATCTTCCACCTGAGCGCCATCCTCCACAGCCAAAACCTGCAGAACTTCAACAGGTGCCACACTGGTATCCACTTCGGCACCATTCCCTCTCACAGTAATCAGGGGTCTGATACGCTCAAAAATTTCGCGGCTTATGCCCGGCACCGCCATAAGATCTTCCAGTACATTAATGCCTACCGCTTCTCCACTGGCGCGATGAGGTTCCACCTCCAATGCAGCCGCGCGCCACTGTATCACAGATTCCACCAGTGATGCGGCCTCGCCCGTCTCCAGACCGGCGGCGGTTGTGAACAATTGTAACAACAGCTCGTCGTTCGCCTGACGGTAGTCAATCAGGCCGCTGGCGGGGACCAGCCGTAAATGTACCTCCATCTCACCCACTTGAACCTGCGGCGGCAGGGGCTCTCCCTCTTCCGTCAGCTCACCCAGGCGCTGTAGATAGATCAGGGCGGCACCCTCCGCCGCAGCGGCTACCTGGGCCTGAAGCATTTGCAACTGCGCGGTGCGAATATCCGTTTTGGCCGTCAGCGCCAATCCACTCACCAACAACGCCAAGGCCGCCACAAACCACAATAGCAAGGCAAGTGCCACGCCCGATTGATAGTGAATAGTGAGGTTCCTGTTCATTAAGCACTTGTCCGCTATGACTGTGGAATTGCCATAATCAACTCGGGCCAATAGCGCTCACCCACCCGAATATTAATGCGGACATGGGATGGAGGGTTCTCCTCCATGGGCCACTCACTGACCCATTCATCCCAGCGGCTGGCGCGGTAACCAATATCCAGCTCGGTGACGAAGTTGGCCAATACATAAGCCGTTTCATCTCCCCAGGGCATAAAATTCACACCTTCACGTACCAGCAACACTAACTGGTTATCCTCGTTGACCCGCATATTTACCGAAGCCAAGCCGCCCTGCATCCCCGGGATGGGCATAGGCACCGCCCAAATCAGCTCCTGCTGGGTGCCGTAAAAATAACGCCCGCTAGACACTCCAAACTGAAACAGCAGTACCGGACGCGCCTGCTCCAGGTTGTGGCGCAAAAAATCCGAGACCGCCCGCATACGTGCGGTATTTTCAGCCCGCGACTCCAGCTTGGCCTGAGTCTGCCCCAGTGTGCGCATGGCCGTCAGGGTAGCAAGAACAATAAGCGAGAGGATGGTCAGGGCCACCACCACTTCTATCAGAGTAAAGCCTCGCGCCTGCTTAGAATCCATCCGGCGCCTCCGGCTCCATCGTCACGGGGACTGCCGAATGCAGCACAAATTCCCGCGGACGAATATAGCTCCCCCACCGCACCCGCACATCCAACCAGTGCAATCGGGCCACGGCCTCCTCGCCCATCCGCTCGTCAGCGTGCCAGGGCCGGCTGATCACTTCCCACTCGTAGCCATCGCCAGTGGTACCGCTCAGAGTGACACCTTCAACAGGCACCTGGTCGTGTAACGCCAACAGAGATTGGGCAATCACTACCGCATAGGCGTAGTCCTCACTGGTACTGATACTGCGAGTGGCGCCCCCGGCGGCCTGATACAGCATGCCCAGTGACAGTCCCAAAATGGCCACCGCCACCACCATTTCCAGCAATGAGAAGCCGCGCTGACGCTTTCCCGCACCCGGAACGGCAGCCCTCATGACTCCTCTCCGGTCAGGGGGTGCTGGCTCACCTCACCCAGTAGCCATCCCACCTCCAGGGCCACGCCACCACTGTCCCCGCGTCGAAGGGTGATGCGCCCGCCGGAGGAACTGCCATCCGAATAAAAGCGAATGACCGCCGTATCACCATCACGTGTCAATTCGGCAGCGCTGACCACATCCACCTCAATACCCTTGCCCAGGGTTTCGGCCTCTTCACTGCCCAGCCCCACCTCGCGCGTTTCGGGACGCACCCACACGTCCACAGATTTACCATGCAGACGGGCACGATAGCGAGCGTTCTCCAACAGGCTCTTCACCTCTCCCACCGAACTGCGATAGGACATGGACTCATACAGCCGATTGGCCGAGGGTATGGAGACCGCCATCAACAGCGCGGCAATACTGATAGCCACCATGAGCTCCAGCAGCGTAAAGCCTCGGTGGCGATACACACGCCTCATAGTGAGCACTTACATTCAGTGTTACTGCCAGTTGCCAATATCTTCGTTGTCACCTTCCCCACCCGGTTTGCCATCGGCCCCATAGGAGTAGATATCAAAATCCGCCCGATCTCCGGGATAGCGGTATTCGTATGCATTGTTCCAGGGGTCTTCGGGAATCTCACTGCGGCGCAAATAAGGGCCATTCCAGCCGGCCACTCCCGGGTCGCTCACCAGGGCTTCCAACCCCTGCTCGCTGGTGGGAAATTGCCCGGTATCGAGCATATACACCTCGATGGCAGATTCGAAATCGCGAATTTGCACCAACGCCGTCTTGCTCTTGGCCCCACCGAGTTGGTTGAGCACTTTGGGCCCCACCAACCCGGCCAGCAGGCCAATAATAGCCAGCACCACCAGCAGCTCCACCAAGGTAAAGCCCGTTTGCTTCCTGTTTTTCATAGTAAACACCTACTTACTTTATAGCTCCCTGAAATCAGACAGCCAGATCGTTAACCGATAAGATACCCATGAGAATAGCGACAATAATAAAACCAATCATCCCCCCCATTCCCAAAATCAGAATAGGCTCCAGCAAAGTGAGGCTGCGCTTGACGCCGGCGGACACCTCATCGTCATACACCCTGGCCAATTCCAGCATCATGGCATCCAATTGTCCCGACTCCTCGCCCACACGCACCATCTGTATCATCATTGGCGAGAATAACTCTGCCTCGGCCAGGGCGCGGGAAATTCGGCCACCGCGTTTCACCTCCGGCGCCAGCGCCGTCAACGCCTGGCGGACATCGTTATTGCCCACTGTATAGACCGCAATCTTCAGTGACTGCAGCAGTGAGACCCCACTGCCGAGCAAAGTTCCCATGGTACGTGAAAAGCGGGCGATCTCATATTTGAAAACCACATTCCCCAATACGGGTAAGTTCAGTAATTTATGATCCAGCCAGGCTTTGCCTACCGGAGTTCGCAACCAGCGGCGTAGCCCGTATACCACTGCCGCGCCCAGCAGCAACAACCAGATACCGTTGTTTTTAATCGCTTCACCACCGGCAATCACCATCTCCGTCAACAGCGGCAGTGCTTCCCCCATATCGGCAAACAGGGCTTCAAACTGAGGTACCACAAAGCCCAGCATCACCAGCACCGAAATCAGTGCCACCACCGCCAGAATTGCCGGGTAGATTAAGGCCGAGATCACCCCGGATCTCACCTGCTGCGCACGCTCCAGCTGTGCCGACAGGCGCGCCAGTACCTCCGCCAAATTGCCACTGGCTTCGCCGGAGCGCACCATACTGACGTAAAATTCATCAAACAGGTCTTCACGGGCCTGTAGCGCCTGGCTCAACCCCTTGCCGCCCTTGACAGTGGCCAGCAGCTCTTCCAGCACCGCGCGGGTAGCCTCGGTGCTGCTCATATCGATCAATACTTTCAGGGCGCGGTCAATGGGCAAACCGGCGCGCAGTAATACCGCCAATTCACTGGTAAAAGAGAGTACCTGTGCACGCCCAAAGGCCGGACGCCTCAGGCCACGATGGGTCGTCTGTTCAGCTTTGCTGGCATCCAGGGAGAGCAACACCAGACCCTGATTGCGCAGCTCCCGCGCCGCCAAATCCTGTGTGGCCGCCTCCAGGGCACCCTGGACCAGACTGCCATCGCGGCGGGCGGCTTTATAGGAAAAACTGGGCATAGGGGTGCGGTTCCTCAGTGTTCTGATTTAACCCTGTGTCAGGGTGCATCATCATAACAAAGCTTGGCGCTGGCAACCGAGTACTTTGCTACAACCTTGGGTCGCATAACCACAATAGCCGGCAACAAGAAACTCAGGGAGGGAATGCCGGGACTCACGGCCCCGGCACGCGCGGGCTCAGACGGCCAGCAAGGGCTTCATATAGGAGATAGGAGCGGCATTTTCATCATCGAAGGTGACCACCTCCCAGGCATCCTCCTGCGCAATCAACTGTCGCAACGATTTGTTGTTGAGCGCGTGGCCCGACTTATGCGCCTTGAACTCACCAATCAGACTATTGCCCAGCAAATAGAGGTCGCCGATAGCATCCAGTACCTTGTGTTTGACGAATTCATCCTCATAGCGCAAGCCATCTTCATTAAGGATGCGGTAATCGTCCACCACAATGGCGTTATCCACGCTGCCGCCTTTGGCCAAGCCCTTGGAGCGCAGATACTCGATTTCATGCATAAAGCCAAAGGTGCGCGCGCGACTCACCTCCTTCACAAAAGAGGTGCTGGAGAAATCCACCGAGGTTTCCAGGGCCCGACCGTGAAAAACCGGGTGATCAAACTCAATGGAAAAGGTCACTTTAAAGCCGTCAAAGGGAATAAAACTGGCGGATTTATCGCCCTCTTCCACCACTACCGGCTTTTTGATGCGGATAAACTTCTTGGCGGCCGCCTGCTCCTGAATACCCGCAGACTGGATAAGAAACACGAATGGCCCGGCGCTACCATCCATAATCGGCACTTCTGGTGCACTGACCTCGACAATAGCGTTGTCGATGCCCAGCCCGGCCATAGCCGAGAGCAGGTGTTCTACCGTGGAGACCTTGACATCATCCTTGACCAGACTGGTGGAGAGTGTGGTATCGCCGACATTTTCGGCCTTGGCCTCTATTTCCACCACCGGATTCAAATCCACCCGGCGAAAGATAATGCCGGTATCAGCGGGTGCGGGCAGGAGGGTGAGATATACCTTTTGGCCGGTATGCAGGCCGACACCGGTTGCCCGGATTGCGTTTTTGAGCGTACGCTGTCTGATCATCGTAGGAGAGAGCCCTGAAAGTGTGTTAATGCCAGCTTGACGACCCGTTTTTATACCCCTCTTCGCGCCCGCCACCAGGCAAACGCAGGATCAAGGCAGTCTAAACCCGCGGACTATAGCAAAAAAAACGCCCAACAGCCAGAAAAAGACCCGATAACGCACGATTTCAGTGCGCCAGAGTCCTCGGGTGTGGAGTGCAGCGGGCGCGCATCATACCTATGCGCCCATCCCGCCACAAGCCCCATCATCCACCGGTCAATCCGCCTGACGACGCAGGAATGCGGGAATATCCAGGTACTCCTCGCTATCCGGCGCCGGCGCCGGTCTCGCGGCAGCCTGACCACTGCGATTGCGCATCACCGTGGGGCGGTCCAACTGACTGTAATCCGGCTGGCCATCGGAGCGACGGGTATTGTCCACCACCACCTTGGTAGTACCCTTGGCCGCCACCGCGGAACCCAGACCTGTTGCCACTACGGTCACACGCAACTCATCTGACAACTCGGGGTCGATAACGGTTCCCACCACGATAGTGGCATCGTCAGAAGAAAACTCGGCAATGGTCTCACCCACTTCGCCATACTCGCCCAGCGACAGGTCCATACCCGCCGTGATATTCACCAGAATACCCCTCGCGCCCTGCAGATTGACATCCTCCAGCAGCGGGCTGCGAATGGCGGCCTCGGCGGCCTCGCGGGCACGGTTTTCGCCGTGAGCACTGGCGGTACCCATCATGGCCATACCCATTTCTGACATCACTGTGCGCACATCGGCAAAATCCACGTTGATCATGCCGGGGCGGATAATCAGATCGGCGATACCCTGTACCGCTCCCTGCAGCACACTGTTGGCTGCCTTGAAAGCATCCAGCAGGCTGGTGGATTTACCCAGTACCGACAGCAACTTCTCGTTGGGAATGGTAATCAGCGAATCCACACGCTCCTGTAGTTCACTGATACCCGCCTCGGCCACCTGCATGCGCTTGCGACCTTCAAACGGGAAGGGCTTGGTCACTACCGCTACCGTCAGAATATCCATATCGCGGGCCACTTCCGCCACAATGGGTGCCGCACCCGTGCCTGTACCGCCGCCCATGCCGGCGGCGATAAACACCATATCGGCGCCGCGCAGTACTTCGGCAATACGCTCGCGGTCTTCCATGGCCGCCTGTCGGCCCACGTCGGGATTGGCACCCGCCCCCAGACCCTTGGTCATACTGTTGCCCAGTTGCAGGGCCACCCGGGCCTCCACATCTTTCAGTGCCTGCGCATCGGTATTGGCGCAGATAAACTCCACACCTTCGACATTATTGGAGATCATGTGCTTAACGGCATTGCCGCCGCCGCCGCCAACCCCGATCACCTTAATGACAGCATTTTGTGGCATATTATCAACTAACTCGAACATAGCCTTAGCCCTCTTTAACATTATGCATTTAAAAAATTAAAACTCGCCCTGAAACAATTTTTTCAGCCGCGACAACCAGCCCGGCTCCCCCTCTTTTGCCGGTGTGGAATGTGCCTCGTCTTGATGTTGCTTTAAGGCATAGAGCAACAGCCCCACACCCGTTGAATAAATAGGATTATTGACAATGTCGGATAGCCCGCGAATATTCTGCGGCGCGCCCAGCCGCACCGGCATATGAAAAATTTCCTCTGCCAGTTCCACGACACCCTCCATCTTTGAGGTGCCACCTGTGAGCACAATGCCGGCCGGCAACATGTCTTCAAAGCCACTGCGGCGCAGCTCGGCCTGCACCAGCGTAAACAACTCGTCGTAGCGCGGCTCCACCACTTCCGCCAATGCCTGGCGAGACAGATTGCGCGCCGGACGGTCACCCACGCTGGGCACTTTAATCGTCTCTTCCGGCCCCGTCAGTTTGGCCAGCGCACAGGCATACTTGATCTTGATATCCTCGGCGTTTTGCGTCGGTGTTCTCAGTGCCATGGCAATGTCATTGGTGACTTGGTCACCGGCGATGGGAATCACACCGGTATGCCGAATGGCGCCATCGGTAAAAATGGCGATATCGGTAGTGCCTCCCCCGATATCGACAATGCAGACTCCCAATTCTCGCTCGTCATCGGTGAGTACCGAATAGCTGGAAGCGAGCTGCTCGAGAATAATATCCTCCACCTCAAGGCCGCAGCGCTTGATGCATTTTTCAATATTCTGTGCAGCGTTAACGGCGCAAGTCACCAGGTGCACCTTGGCCTCCAAACGCACCCCCGACATACCCAGTGGTTCCTTGACGCCCTCCTGATCATCAATCAGGAACTCCTGCGGCAAAATATGCAGGATTTTCTGATCGGCCGGAATTGCCACCGCCTGCGCGGCATCAATCACCCGCTCCACATCCTGCGAGAACACCTCGCGGTCGCGAATGGCGACAATGCCGTGAGAATTCAGGCTGCGGATATGACTGCCGGCAATACCGGCATAGACGGTATCGATCTGACAACCCGCCATCAGCTCCGCCTCTTCCACTGCACGCTGAATCGAGTGAACCGTGGATTCAATATTCACCACCACGCCTTTTTTCAGGCCACTGGAGCGCGCCGAGCCGATACCCACAATTTCCAGTTCGCCATCCTGTCCAAGGGCGCCCACTATTGCCACCACTTTCGATGTTCCAATATCCAAGCCCACTATCATTCTGTTGTCGTTAGAGCTCGCCATTGATAGAACCTCTTTTCCTGAATTCCGAATTCAAACGGTACGTCATCAGCCCGCCCCCTCTACCACCACTTCGTATTGATCGTTCCAGGCTACCGCCAGGCCGTTGGCATAGCGCATGTCGATAGAGACAACCGCTGCAAACACATTCACCAGGTAGTGATCGTAGACATAGAAAAACTCTTGCATTTTTTGCTGAATTTCATAATCACCCAACACCAGTTCAACACCACCGTTTAGCGTTAATCGCCAAGTACCCATATCGTCAATATGCAGCTTCTCCAGAACAAGATTGCGCGAGCGCAACAGCTCTCCAATCGCCTGATACTGGCGCATGATCTTTTCCGAGTCCTGCTCGCGGCCGAACAGCCAGGGCAGATCGGCCAAAAAGGCCTGATTGGCCACGGTAATAACCTGTCCGCGTTGATTGAGAAAACCGCTCTCGCCCCAGCGGGCAATAGGTACTTGCTCTTCTATTTTCACGTGCAGACCGTCCGGCCAGCGCCGCGCCACTGCCGCGCGTTCGATCCAGCTTTCCTGTTCCAGCGCCTGCTTTAAGTGACCAATATCCAGACGCACCAACTCGTCGTTAATTTCGGCACTGATAATGGCCATAATGCGCTCGCGGCTCACATACTCAAATGGCCCCTCCACGGAGACCTGTTTAACCGGTCGCTGCATAACCTTCTGCAACAACTGTTCACCCATCACATAGGTCCCTGCCATCAAGACGCCGACACAGCCCACCAGCAGCACACGTGTACACCAACGCCATAGCCTGGCTCGCTGGGCAGCCGCGCGAGTCACAGCGGCCTTGTTACGAGAAGGCCGATAGGCTCGTGCACCTTGGGGCGAATGACTCTTCACGCCTGGAGACTCTCCTGCAATATCGTCAGTACCAACCCATCAAAATCCATGCCCTCGGCCTTGGCCGCCATGGGCACCAAACTGTGACTGGTCATACCTGGGACAGTGTTAACTTCGAGCATATAAAAACGGTTATCGCCATCGGCCATAACGTCCACTCGCCCCCAGCCGCTACAGCCAATTTGTCGGAACGCAGCCAAGGCCTCCTGCTGCAATTGCAGTGTGCGGGCTTCATCCAGCCCGCAGGGGCACAAATAGCGTGTGGTTTCATCGATATACTTAGCTTCGAAATCGTAAAAACTGTGTGCCGTCTCCAGCTTGATAGGGGCGAGTGCGCGCCCGCCGAGAATCGCAACGGTATACTCCGCCCCGGTTATCCAACGCTCTGCAATCACAGTGGCGTCATAGCGCGCCGCTGCACCATAGGCCTGAGCCAACCCTGTAGCCGATTGCACCCGGCTCATACCAATGCTCGACCCCTCGTGAGCGGGCTTGACCATCACGTCGCCCCCGAGCGTCTCCAGGATCGAAGACCAGTCACTATGGTCATTGAGCACGCAAAAGGCCGGTGTCGAAACTCCCGTACCACACCACAACTGCTTGGTACGTAACTTGTCCATGGCAATGGCCGAAGACTGTACATCGCTGCCGGTATAGGGAATGCCCAGGTACTCCAACACCGCCTGAATCCTGCCATCCTCACCACCGGGACCATGCAAGGCTATAAAGGCGCGATCAATACCGGCGCTCTGCAAACTGGCAATACTGTCGCGACCGATATCCAGAGCCACATGATCAACGCCCATATTCTCCAGCGCGGCAATCACCGCGGCGCCACTCTGCAGCGATATTTCCCGCTCGGCCGATTGTCCGCCATAGAGAACGCCGACGCGCCCCAGGGACTTTTTCAAATTCACATCAATCACTCGTCAACAACCTCGTCTATTCCAGCAGCTCGCGCCGTGCCAATTCCGCCGCCAGGGCGCCCACATTGCCCGCCCCCTGGGTAATCACAATATCGCCGGCACGCACAATGTCTTTTATTACCGCCGGCACACCATCCACGCCTTCAATAAAAATCGGCTCCACTTGTCCACGGGTACGAATACTGCGACACAAATGACGCCCGTCGGCGCCAGGAATGGGCTCTTCGCCAGCGCTATACACTTCCAGCAACACCAGCGCATCCACAGTGGAAAGCACCTCCACAAAATCTTCGTAAAGATCCCGCGTACGGGTAAAGCGATGGGGCTGATAAATCATTACCAGGCGTCGCTCGGGCCAGCCATCGCGAATCGCCTTGATGGTAGCCGCCCCCTCGCGCGGATGGTGCCCATAGTCATCCACCAGCATAGCGGTACCCTCGCCCACGGCATATTCGCCATACACCTCAAAGCGTCTACCCACCCCGGAGAAGTTCGCCAGCCCTTGCTGAATGGCACTAGTCTCTACCCCTTCATCCAGTGCCACGGCGATAACTGCCAGGGCATTGAGAATGTTGTGTTCGCCCGGGATGTTGAGTTTTATCGCCAGGCTAATGGTGCCGTCGGCACTGACCACTTCGAACTCCGAGGCCATCCTGTTCTGGTGAATATTAATGGCACGTAGATCGCACTGAGCGCCAAAGCCATAGGTCACCACTGGCCGCGACACCTCTGGCAAAATTTCGTTAATGACCGGATCATCGCCACAAACGACGGCCAGACCATAAAAAGGCAGATTGTGAAGAAACTCCACAAAGGTGTGTTTTAAGCGGGAAAAGTCCCCCTCATAGGTATCCATATGATCGGCGTCAATATTGGTGACAATGGCAACCATCGGTTGCAAATGTAAAAAGGAGGCATCACTCTCGTCGGCCTCAGCCACCAGGTACCGACTCTCACCCAGTTGGGCGTTACTACCGGTACTGTTCACCAGGCCACCAATAATAAAAGTGGGATGCCGCCCCGCGGCCGCCAACACCGATGCCATCAGGCTGGTGGTCGTAGTTTTACCGTGGGTACCAGCCACGGCAATGCCGTGTCGGTAACGCATCAGCTCCGCCAGCATTTCCGCCCGGCGTACAATAGGAATTCGCAAATCACGGGCACCCTGCATTTCGGGGTTATTCATGCCCACAGCACTGGAATTGACCACCACATGAGCACCGGCCACATTGGATTCATTGTGACCAATAAATATCTGCACACCCTTTTGCGCCAACCGTTGGGTCACTGCCGTCTCCTTCAGGTCGGAGCCGGAAATTTCATACCCCTGATTGAGCAACACCTCGGCAATGCCGCTCATCCCCGCCCCACCGATGCCGATAAAGTGAATGCGGCGAATTCGGCGCATCTCCGGCACTTCGTAATAGGTAATGGCTTTATCCACGAGTCTGCTCCTCAATCAGTTCTGCCACCCGCAAGGCGGCGTCGGGCCGGTGCAACCGCCTGGCCCGAATAGCCATCTGCAACAACTGCTGTCGATCGGATAATTCACCCGCCAGCAGGTCCGCCAGTTTTTCGGCTGTCAAGTCGCGTTGCGGTACGCTCACCGCTGCACCCGCACCCGCCAGCACCGCGGCATTGCAGGTCTGGTGGTCATCAATGGCATGGGGCAAGGGAATCAGCAGCGCCGCCACCCCCGCCGCCATCAGTTCGCTCACGGTCAAAGCACCGGCCCGGCAAATGACCAGATCGGCCCAGCCATAAGCTTCTGCCATATCGTCAATAAAGGATTGCAGTCGCACCTTCACTTGCGCCCGGGCATAGAGAGCTGCGGTTTTTTCCGCGTGGCGAGCACCGCATTGATGCCAAACCTCAACCGTGTGCCCGGCTGGCAAGCGTGACAGCGCGTCTGGCAGTAGCGCATTGAGCGCACTGGCCCCCAGGCTGCCACCCAAAACCAGAATGCGCAGCGGTTGCTCGTTGCGCTCCGACCAGCGACATGCCGGCTCGGGCAAGTGTTCTATGGCCGCGCGGACCGGATTACCCAGGTAATGGGCACCGGGTAATACCTGGTCAAAGCCGGTTATCACCTCGGTGGCAACCCGGGAAAGCAGACGGTTGGTGGTGCCCGCCACGGCATTTTGCTCGTGAATCATTAATGGGCGACGACACAACCAGGCGGCGATGCCCCCTGGACCAGAAGCAAAGCCGCCAAAGCCCACCAACACCTGAGGCTGTACACGGCGCACTACTGTCATTGATTGCCACAGTGCCAGTGCCAGTAAAAAAGGCGCTTTTAGCAGCCCCATAACACCGCGGCCGCGCACACCTTCCACCTGGATAAAATACAGCGGAATATTCGCATCAGGCACCAGGCGCGCTTCAATGCCTCGACGCGTTCCCAGCCAGTGCACTTGATGTCCACGCTCTCGCAACATCTGCGCCACAGCCAGCGCGGGAAACACATGACCACCAGTACTACCAGCCATCAACAGGATGCAGCTCATACATGCACCTCCGCGAGATCACGATTGGCGGTGCGCACCCGTGTGGGATTGGTCACCGGCGTTTTACCGGCAGGGACTTCACGCATTTCCAGGTCCACCCGCACCACCAGTGCCATCAAGGCGCAGCTGACAATCAGGCTGCTGCCACCGTAACTGATAAAGGGCAGTGTCAATCCCTTAGTGGGCAGCAGGCCGGCAGCCATACCCACATTGACAAAGACCTGTAGCGCAAAAAGTACAGCGCAGGCGTAACAAATATGAGCGGCAAATAATTGCCCACGGGCCACACTGAGCTTTGCCAATCGCCACATTCTCTCAATTAACAGTGCAAATGCCCCCAGCACCAAGAGTCCTCCCATCAGCCCCAGCTCCTCGGCCAGAATAGAAAACACGAAATCCGTGTGCGCTTCGGGAAGATAAAACAATTTTTGCAGGCTGTTACCCAGGCCAACGCCCAACCATTCACCGCGACCAAATGCAATTAAGGATTGGGTAAGCTGATAACCACTGTTGAATTGGTCAGCCCAGGGATCCAGAAATGCAATTAACCGCTGCATTCGATAAGGGCTAAAAACTGCCAGGGCCCCCAGAAGCGCCGAGGCCAGTAATACCAGGGGAATAAAGTAGCGTAGCTTAATACCGGCAATAAACATCATGGCAATAACCGTGGCGGCGATAATCACCGCACTGCCGAAATCCGGTTCGGCCACCAGCAGCGCCAGCACAGCGCCCAATATCGCCATCAAACGCAAAAACTCTCGTCCACTACCAGCGACAGTCACAGGACGCTCGGCGAAATAAGCAGCAAAAAAGGTAATCACCGCAAATTTTGCCACTTCTGAAATCTGTACAGCGAAGAAGCCAAAATCAATCCAGCGCTGTGCCCCATTGACGCGTTTCCCCACACCCGGTATCAGCACCGCCACCAGCAATAAGAGTGCGAGTGTCAACAATACAGGGGCCAGCCTTTGCCAGGTTTGCACTGGCGTCACCAGAATCACCGTCGCCGCCGCGGCACTCATCAACAAAAACACCAGGTGCCGTTTGACAAAATACCAGCCGTCCAGGTAAGCGGGGTTGGCGGCGGCAAAGGCAATAGAGGAAGAGGCCACCATCACCAGTCCTATCGAGAGCAGGGCCAGCCACAGGCCAATCAGCCGTAAATCCGGGCTTTGTTTGAGCACGGCAGTCGACAAACCAGGCATCTTAGACACAGGCCACCTCCCTGACGACCCGGCAAAATACCTGACCGCGCTCCACGTAACCACTAAACATATCAAAACTGGCACAGGCTGGGCTGAGCAATACGGCGTCACCCGGTTTCGCCAATTGCGCTGCGCATGTGACCGCCTCGTGCATATTCGCTGCATGCTTCACGGGCACCACGCCATCCAGCGCCAGTGCAATCAGGTCGGCGTCACGCCCTATTAGCACAGCGGCCCTGGCGGTCGTTTGCATGGCACCGCGTAAAGGTCCAAAATCCGCCCCTTTCCCCTCGCCTCCGAGAATGACCACCAGTTTCGCGGGCGCACGCGCCAGACCCTCAATCGCTGCCAGGGTGGCACCCACATTGGTGCCTTTGGAGTCATTGAAGTAATCTACCTCGTCACAGCTAGCCACCCATTGGCAGCGATGCTCCAGACCCTCGAATCGGCGCAATGCGTCCAGCATGGCATCGCGAGGAAAACCTGCCGCCTTGCCAATGGCCAATGCCGCCAGGGCGTTATCCACATTGTGACGTCCTGCAATCTTGAGTTCACGCACCGGCAATACCGGCTGCAACTCATCTGCAAGCCAGCCTTCCCCTTCATGCTGAACAATGCCGCTATTGCGGAAATCGGCCGGCCCACCAAAAAAGCTCAGCGCCGTATCGCGCGACAACAGCGGCTGGGTCAGAGGATCGCGGCGATTGGCAACAATGTGTTGAGCGCCGTAATAGATGCGTTGCTTGGCCGCGTGGTAGGCGGGCAGATTCGGATAGCGATCCATATGATCGGCACTGATATTTAAAATACACGCCACGGCCGCACCCAAGTGCTGTGTGGTTTCCAGTTGAAAACTGGATAGTTCCAATACATACAGCTCCACTTTATCGTCGAGCAACTCCAACACGGGCGTGCCCAGGTTGCCACCCACCGCCGCCCTGATTCCCGCTTCGCGCGCCATCTCACCCACCAGGGTGGTTACCGTACTCTTGGCGTTGGATCCGGTAATCGCCACCACGGGCGCCCGGGCGTGGCGCACAAACAATTCCACATCGCCAATCAGGCTAATACCTGCCGCTTCCGCGCGCTGTAAAGCGGGTAATTGTTTACTGACACCGGGGCTAACCACAATCTCATCGGCTTGCTGTAACAGTTTTTCATCCCACTGACCAAACTGGCAGTGCACTCCCGCAAACTCGTCGCGCAGACGGTCGCCATTGGGGGGATTATCCCGCGTATCAAACACTACAAAGCGACGCCCGGCGGCGTGCAAGAAACGCGCAACAGCCATACCCGACACACCCGTGCCGACTATCGCTATTAATCGGTTTGTTGCAATCAAATCCGCCACTCTATTGACACCTCAACGCAGTTTCAAAGTCGCCAGGCCAAACAGCACCAGCATCACGGTAATAATCCAGAAACGCACAATCACCCGTGGCTCAGGCCAGCCCTTCAACTCAAAGTGATGATGCAGGGGCGCCATACGGAAAATACGGCGGCCCGTTAATTTGTAAGAACCCACTTGTAATATCACCGATACCGTCTCCATCACAAACACACCGGCCATGATAAAAAACACAATTTCATGGCGGGTGATCACGGCAATGGCACCCAGCGCCGCCCCCAGCGCCAGGGCTCCAACATCGCCCATAAAGACCTGCGCCGGGTAGGTGTTGAACCACAAGAAACCCAGACCCGCACCGCAAAGTGCTGCGCAAAAGATCACCAATTCACCGGTGCCGGGCACATGGGCAATATGCAGGTACTGGGCAAACTCGAAGTGGCCCGTGACATAGGCAATAATGCCCAGCGCTCCGGCCACCATGACCGAAGGCAGTATGGCCAAACCATCCAACCCGTCCGTGAGATTGACAGCATTACTGGCACCGACAATCACCAGATAGGTCAAGACAATGTAAAAAAGCCCCAGTTCGAGAGCGAAATTTTTTAAAAATGGCAAAAACAGCTGGGTCTCTGCACCATGCGCCGCACTCCAGTACAAAAAGACGGCGGCACCCAGGCCACCCACCGACTGCCAAAAATACTTCCAGCGGGCGGGTAGTCCGCGCGAGTTTTTCTGCACGACTTTGCGGTAGTCATCCACCCAGCCCACCGCACCAAAAATGAAAGTCACTCCCAGCACTGTCCATACATAGCGATTGTGCAGATCCGCCCATAGCAATGTGGCGATAAAAATTGCCGCCAGAATCAGTGTGCCACCCATTGTGGGCGTACCCGATTTACTCAAGTGCGTTTGCGGGCCGTCGTTACGCACCGCCTGACCGATCTGCAGTTGATTCAGTTTGCGGATCATCCATGGGCCCAGCAACAGGGAAATACCCAGGGCGGTCATAACACTGAGGATTGCTCTCAGAGTGAGGTACTGAAACACCGCAAAGGCGCGATAATATTCTTGTAATTGTTCTGCTAGCCAAAGCAACATCAGTTTGTCTCCACCTGGGTTAAGGCACTGACAACCCTGTCCATGCGTGCACTGCGTGAACCTTTGATCAGCAGGGTATAATCACTGCCATCCACCACCCGAAACAGGTGCTCTATCAAAGCCTGCTGCGAATCGAAATGCCGCGCCGGACCATTGAATTCCTCACTCACGGCCTGTGACAGGCTGCCCACGGTAAACACCGCATCCAGTTTTTTTGCCGCCGCGTAGTCGCCAATTTCGGCGTGCATCAACCAGGCCTCCTCACCCAATTCGCCCATATCCCCCATCACCAGAATACGGGCGCCGGTGCAGCCGGCCAGTACATCAATGGCCGCTTTCACCGACCCGGGATTGGCGTTATAGGCATCGTCAATAAGCACACACCCCGCCGGTCCGCGCAGACGGTGCATGCGCCCCGATACTGAGGGGCATGACTCCAAACCCGTTTTAATGTGCTCAATGTTGGCGCCCGCCGCCCAGGCACAGCAACTGGCTGCCAGCGCATTGGCCACCATATGTGTCCCCGCACTGGCGAGGCTGATGTCAACAACTTCACCCTGTAGATGCAGTGAAAAACCCACACCTTCACCGGCGGGCACAATATCGGTGGCAAAGACACTGACATCCTCACGGTGGAGTGAATAGCTCACCACTGTTTTATGGGCGATTTCACTCAACCACTGGGAAGCAAAACGCTCGTCGAAATTGACCACGCAAGTGCCGCCTTCGCGTACTCCCTGATAAATTTCTCCCTTGGCATCCGCCACACCTTCCAGAGAGCCAAAGCCCTCCAGGTGAGCGGGCATGACATTGTTAACCAGGACTACGTCCGGTTCCGCCAACTGGCAGAGATAGGCGATTTCGCCAATACCACTGGCCCCCATTTCGATGACCGCGGCGGTCTCATCACCCGTCAGCCGCAGCAGCGTCAATGGCACACCAATGTGATTATTGAGGTTACCACTGGTGGTCAGCACAGGACCGCGTTGACGCAGAATACTGTCGGTCATGGTGCGCACGGTGGTTTTACCACTGCTGCCGGTGATGGCGACAACGGGCCGTTGGAACTGGCGGCGATTCAGCAACGCCAATTGCCCAAGACCCAAAATCGTGTCGTCCACCTGTAATTGCGGCAGCGGATTATTCGTATCGACTGTATCCACCAGAGCGGCCACAGCACCCAGCTCACCTGCCTGTGACAAAAAATTATGGCCATCAAAGTGCGGGCCGCGCAGTGCCACAAATAAATCGCCGGCCTGCAGTTTGCGTGTATCGGTGCATACCTGTGCGATACTGACCGATTCACCGTACAAGCGCGCATTGAGTGTGCCCGCCAGCCGCTGCTGTATCTGTTTCAGTGACAGCGTACCAATCATGCCAAACCCTCCCTGCGTTTATCGGCTCGCCTGGCCAGCGCCCGCCGCACTTCCAGCTCATCGCTGAATGGCAGGGTGTGATCGGCAAAAACTTGTTGCTGCTCATGCCCTTTGCCGGCAATCAATACCGTATCCCCAGGACGCGCCTGCTGCACCGCCAGATCAATCGCTTTATCGCGTTCGGCAATGGTCAGGCAGCGGCCGGGATTATGCATACCGTGTAAAATATCGCTGACAATACGCGCAGGATTTTCGCGGCGGGGGTTATCGTTGGTGACAATGACAAAATCCGCTGCCTTTTCAGCCACCCGACCCATTACCGGACGCTTGTCGCGATCACGGTCGCCACCACAGCCGAACACACACCAAAGCTGACCGTCAGTGTGACGCCGAGCCGCACGCAGCGCTTTTTCCAGGGCATCGGGCGTGTGGGCGTAATCCACCAGCACCTGAATATTCTGCTCAGTCTCGGCCCTGATAGAGTGCATACGACCAGGCGCCGGTTGCAGTAGCGGCAATGCCGCCAGAATGGCGTCCAGGGGAAAATCCCTCAACAGCGCCACGGCTATGGCCGCCAGCAAATTACTGACATTGAATTCGCCCACCAGCGGCGCCACAAAGTGGCCACTGCCTACCGGGGTCACTAGCGTGCCGCTAATTCCATCAATCGCATAAACCAGCGACTCCACATGGATATCAGCTTTGGGCGAAAGCACCGAATACGTCAGAGCCCGAACATCGGCCGGTTGCTTTTTCAGCAGCGACTTGGCCCAGGCGTCATCGCGATTAACCACCATATGAGACAATCCCGGCATTTTTAATAAGCGCGCCTTGGCTTTCCCATAAGCCTTCAAGTCACCGTGATAATCCAGGTGGTCGTGAGAAAGGTTGGTGAACACAGCTGTGGTAAAGTGCACGCCCGCTACTCGGTGTTGCACCAGACTGTGCGACGATACTTCCATAGCCACAGCGCGAACGCGGGGTTGCAACTCGCTGAGGATGGTATGAACGGCAATAGCGTCGGGCGTCGTAAAACCCGTCTCAATAAGCGGCAGCGTCGTTGGGGAAAGCGCATGAGCCACCGATGTTTTTTCATTCGGCTGCTCGTCATTCATCGCCATCTGTGGCCGTCCCACGCGACCATACCCCAGGGTGCCCACTACGGCGGCGGGTACGGATAGTGCGTCCAACAGTTGAGCCACCAACCAGGTGGTGGTGGTTTTACCATTGGTCCCCGTTACGCCGACAACATCCAGGTGGGCAGAGGGATCTCCCAGCGCCCTTGACGCCAGAGCACCCAGTCGCTGAGACAAAGCGCGCACACCGATAACCGGTACCGCCTCGCCGCTGTCAAGCAGAGCGTCTTCCTCGCTATCCACCAACACCGCGACGGCACCGCGCGCGAGGCTGTCTTTAATAAAATCGCGACCGTCCACACGCTCACCGCGCAGCGCCACAAACACATCGCCCACGGCGACTCGTCGGCTGTCGGACACCAACCGCTGCCAGGCGAGCTGATCCAGTGGCTCCAATGACGGATTATCCAGCAGGGAAGACAGTGTTATCGCGCTCATGCCGACCCTCCCGGCGCTTTGGCATCGGGGTCTTTGCGCACGATGATCTTGCTGCCCTGTTGATGCGGCGGCTCCTGCAGCAAGCGCAGAGCATCTCCGGTAATACGCGAGAAAACCGGCGCCGCCACCTGACCGCCAAAATAGCGTGTCTCGTCGGGCTCATCGATCATCACCACGGTGATAATGCGCGGGTTGTTGGCCGGAGCCATGCCTGCAAAGGAGGCGATATAGCGATTATCGATATAGCCCTCGCTACCCACTTTGTGCACGGTGCCGGTCTTGCCCGCCACCGGGTAGCTCTCCAGCTTGGCCGCCAGCGCCGTACCGTCCTGGCTCACCACTTTACTGAGCATTTTCATAATGGCACGGGCGTGTCTGGCATCCACCACCTGCTCGCCGGCGGGAACGGCTTCCGTCCGCAACAGCGACACCGGGCGTTTGACGCCTTCGTTGGCGAGCACAGCATAGGCCTGGGCCAACTGTAGAACCGTGAGATTAAATCCGTAACCGAAGGCGTAGTTGGCGCGCTGTACCGCTTTCCAGTTTGAATAGCTGGGCAGCACTCCCAGGGCCTCACCGGGAAAGCCGGTGCCCGTACCCTGCCCCAGACCCAGACGATAGTACATGTCGCGAATCAAATCCGGCTCCACTTGCAGCGCCAGTTTGGTCATACCTACCTGGCTGGACTTGGCGATCACCCCGGACAGATCCAGCGCACCGTAGTTGGCCGGGTCCATAAAGGTTTTGCCGCCCACGTGAATCCAGCCGGGGCTGGTATCGATTACCGAGTGCGGCTGATAGACCCCCGCCTCCAGCGCGGCCATCACCGCCAGCGGCTTGACGGTCGACCCCGGCTCCACCACATCGGTGAGAGCCCGGTTGCGCAAACTGGCGGGTGCCAATTGCGAGCGGTCATTGGGGTTAAAAGCCGGCTGATTGGTCATGGCCAGGACCTCGCCAGTGTCGGCATCCAGCACCACCACCGAACCGCCCTTGGCCCCGAACTCCCGCACCGCCTTTTTCAGCTCCAGATGCGCCAGATACTGCAGGCGCAGATCGATGCTGAGTGTCAGGGGCCGGCCACTGCGTGCCGAGCGCAATAAACCCACTTCCTTCACCGTACGCCCGCGCAGATCCTTGATCACCTGCCGCTCACCGCTCTCCCCGGAAAGCCAGGCATCGTAGGCCAGTTCTATACCTTCCTGACCGCGATCATCGATATCGGTAATGCCCACCAGGTGAGCCGCCACTTCACCGGCCGGATAGAAGCGCCGGTACTCGCGCTGTGCATAGACACCGGGAATATCCATGGCAAGGATGGCCGCCGCCTCCTGGGGCGGCAGATGCCGCGCCAGGTACATAAACTCACGGCTGCTATAACGCGATAAGCGGGACTCGAGCTCCGCCTTGTCCCAACCCAGCTTCTGTGCCAACACCGCCCAGCGCTCCGGAGCAGTGAGGAGTACCTGCGGGTTGGCCCACAGCGACTGCACCGGCGTACTCACCGCCAGCGGTTCGCCATTGCGATCGGTAATCACCCCGCGATAAGCGCTGATAGGCTCGGTGCGCAGTGTGCGAGCCTTGCCCTGGCCCTGCAGGAATTCATAGCCGCGATCGGCATCCGGCAGCACCTGCAGGGAGGCAATGCGCCAAATCAGAAGCGCAGCGAGCGCCACCATGGCCAACACCACGATGAATAGACGCCAGCTTGCCGGACGACTTGACTGCACTTATGGCTCCTTGTTGACGATAATTATCTGTTCCGGGCCCGGCTCGAGCATACCCAACTCTTCCCGGGCGACTTTTTCCACCCGTGCGTAGGACGCCCAGGTGCTCTGCTCCAGCAGGTACTGCCCCCACTGCACCTCCAGCTCCGCCGCCTCGCGGCGCAAGACTTCCAAGTCACTGGTGCGCTCGCGCACATCCTGGGTCACCCCCACCACCAGCAGCGCCGACACCACCACCAGCAGCCACAGCAGGCCCACAAAAAACAGCGTGCCGCGCACACCCAGGGCGCTTTTCACTCAGGCGACCTTTTCGGCGACACGCATGACCGCACTGCGAGCCCGCAGGTTGCGGTCGCGCTCATCGGTGCCCACCTTGTGCGCCTTGCCGACACTGCGCAGCCGCTTGTTCAGCGCGGCGTCCATCACCGGCAGACCGCGCGGCAGGGGGTCACCTTTTTCATGACGTCGAATAAAGCGCTTCACCAATCGGTCTTCGAGTGAGTGAAAGCTGATCACCACCAGCCGGCCGCCTACGGCCAATGCATCCAACGCTTGCGCCAGCACCGCTTCCAGATCGCCCAATTCGTTATTGATAAATATGCGAATACCCTGAAAAGCCCGGGTAGCGGGATGCTTGTGCTTTTCCCAGGCCGGATTGGCCTCTTTGACGATTTGCGCCAACCGCGCGGTGCGCTCAATGGGTGCCTGCTCACGCGCCAGCACCAGCGCCCGGGCAATACGGCGGGCAAAACGCTCCTCGCCGTAATCCTTCAATACCCGGGCGATTTCCGCCTCATCGGCGCTATTAATCCACTCGGCGGCGCTGGGGCCGCGGCTCTGATCCATACGCATATCCAGCGGGCCATCATGGAGGAAACTGAAGCCGCGCTCGGGTTCATCCAATTGCGGCGAGGACACACCCAGATCCAGCAAAATACCGGTCACCTTGCCCTGCCACTGGCGCTCCAGCACCAGTTGATCCAGGTCGGCGAAGCTAGCGTGGGCAATGGCAAAACGCGGGTCCTCGCCAAACCGTGAGCGGGCGGCGGCAATCGCCGTCAGGTCCTTATCGATGGCCAAGAGCTGGCCGCCTGGCGCCAAACGCTCCAGAATCCGGGCGCTGTGGCCGCCGCGGCCAAAGGTACCGTCCACATACACACCGGCGGCATCCTGTACCAGGGCGTCCACCGCCTCCTCCAGAAGCACGGTTATGTGTTGCTCATGCGCCATGCTCAGACCCTAGAAAACCAGTGATTGCAGCTCTTCGGGCAGATCGTCCCCACCCGGCTCATTCATCAGGGCCAGCCAGCTGTCTTCACTCCACAGCTCCAGCTTGTCGCCCAGCCCCGCCAACAGCAGCTTTTTATCCAGGTTGGCGTGGGCGCGCAGTGTCGGCGGCACCAGGATGCGGCCATTGGCATCCATCTCCAGCGCGCAGGCGTGGCCAATCAACAGCCGCTGCACCCGGCGCACCTCTTTACTCATAGCGGGCAGATTCTGAATCCGGGGCAGGATTTCCTGCCACTTGGGCTCGGGATACATCAACAGGCAGCGCTCCTCGGTATGCGCCGTCAATACCAAACGGCCGCCACAGCTCTCCATCAACCCTTCGCGTACGCGGGTTGGGATGGCCATGCGCCCCTTGGCGTCCATGTTGATGGAATGACTGCCTGTAAACACTTTTCACCACTTATTAGAAGGTGTGGCCCACAAAAAACCACTATTACCCACTTTTTTCCACACTGCACACTATAAATCCGGCCGGCACAAAGTCAAGCAAAGCAACGGGAAAATGCGGTTAAAATTCACAAAAGCGAAAGGAAAGCGCAGCAAACAGCAGGGAACTGGCCAAAATGTTGGAGCCCCAAAAGAGGGCAACCAAAGAAAAATCAAAGACATGCAAGACAAACTTAAAGTAAGACTTTAAGTTTGAAACGATTTGGGATTATAAAGCGGGGGTTTATAGGCCAGGCAGGCATATAAAATCTGAAAAATCGGAGCCGGCCTGTAAGCCGGGTTCTGTCGGGGACAGTCATTCATCTGGGATAGGTGTCGCCACCTACCTCAAGCAACCTACCCGAATCCAGTGCGGGCCGCACCATAGGATTCCTATTTGGTCTTGCTCCGGGCGGGGTTTACCATGCCGCGAGCTGTTACCAGTCGCGCGGTGCGCTCTTACCGCACCCTTTCACCCTTACCGGCGGCCAAAGCCGCTTAGGCGGTCTGCTCTCTGCTGCACTTTCCGTAGGCTCACGCCCCCCAGGGGTTACCTGGCGCCCTGCCCTGTGGAGCCCGGACTTTCCTCCCCCGCAAGCGGGAGCGACTGTCCGGCCGACTCCGAGAGGCAAAGATAACCGCTGGCCGCAAAAAGTCAAGTCACTCCTATCTTTCTCAGCCACCTGGCACCCGGTTTTCGTGGTATTCTCCACCCACTTGATTATGGTTAACCGAAGGAGGTTGAAAATGATTTCTCGATACCGCCACACCCTGGCAGCGGGCGCCCTGCTAGCCCTGGCCGGCACCGCTTTCGCCGGCTCCCTGAGCGTGGATATGCACAAGGTGGATAAACACGGGGTACAGAGCAAGGTCGGCACCATCACGGTCGAAGAGACTGAGTACGGACTGGTGTTGAC
>CBFGUT010000012.1:0-24423 GCA_965652265.1 uncultured Cellvibrionaceae bacterium | reverse complement strand
GCCAAGCGAATCCGGCTTTAATTACAACAACGGATTTTTCTACGGCAGTTCATTGACGCAAATCTACGGCGCCCAGTCTGTTCACGACAGCATCACCGATGGCAGCCTGGACACAGTGGTAATGATCAGTGGTGACAGCACAACCATGATGAATTTTTACAACCTGATCGCGCCAACCGGCGCGCGTATGGTGGTGCATCAGACCTGGGGTTGGCCCAACAACCCCACCAACGTCAGTTGGACCCAGTTTCGCAATAATATCCAGGCAGTGCTCAACCAGACGCGCAACCTGGAAAACAATACCAATACCATTATTTCACCCACGGGCTATGTGTTTTACGAGTTGACCGTCAACCCCATTGATGGCGCCCAGGGTGTGGATTATTTGTTCGATCCCGATGGCGACAATCACCAGAACGTGCTGGGCAACCTGGTGGGCGCCTATGTACTTTACAGCACCATGACTGGGTTGTCTCCCCAGGGCCTGGATATCAGCCATATTACCTGGCGCGACTATATAACACTGACGCCAACACAAGTGACTTTCTCCGACGGCATCCATCCCGATATCACCTACAGCCGCGACTTTTTACATCAACTGCAGGCGCGTATCTGGCAGCTGGTGCAGAACTGGAAATCCGGCAGCGTTACTTTGAGTCCGGTGCCATAAAACGAAGAACGATGAACGATGAACGATGAACGATGAACGATAGAGCGTGAATGAAAAAATTAAAAAAATCAACCAGAAGCCAAATTGGGTCAAGAGGTTATATTATGGGGTTGTTATCACCAGCATTTAAAACTGCATCCATTTTCCAGCGTAACTGGCGAGCATTACTTTTGTCGGCTGGAGCGTTATCCGTCTTGTCAACGGACGTGCTCGCCCAGGGAGTGCCCATATCCAACGAACCAGCGGGCACCGTTGTCGGGCGCATAGAAGGCCATGGCGGACGTATCAATACCTTCCACCGCGGGTACATGTATCTTGGGGGCGAAGAGACCACTACCGTGTGGGACATTTCTGACCCAGGTAATCCGCTATTGCTGGAAAGGTTGCAGGATAATGAGGGCAATGATCTGGTGGCTAATGGCCATATCTGGTGGAAAACGGAGGCGGGCGACTTGTTCTACCGCAGCTATACCAGCCCCGAGCTTTTTGGCAGCGATGGTCACGACTACCTGGATATTTCCAATATGCTTGACCGGCGCCGTTGGACCCGGCCGACCGACTTTCCCGTAAATAATTGGGGGTATGAAGCCCAGATCATGCCCACCTATCCCTACCACTTCAGCGCTGCCGGCATTCGCGATGCACGCATCCCCAATTACAACGCTGCCCTTGTGGATGACTACAATATTTGGGAGGCCAGCGGTGTGGAGTCGAATAATGTCTGGCGGCTGGGGAATCTATTGTTAATGACACCGACTGACACCAGAACCGGTGTGGCCATTTTTGATATCAGCGGCCTGGCGGTGGGTGAATCACCGCGACTGCTGGATGCGATGAGTGGCAATGTCCGTCAGTACACCAACGCCTGGCATATTTGGCAACACTATCTGGTGTTGATGGCGGGCGATGATATAAATGGCCCCGGTAGTAACGCCAATATCTTGGTGATCGATATAGAGGACCCCTCCAATCTACGCATAGTCCGCAGCCACACTCGCAGCCAGGCACCCGGCCGCTATATGCACTTCCAGGACGAATACGGTTTCACTGGCCACGCTAATGTGGGCCGCAAGATTGACATGCGAAACGGCCAGGTCGTACAAACCTTTACCCCGCTTTCAGGAGATCGATTTGGCGACTTCCAGTGGATACCACTGGGTAATATCGTTATGAATTCCTCCTCAGAAGTCAGTGGACCAACCCCCCATGAACACGCCACTTTTATTACCCATCAGGACGGCCCGGACAATCGCCCGCCCTTTATTGGCTACCACTTGCCACGTGACGGCACTACTAATATGCACGTGGATACCGTGGTGGGCCTGGTAATCAACGAAACCCTGGACGATACCACCATTCACGATCAGACCATACAGTTACGGCGCATTGTGGACGGCGTCGCCGGGGTACCTATCGCCAGTCAAATTATCTCCAGTCAGTACGATGTGATTAATGTTGTACCCAAACAATTGCTGGAGGACAACAGTACCTATCGGGTGGAGATTATCAATAACGGTATTCGCGATGTTTCCGGCAATGGTATTGAAAGCTACAGTTTCTGCTTTTCCACCGGTCCCCAACTGGATCCTGTGTGCGGAGGTGAGCCTCCTCCCCCGACCAATACGACCCCTGTAGTACAGTCAATAACGTCATCACCCAACTCACCTGTCCAGAATAACGCCAGCGTCACCTTTTCCCTAGCGGCGACCGACGCCGATAATGATGAACTGGAATACCGCTGGGACTTCGGGGACGGCAGTGAGCTGACTGAGTACAGTGACAGCAACAGCATTGACTACACGTTTACCGAACCCGGCAACTACCTGGTGGTAGGACAGGTCACCGATGGAACCTCAACCACCAGCGCCAGTTTAAATATCAGTGTGGTAACCGACACACCAGCGCAGTACAGCTCGCAGTCAAGTCAGCTATTGCAAGGAGCAGAAGGCCGTCTGTGGACGGTCAATCCTGACAACAATACCCTGGCACTGCTGGATACTGAGACACTGACACGCACCTGGGAAGTCGCCACCGGCAGTAACCCGCGGTCTCTGGCACAGGATAATCAGGGGCGGTTATGGGTTGCCAATCAGGACAGCGACAACCTGACATTGCATCACCCAGATACTGGCGCACTCCTGCAAACCCTTTCCCTGCCCTACGGCTCGGCGCCGGCTGCGATTGTTTTCTCCGAGTCGGGTGATAATGCCTATATCGCCATGGCCGGCAGTGGCGAAATCCAGCGGTGGTCGGCGGGCACCCTCACCCGAGTCGATACACTGACTCTGCCCGATCAACCCCAGGTGCGTTCGCTGGCTCTCGACCATGACAGCAACCAACTCTATGCCGCCCGTTTTGTCTCTTCCGCTGAGGAGGGCAATATTTACCGTATTGCCGTGCCTTCACTCAGTCTGGCTGCAACCATTGCATTACCCCTGGACACTACCAGTGCCGACAGCGGTGCCAGCGGTCGCGGTCTTCCCAATTATATCGGCGGCCTGCGCCTCCACCCCGGCAACAACCAGGTTTGGTACACCGGCAAAAAGGACAATACCCTGCGGGGCCTGGTGATTGATGGCGAAGGGCTTACCCACGACACCACCGTGCGTGGCCTGATTGGCGCCGTCAACACCCAGACCGACAGCGAAATCCTGGCGCGCCGCATTGATATTGATAATATCAGCTTCGTTGCGGATATTGCTTTCTCTGACAGTGGCAACCTGCTCTTCGTGGCCTTGCAAAACAATAACCGGGTTGTGGCAGTCAATGCGCAAACCGGCGCCCTGGTGGCCGAGGCCGATGTGGGATTCGCACCCACTGAACTGCTGTATGATGCCAGCCGTGAACAACTGCTGGTGAAGAATTTCTTAAGCCGTTCGGTCAGCATTGTGGACGTGGCAGATGTCGTAGATGACGGCAATGGCGATATCAGCGTTGTCGGTAACATCGGCAGTGTCGCCAGTGAACAATTAACCGATCAAGTGCTGCATGGAAAGCGAATTTTCTACAATGCAGCCGATGAACGTATGGCCTCTGAAGGCTATATGAGCTGCGCCGCCTGTCATCTGGACGGTGGCAATGATGGCCGCGTATGGGATTTCACCCAACTGGGCGAGGGACTGCGCAATACTACAGCCCTTAATGGCAATGCGGGCATGCAACGGGGGCTGCTCCACTGGAGTGGCAACTTTGATGAAGTACAGGATTTCGAAATCCCCATTCGCAACCTCTTTGGGGGCAGAGGCTTTCTGGCCAACAACCAGTTCAATGGTACCGCCGGGCCCGCTCTGGGCAGCCCCAAGGCCGATCTTTCCTCCGATCTCGATGCGCTGGCTGCCTATGTGGCATCACTGAGCAGTTCTGGTCGCAGCCCGTATAAAAACAGCGACGGCACGCTGACCAGCAGTGGGGTGATGGGGCGTTTGCTCTTTGAGCAGCTGCAATGCCATAGCTGCCATAGCGGCCCCGAGTTTACCGACAGTCTGAACGGCTCCAGGCACGATGTCGGCACCCTCACCGCCAATAGCGGCAATCGTCTGGGCGGCCCCCTGGACGGGTTGGATACTCCCAGCCTGAAAGGGCTGTGGCAATCTGCGCCCTATTTGCACGATGGTTCGGCACCCACGCTCTACGATGTTCTGACCATCAGTAACGCCACAGAGCTACACGCCAGTACTGCCGTATTGTCCTCAAGTGAACTCAACCAATTGGTGGATTACCTGCTACAAATTGACGACGATGAAGATAATCAGCTGATGACCCCGGTTACCAGCAGCAGCTCCAGCAGTCAAAGTGTTTCCTCACCGGCAAGCAGTTCCAGTAGCTCGTCTTCAAGCAGCGTGTCCTCCAGCAGCACAATCAGCAGTTCATCCAGCAGTTCTGTTTCGAGCACACCCTCCAGCAGCGTCAGCAGTTCTTCCCAAAGCAGTTCTAGCAGCAGTGAGTCCAGCAGTTCTGTCTCAAGTTCATCCGTGAGCAGTATCAGTAGCTCGTCTAGCAGCAGTATTACCAGTAGCAGTCTGGAAAGCTCAAGTATCGCCAGCAGTGAAAGCAGTCAATCCTCGAGCAGTCCGACCGGCAACCAATCCTCCAGCAGTGCACCCAGCACCGGCAGCGACAGCAATGAGGAGGAGGGAGGTGCCGGTGGCGGCGTCTGGCTTCCCCTATTGCTGTTGATTGGCCTGTGGAGGCAACACCGCAGCCGAGTGGCACATAAAGCAACCTCCTGACCCACTTCAGGCAACTACCGCAAGGTGGTTGCCTGCTTTTCCATCTTCCCCGGCCTCCTCCCGCCAGTTTCTGGCAATTCTTCCAACGATAGTTATACAATCAGCCAGTGGCTCGCTTCTGGTCAATGGCAGATACCCGCCCTCCACACGAGCCTCATCAATGGCAGGCGGTAGACTATTTCAGTCTCCGATAACGAGTCAGTAACGAGCCGGGGCGACGCTGGCCAGCCTGGTCAGTAAGCCGGTAGCTCAGGCATGAGTTCACAATGGCCCACTCCACTGCGACACATAATATACCGCAACCGCCGCTTTCAGTCGCAGTCCATTCACCCTGCAATGCCACTCGATTCACCCCCAGCGATAAAGGCAATTTTAACAATGAAAATTTTCTTGGAGTTATGGACGGGAATAGGCCCCTTGATTCGCAGTTTACCTATTGCACAGGAGCTTCGCAGTCGCGGTCATCAAATAGAATTTTTGGCACACGATCAATCAGTCCAGTATATGCTCGCCTGCGGCTTTAGCCGGGCAGGCATTAACCCCCATGACATTGCCGTAAGACCCACTTCCATGGGCAACTGGCGCAGTATTGACACCATATCCACACTGCGGGGTTTCGCTGACAGCGACTGGAGACGCTATTTGACACAACTACAGCCCGATTTGGTCATTTCTGATTTCGGCATACAATCAGCCATTGCGGCACGAAGCCTCAATATACCCCTAGCCACGATAACTCAGAGTTGTATGCACCCTGGAAGAAAGGGGAAACGCATATACTACTGGGATAGCGAAGCCAATGAGGACTGGAGCAACAACACCGCTGACACAATCAATCACCTGTTAACAAGCTTTAATGCAGAACCCATCACCCGTATTGATGATTTATATCTAGGTCAAAAAACACTTATCCCCAGCTTTCCTGAATTTGATTGGCTAGAAGAGGAGCATAAAGACAGTACATGCTTTTGCGGACCCATACTCTGGAGTGGCACAGAAAAGGCAATTCCACCCCTGAATTTAACTTTTCCCAACAACAATCCAAAAATATTTATGTATACCGGGAGAATGCACGACAGTGCCGGCAACAGTGGAGAAATGTTACTAAAAACAGCCATTGAGTCAGCGATCAGCAATCCCGCACTTAATATGATAATCTCCACTGGCGGTATGGATGCGCATGCAAGCGACTTTGAAAACAAGCTTCCTCAAAACGTCAAAATTGTTGATTGGCTGCCTGTAGAACAGGCCTACTCCCAATGCGATATTATTATCCACCATGGCGGCCATGGCAGTTGCATGGCCAATTTCAAATACGGACGGCCCGCCCTGATTATTCCCACACACACAGAGAGAAAGTTTAACGCTCATCGCATGCAGGATCTTCAGGCAGGCTTAATCCTGCAAAAAGAAGATCTATCGAGTCAAAGCCTTCTCGAAGGCATCCAACAGTTGCTTGAAAACTGCAAGTACATGGATGTGATCAAAACGTACAAGCATATGATTCAAACACATTATATTAACAGTGTCCGCACTGCAGCGAACTATATAGAGGCCTGACTGATGAGAGCATCTATTATTATCCCCACCTATAATCGAGAATCTATCCTCGCTCTGACATTGGACTCTCTATGTCAGCAAAGCGGCGTAACCAGTACCGACTATGAAGTTATCATATGTGACGATGGGTCGTCCGATAACACTCATTGTATGGTCAAGGAGTATACCAACAGACTTACACTCAAATATTTCTACCAGGAAGATGAAGGCTATCGTGTAGCAAAAGCACGCAACATGGGCATAAAGGCGGCCTCTGGCGATACCATTATTCTGGTGGATGCTGGAGTCTGCGCATCAAGAAACTTTGTTAGCAGCCACCTTGCCTGTCACGAATCAGGACACGCAGAAGCGGCTGTTATTGGCTACATTTATGGCTATAACTATACCATGCGCAGCAATGACCTGACTGATGATTTTGATTTTAGTCAACCTGACACCACCATAAATACACTTAGCCGCAAGGGAGAGCACCTTGATATTCGCGAAAATAATTACCAACTCGTTAACGATCAGTTACACTTGCTGAAAGCCCCCTGGTGCCTATTTTGGACCACCAACGTCTCTTTTAGAAAAAAAACTTCCGAGAATGCAGGCTTATTTAATGAGTTGTTTACTGGCTGGGGAGTAGAAGATATAGAGTTGGGCTACCGACTGTGGAAAAACGGCTGTGTATTTACATTATCCCGAGAAGCATCCGCACTCCACTACCCTCATGAAAGAGATATCACCAAGCAAAAGACTACCAACCTTAAGAATCGAGAGCTCTTTTTCAAAATGCATCCCGATGAAATCGTGGGGCAATATATGCAGTCCACGGCACTTGGCTTTAATCTATCTCTGCACCAATAACTCAGAGGCTATAGTGTGAAGTCCAACAAATTCCTATTGCTCGTCTTTATTGCGGGGCTTATGCTGACATTACTGGGACTGATATTTATCAGGGTGGAGATAACATCGGAAGCTACTGGTGTTATCCAGTTCGAAAATGAATCCATAGTATACGCCTCTCGCAGTGGCCAGGTTTCCGAAATTTATTTTCAACCAGGCCAGCGAGTTAACAAAGGGGATCTCATATTATCTTTACAGAACTCAGACCTTGACCTGCGCCTGCTGGACCTGGAAAAGGCGCTTATCGAACGCCGTAGGGAGCTTCATAAGATCCAGTCCGAAAATGAGCAATTCGCCATTACCGGTGTAATGCCGTCATTGCAAAACATTGGCAGCCTTATAGACCGACAGAGAGAACTAAGCAGTATCGCGGAGCTTATTGAAGAAAATAACCGGAAATCTCTAGAGCAAAACCTAATATCGAGAAAAGAGTTTTATCAAGAACGCATGGACAGAATCCGGGAAGAAATCACGCTAATAAAAAACCAGCAACTACTGCAGTGGAAAGGAGAAGGCCTGGAGGACCTGATCGAACGAGAGAATGAACGAGAAGTAGCGTACCTACAACAGCTTGTAGACATTATCGAGAAGCAAGTCAATCATCTTCATCAGGAAAAGGAAAAACTCCTCATTAAAGCTCCATTTGATGGCATTATTGTTGACTTCTATTTCCGCTACCTTTCTCAGATTATTGAGCAGGGAAATAGAGTCGTCAAAATTGCTGACGATTCAAGTGGTTATCAAGTTAAAGCCTATATACCGGAGAAGAATATCGATTTAATAGATACAGGTATGCCTGTCCGAATGGAATCCATGGTTTTCCACTCCCAGCTTGAGGGTTACCTGTATGGCACAATTGCCAAAATTATTAATACACGAGACATAACTTCTCCCGAGGATACCGCCAATAGCTACTTTGAAACCCTAGTGGACATCCACGAATACCCCTACCCTCCGGTACATGGGTCCAGAGTCCACATGGACATTATTATCGGCAAGGGCAACCTGGTATCAGCCCTTCTCAATCGACCAGGCAAAGCAAGAGACAAATCAAACCAGCAATGAGCATTGAACTACTCAATAAACAAGACAATATTCTTAAATATTACCTGAGTCATTCCCGACTGCTTCGGGCTGGGATATTACTGATTTTGTGTCGTGTTATTGTAGTAGCCCCCATCCCCTGGATATTCAAAATCGTCATCGACCAAAATGTCGCCTCTGGCGATACCGACGGAATTCTGGTTTATATACTCCTGTGTTTTGGCTTACTGTTGCTGCACTATTCTCTAGGCGTTGCCGGTGTAAAACGATTGGGAGAAGTCACATCCATTATCATTCGAGATTTGAGAACTATTGTATTCGATCGCATTCAATTTTTGTCGTTTTCCTATTTGGATAAAAATACGACTGGCCGTCTCATCAGCAAGTACACTGTCGATACACAAAAAACACAGGATGCCCTTATTATATTCTCCGAGAAAGTTATTCCGGATATGGCATACGGCATTTCAATCCTCATTATTTTGCTACTACTGGATTGGAAGCTGTCGCTGATCATACTGGCACTGATACCCATCTATTTTCTGCTGCGCTTTTACTTCTGGCAAAAGTTACAAAGCAGCCATGAAGCCATTCGTCAATCACAGGAATCCCTGACGGGAAAAGTGAGCGAACTGGTTTCCGCCATTCGTTTTCTACGCAGCATGGGCGAAGAGAGGCGCTCTGCCAATCGGCTTCAGCAGGACAATTATCAACTTGCACAAGCCAACTATGAAATGCTGGGAACAAAAACCGTATTCTGGACCACCATGTACGTTATCACTCAAATCATTTCACTGGTAATAGTCTGCGGAGGAGCGTTTCTGGTGATCCAGGGCAGCATGAGTATAGGCACACTCGTCGCCTATCTGGCAGCCCTGCCCATTTTACTGCTTCCCATCGACACGCTGACTGTTTTTTCAGATTACTATTATCGCGGTGAAGTCAGTTACCAGAGCATTCGGGAACTGACAAGCGAAGAACATGTGGAGAATTGGCACGGAACCAAAACCCTGCCCGTGCTCAAAGGCGAAATTGAATTTTCAAATGTTGAATTTTCCTATCCGGGAAAGCCGGACACACCTATTCTTCAGGAATTTCAATTGAAAGTGCAAGCCGGAGAAAACCTGGCTCTGGTGGGTTCATCCGGCTCTGGAAAAAGCACTCTTATCAACCTGATTCTGGGCCTTTACCCCATACAAAAAGGCCAAATCACCATAGATGGCATACCCCTTCAGCTTTTATCCATTAGCTGGCTGAGACAACAGTGCGCTATTGTTATGCAGGAAACCATCTTATTATCAGGTACTATTATAGAAAATCTTCGTTTTGGCAATTATGATGCAACCGATGATGAGGTTTTTGCAGCCGCTCGTGCCGCCAATGCCGAAGGCTTTATCAAACAACTTCCCGATGGCTACAACACTCAGTTGGGAGAGAGAGGAATCGGACTCTCGGGAGGCCAGAAACAACGGATCGCCATTGCGCGCGCCATCTTGCGAAACCCGCGTATATTAATTCTGGACGAAGCCACATCCTCCCTGGATAACGAGAGCGAGTTTCTGATCCGCGAAGCCCTAAAAGAAATAGCCCGCGATCGCACCGTCATTACCATTGCACACCGCCTGGGGACTATCAAGGATGCCGATCGCATTATTGTTATGCAGGAAGGTCGCATTGTGGAAGAAGGAGACTATCACAGCTTGACGCAGACCCGGGGGTATTTCAAACGCCTACTCGATATTCAAACCAAATACACGGCCGATTTGTTTGAAGACTAAACACTGTCTTTCATTTTTTACCGTTTGCCGAGCTAAAGGCTAGCAGGCTGTAGATATGGAACCTTGAACACAGACAGCCATAAACCACCTATGAGAAAATAATGGGAAATGGTTAACTGGCGGGAGGACCCAATGGCTAAAGACTCGACAACACCCCACCCCAAAAAGGCAATCGCTTTTTTCGCCCGCCTGGGTTATGCCGCACGCGGGCTTGTCTATCTTCTTGTGGGTGGATTGGCCACATTGGCCGTTTTTGGAGAGGGCGGACAAACCAAAGGCAGCCGCGGGGCTTTGCAATGGGTTCTCGGCGCCCCTCTGGGGGATGTATTACTGGGCGCTATCGCCATGGGACTCGTCGGCTATGCCATGTGGCGCTGTATTCAGGCCCTGGGTGACCCCGATGGCCACGGCCGAGACCTGACCGCCCTGGCGATACGAACAAGTTTACTGGTCAGTGCCATAACACATTTTCTATTAGCTCTGTTCGCGATCAATCTGATCTTCACTTTTGGTAATAGTTCAGGCGAGAGTAACGGGTCCCAAGGCTTTGCCGATTGGCTAATGTCCCAAGCCTATGGTCGCTGGCTGGTGGGCGGCGCCGGCATTGCCCTGATTGGTGCCGGTATGGCTCACGGTATTAAAGGCGCCAAGACTCGGTTTGATCGCTATTTCGATATGCCCGCGCGCACACAATCCTGGGCCTATCCCCTCTGCCGTTTCGGTTTAATGATTCGCGGGCTGGTCTTTTTTATTACTGGCGGTTTTTTTCTGATTGCCGCCTATATCATTGATCCAGACAGAGCCGGCGGCATGGCCGAGGTTTTCAACACTCTGCGCGAACAACCTTTCGGCCCCTGGTTGATGGCCCTCGTCGCCATTGGACTATTCGCTTTTGGCCTTTACAGCGTGCTGGAAGCCATTTATCGGCGGGTCCATACCCCCCTGTAACGAGGTCCGACTATGGCAATTCAGTCAAAGCGCGCCAAACAGTGGTTTAAACGTATCAGCGGCTCCAAGCATATGCTCTGGCTGTTGGGCACATTGTCCTTTCTGGAAACAATCATCATCCCTGTCCCTATTGAGGTGATATTAATCCCGTTGATGGCCGCCAATAGAAATCGAATTTGGACGCTCGCCACTGTTACTACGGCCGGCTGCCTCCTGGCCTCACTGTTGGGTTATGGCATTGGCATGGTACTCTACCAGTCTGCGGGTGCCTGGTTTATTGAAGCCATGGGTATGGAAAGTGCTTTTGAAGCTTTTCAGGCTTTTTTTGACCAATACGGTTTTATGGCCATTTTGACTCTGGGCATACTCCCCATTCCGTTCCAGGTCGCCATGATAACCGCAGGCCTTTCAGGCTACCCGATTTACCTGTTTGTACTGGCGGCGTTAATAGCACGCGGCATCCGTTACTACGGACTGGCATGGCTGGTGATCCGCTTTGGTAATCGGGCTGAGGAACTCTGGCGGCGCCATGCGCTGATCACAAGCCTGTTAGCGGGCACGGTAGTTGTGGCAATATCGCTGGGGATGCAGTGGCTGGCGGAGCGAGTGATGTAAGCTAAAAAGCTTCACTTGACTCATTCTTTCAATAAAACCCGGCATAAACGAGCAAGCGACCATAAAAAACGCCATCCCGTTGCCGGAATGGCGTTTTCTTGAGCTTTGGTATTCTGGCCTAAAACATCAAGCGCCGTATACCGGAAAACGCTTGCACACGGCCAACACCTTCTGCTTGACCTCGGCAATGACGCTATCGGCATTGCCGGCTTCCAGTGCATCCAATACATCACACATCCAGCCAGCCAGATCCACACACTCCTGCTCACCAAAACCACGGGTGGTTACAGCGGGGGTGCCTACACGCAGGCCGCTGGTGACAAAGGGAGAGCGCGGATCGTTGGGCACGGAGTTTTTATTGACCGTGATATTGGCAGCGCCCAGCGCTTCGTCGGCGTCCTTACCGGAATACTCCTTGCCAATCAGGCTCACCAGCATCAGGTGGTTCTCGGTACCACCGGAGACCACATCCAGGCCGCGCTCAATAAAGACACGCGCCATGGCCTTGGCGTTTTTCACCACTTGCTGCTGATAGGTTTTGAACTCTTCGCTCATGGCCTCTTTAAAGCTCACAGCCTTGGCGGCGATCACATGCATCAGCGGGCCACCCTGACCGCCGGGGAAAACGGCGGAGTTCAGCTTCTTCTCGATCTCTTCATTGGCCCGGGCCAGAATAATGCCACCGCGGGGGCCCCGCAGGGTCTTGTGGGTAGTAGAGGTGGTCACATCGGCTATCTTCACCGGGCTGGGGTAGACACCAGCGGCCACTAACCCGGCTACGTGGGCCATATCCACCAGCAGATAGGCACCCACTTTATCGGCTATATCGCGAAAGCGCTGCCAGTCCATGACCTGAGAATAGGCGGAAAAACCCGCCACGATCATTTTCGGTTTGTACTCCAGCGCCAGACGCTCCACTTCGTCGTAGTCCACCAGCCCGGTTTCCGGGTTGAGGCCGTACTGCACCGAATTGTAGATCTTGCCCGAGAAGTTCACCTTGGCGCCGTGGGTCAGGTGGCCGCCGTGGGCCAGACTCATGCCCAGCACGGTATCCCCTGGGGCACACAGGGCCGCATAGACGGCGGTATTAGCCTGGGAGCCGGAGTGCGGCTGCACATTGGCGTAATCAGCGCCAAACAGCTGCTTGGCCCTCTCAATGGCCAGATCCTCGGACTGGTCCACATACTCACAGCCGCCATAGTAGCGCTTGCCGGGGTAGCCCTCGGCGTATTTGTTGGTGAGCTTGGTTCCCTGAGCCGCCATCACCAGCGGGCTGGTGTAGTTTTCCGAGGCAATCAGCTCGATATGCTCTTCCTGGCGGCGGCTTTCGTTTTCGATGGAGGCCCAGATTTCCGGGTCAAAGGCGGCAAGCGTCTGGCTTTTGTCAAACATGAGCGGTTCCTGAATGCGGGCAGCGCACGGGCACCACCGGGGCGGCGGCACTACCAGGTTACAAGTTAAGGGGTCGAGGGCGTCTGCCCCCTGAAAAGACGCGCATTGTACATCATTCAGACAGGCTCATGCCACGCATCCGCAGGCGCAGGGAGCCGGCCCCAAAAGCCGGTTATCACTCCGGCCTGAGGCGCGGGAGGCCCACGCCTCCAGCGCCCTCATGCCAATCAGTCCTCGGCACCCAGGCTGGGATCAATGCGGAAGAATGGAATGCTCATGGGGTAATTCTGGATCACCCCATCATTGGCCTTGAGAGCGCCAATGACGGTAAAAATGATGGACAGCAGTATCAATAGTGGCAGCAACAGGAAGCCAATCAACACGATCATCAGTATCACGCTTACCACACAGTAGATAAAGGAGCTGATAATCCAGTTAAAAATCACCCTGCCCTGCTGATCAATATAGGGGTCCTCGCGCTTGATCAGCCACATGACCAGGGGCACAATCCAGCCGCACATGGGCACTAAATACCCACAAAACTGGGCAAAGTGCATCAACATACTATAGGTGCGATTGTCCATATCGCTGACCGCCACCGGCGCCGGCGCTTGGCTACCCAGCACCTTGGCCTTGGCCTGCTGGTACTCCTCCTCGGAGATCATGCCCTTTTGCCTTAACTCGTCGAGCTTTTCAATCTTATCCAGATCCATAATTGCACACCTCGGGTGAGATTTGTCGTCAGTATAGTACTGAGACGGAATTGGACCAAGATTTGGATGCAAGGCTCGATCATCGAGTCATCGAATCCACGATCTCGATGATCGATGACTCAATGATTCGATGACTCGGTGATTCGACGTTTTAGTGGTCGTGCCCCTCACCCTCTTCGGCATAGCCAAGCCACACCGCAGCCGAGGGTGTAAATTCAAGGCTCCAGGGCTCATCAGCCTGCAGCGCTTCAATGTCCACGGCCACCAGTGATTGTGAACCGGGATTCAGCACATACACATGATGGCCCGAAGGCGGCACCACCAATCTCAGGCTTTGCCCTTCAGCCAGCTGGCTGGCATCGGTCACGTTGAGCTCACCGTGAATCTCCCAGTCGTGAACGTCCAATACCACCAGCGCGCCCTCGGTGGTCAGCGCCACAAAGAACTCACCATCGGCGGCAAACTCGCTGGCAACCACTGAGTCTTCTTCGTGGAGGGGTTCGGGCAGTGCTTGCAGTTCGGTCTCACCGGGCACAACACGCACCAGCTTACCGGCAGCGATACCAATCGCCTCTTCCACATGATGATGCGCCCGCAGGCTGCCCACGCGAGCGCCCTCGGCCAGCGCATCGCCATTACCGACTTTCACTGCCGCGAAATCAGCGCTTTCATCGATCACCAGCACACCGTCGGTGCAGCCAAAGAAAATATTGTCTTCATTTTGCGCACTACCGTGCAGGCCTGGGCAGGTTTCCTCGAAAACCATCTCCAGTTCGTACTCGGTATCGTGCAGGTGATACAGACCCACCTTATCCGGCAAGGTGCTGGCGCTGCCGGCTTCGCGAATGGTGGCCAGTAAGTGCTCACCGCGCGTCTGAGCCGCGCCGTGCATGTAGGTGTCGAAGCTCAAGGTGTTGGCGATACCGTTTTCCGCCACGGCATTGGCATCGAAGGTGGCAACGCCGGCCACATCACCGGTTTCGCTGTTACCGTCGTAAAATACCGCCACCTGTTCGTCATTAAACGTGTAGTGGGTGGGTCTCACACCATCCAGAAAGAAATCCTGCACGGCCGGCGCTTCAGCGTAGGGGTGATCGTGATCGCCGTGATCTTCCATCCACACACCGCCATCGACAAAGCTCACCCAGTTATCATCGCGGTGCACAAAGGCCGCATAGCGATAACCCGGTACCGGATAGGCGTAGCCAATAGGCGCGGGCAATGTCAGCTCGGCCACTTCATCGCCATCCGCCACTTCAAAAATATGCACTAGCGCGGCACCGGACTCCACCAGCAGCAGGCGCGCCGCGCTGAGATCGTCTTCGTGGTCGTGCTCATCGCCATGCTCGTGATCATCATGACCGGGTTCGGCCACGTCCTGGGCATAGATATTGGTTTCACTGTCCCCACCACAAGCGCTCAACATCAAGGCAAGAGCGATAGCCGACAGAGGCTTCAGTTTGTTTTCTAACAACATAATTAACTCCTTAGTAACCTTTAAAAACTCGCGCGAATACCAGCAGAAATTGAGCGGCCTGCACGCGGGGCAATGTCTTTAATAAACGAGCTGTGAACGCGTGCGGTCTCATCCAGAAGATTGTCGCCGCGCACATACACTTTGGTGCCGCCCCACAAGGGCAGGGTGTAACTGACCTCGGCATCGACCCATGTGTAGGCGTCCGTGGGCGTTTCCAGCTCAGCGGTTTTATCCGCTTCAAAGTATTGGGTAGCACTGGCGCGCAGAGCCCAGGAGCCGAATTCATATTCGGCGGCCAGACCGGCGCGCAGCGGAGGAATGCGTGGCAAATTGCCGCCATCGCGCAGCGTGGCGCGAATGTAGTCGGTGGTAAAGCGCAGCAGTAGAGGATCGCTCAACTGCCAGTGGACTTCGCCCTCAAAGCCGTAGAGCTCAACATCGGCCGCGGTAAATTGATAAACCGGCAAGAGTTCGTCTTCATGTTCATGGCCATGGTCGTCGTGGTCATGCTCGTCTTCATGATCGTGAGCATGGTCATGTTCATGATCGTGCTCATCTTCATTCTCATGATCGTGGCCACTTTCTGCCCTGAGCCCGGTGGCCCGCGCATAGTAGAAGTCATCCACCTGATTGTAGAAGGCTCCCACCACAAAACCGAGATCGCCTGTGAATTTGCGCAGGGAAATATCGATATTATTTGAGGTTTCCAGCTCGATGGGATCGTCGGAAAAGTTCACCACCCAATCGCCGTGATCGTTCGCCAGTATGTCAAACAGAGCACCGACCTCGAAACTTCCCGCACCAATGTGCGGACCATAGGAGAACGCCTCAGTAGCGGAGGGGGCACGCTGAGAGTGGGTCAGATTTACACCCAGGTTGTAGCCGTCAGTAAAGTCCCACACGGTGCCGAGGGAAAAGCTGTATGGCGTAAACGTCTGATCCAGGCGGTAGGTGCCGCGCTCGCCTTCTGAGTCCAAAATCACATCATGAGCGTCAACCTCGATCCGCTCAATGCGACCGCCAAGTTGCACAAGGAAATCACCGAAGTGCCTTTCTTCCATTAACGCAAGCGCGTACGACTCAGTGAGCGACGGCGGGGTAAAAGCTTCTTCCCCCTGAGCAGCATTTTCCTGGCGCTTGACGTGCAAGCTGGCTGCACCGCGCCATTCGGCAAAAGGCTGGTGGAACAGATCAAGCCTAGCCTCATGCAGTTCGTTCTCGAAAGTCGTACCTATGGCATCGCCTTCGAGTTCGCGGTGTTGATAATCCGTGTAGCCATAACGCAAGCGCGCTTCAGCGAGAAGATCGTGATTAAAACTGCGCTCGCTGACAAACTGCAAGCGATCCTGCTCAAGCTCAGCCTGGACCTCCACCCCGCCATGACTGTGACCGGGTATACCGTAGGTACGCTCCAGACGGCCCACGCTGATGCCTGCAAAGCCCTCTTCACCAATGTAGCTGCCACCAATGGTCGCGCCCTGACTGTCGTAAGCGGAATTTTCTAAGATACCGTAGGCTTCACCCTCTTCCGGCTCGGCTTCGGCGTAGCCCGGAATCTCCAGATCGTCTGCTTCGCGCCAAAAGCCGTCGACATGCACTGCGAAATTGTCACTCACACCAATATTCGCGCTGCCTTCAATCAAAGGCTCGTTATTCGCACTGTTGTACTCTAACTGCCACTGACCAAAGGTATCAGTATCTTGCGGTACACGGTCGTCCACCACATTGACTACCCCACCGATGGCGCCGTTACCGTAAAACAGCGTGGCCGGGCCGCGTAGAATTTCGACTTGGCGCGCCGTGGTAGCCTCACCGGTGACAGCGTGATCGGGGCCCGACCGCGACACATCACCCACATCCAGGCCATTTTGCGCCACCAATACCCGGGGGCCGGACAGGCCGCGAATAATCGGGGTACCCGCTACCGGGCCATAGTAACTCGAATGCACTCCCACCTGCTTATTCAAGGTATCGCCGAGGGTGGCTGACTGTTGATCGCGTAGCGCGTCGCCACTGAGCACGGAAACTGGGGTGGCCGACTCCAACTGCGAGATATGCCATGGCAAGCCGGTGACATCCACCACCTCCATAACGGTACCGTCCAGGGTGATACGCAGCGACTCGCTACCGCCGTGAACATGGACATGCTTGTGCATAAAGCGCGGAGCCCGCACATGCAGCTCCACATCGTCGCTGGAGAGGTTCTCCAGCACGAACTCGCCCGACGCATTGGTGCTGGCACTGGTGCGAGTACCCACAACCTCTACCTTAGCGCCACTCACCGGGTGGCCCGCACCATCGAATACCACGCCCTGAATAGTATCGGCACTGGCCCAACACGGCAGCACCAGACAGCTCAGAGTCAACAAAGACCGTTTCAACACATAACCCCCTGATTGGCGGATGGATTATCAATAAAAGACAGCACCCACGAGGGCGCTGATCGAGACGAATCGGAAAATGTTATAACATAACATACAGGATTTGCAACATTATAACGCCTAGTAGATGGATACCTGTTCACGGTTCAAGGCCATAGATCCCACCGCAAAGCCTGCTTGGGTACCGGCTAATCGGCCGTCATTAGAGGGGATCTGAGGGGACAGGGAAGCGCTACCCCAGGCGGGCCAAGCTGAAGCTCATTCTCTAGGCCATACTCACTCGTCATTATTACAGTCTTCATTGACGGGTAGACGCCGTTAATACATGTTATGTTATAACGTTTCCATTGATGCCCGGAAGAATAGACTATGAAAGACGAAGCCGCCGCCCTCTGCTCGGGCCTATGCCTGATTCACTGCCTTGCCTCGCCCATTTTGCTCTCGCTGGGCGGACTGGGGCTGATTGGCAGCCTGTTTACCACTGAATGGATTCACGGATTGTTATTTGTACCTATCGCCGTCTTGGCGGTGACCAGCCTGCCCAGTGGCTGGAAGCGTCACCGTCACTGCCTTCCCATAATGGCAGGTTTTAGTGGCCTGGCTCTGCTTGCCGCCGCCTTTGTGGCGCCGCACGAAGCCGTACTGTCGGTAAGCGGCGGCCTATTACTTGTCGGGAGCCATCTCAGCAACCGCTTTTATAGCCGTCGGCAAGCCTCTATCACTGTATTGGATTCTTGACTGGCGAGCACGTACCGCTAAAAACCGAACCCTTGGCAGTATCGCGCAGAGAATTATCTACAGGATTATTTCGTTTGGCGGGCTTGTTGATAAGCAAACACTGAGTCCCCAATCGTCAAGGATCGGGGACTCGATGATTCGCTGACTCGGTCTTTATGCGTCGGCGAGTCCAGCCTGTGCACGGCGGGCGTGGAGGTCGGCCTCGATTTCACCCATGCGCTTGGTATTCAACGGATAGACCACCAGCAACAGGATGGACACGAAGGCAAAAGCGGCGGGAATCCAGCTCATCAACAGCACCATGCCCTCAGTGGTCTGGGCAATGGTGGAGGGATCAGTACCCACATAGCCGTAGGAACCCAGCACAATCAACACCAGTGCCCCGGCAAAGCCGCCGCCGGTTTTCTGGATAAAAGTACCGGCCGAATAAAACAGCCCCGTGGCGCGGCGATTGTGTTTCCACTCGGAGTAGTCGGCGGCATCGCCGAGCATACTGAAGGTAAGAACCGGCATAAAGGCGGCAAAAAACTCAGCGGCGCCACCCATGATAAAGACGTAGAGCACGTCATCCGGCCCCGCCAGGGAGAGCAAACCTGTAAGCACACCGCTCACCGCCAGTGACAAAATAAACAGGGTTTTCTTGCCCATCAGGCGAGTCAGGTAACCGGCCACCAGCGCGGCGATAATGGAGACAATCAGCAACAAAATAAAATAGCGCCCGGTGAGAGTAGGTTCACCGATGTAGTGGTTGAAGTAATAGGCAATCACCCCGTACTTAATACCATTGAACAGCATGGTCAAAAAGCCCAGGCCCAGAATCATCAGCCAGGGTTTGTTAGTGAGCAAATCAATCAGATCGCGCTGAGAAGCTGTGGTTTCGCTCTCCGGCTTTTTAATCAGACGCTGCACGGCATACCAGGTGATCACCACAACCACCGCACAAAACAGGCCGCTGTAGATGCCGCGATAGTAAAAGAACAGGGAGATGGACAACAGCGGCACGATGATAAAGGGCAGGTTCCACATCAGATCTTTCAGCTCCTGACGCAGAGGGCCCTGATGAGCGACCGAGCGCACCCGCTCCTTGGTGGTAAAGAAAGTGATCAGGCACAGCGTCACCAGCAGTGCGGCGAATACATACATGGTCTGCTGGTAACCTTTGGCATCATCGCCCTGGCCAAAGTAGGCGACCAGGTCGGGAGTAAAGCCCATCACCAGTACACCGCCGAGGAAAGCGCCGGCGAAACGATAGCCGGAGAGCACACTGCGCTCTTCATGGCTGGGTGTCATCACCCCCATCAGCGCCGAATAGGGCACATTGTTTACCGTATAGGCAAGCGTCAGGCCGATATAGGTGAAATAGGCCCACACCAGTTTCATTTCTGTGCTGATATTGGGGGCGGTAAAGGAGAGAATCATAAACAGCCCCAACACCGGGGCCGACCACAGAATCCAGGGGCGGAACTTGCCGTGGCGGGACTTGGTGCGGTCCGCCACCATGCCCATAACAATGTCCGTCATCCCATCGGAAATGCGGACAATCAGCAGAAGAATGGCCGCCGCCGCTGCCGAGATGCCCAGGGTGTCGGTGTAAAAAACGGCCAGATAGGCCAGCGCGCCGCGCCATACCAGATTGGCAGCCGCATCGCCCATGGCGTAGCCGCTCTTCTCCAGCAGGGAAAGTTTGTGATCCGTGTCAGCCGCCACTGTGCACCTCTTTTATTATCTGTGTGGACGAGAAGGTAAAAACAGGCAGGAAGCATAAAATCCCCGCCCGCAAAAGTACAGGGAATTTGCCCCCATCGGCGCCAGCAAAGAGGGTTTTTACAGGGTTAACGATAACATCTTTGACAGGCGGGTCACTCCCCCTCCCCCAGGCGCCGGGCAATTTCGGCTTTCCAGGCGGCGATGGCGGTATCGTCCGACTCAAACAGGGCCACTCCCAGCCGGTAGCCAGACTCAGCAGCACGGCACCACTTGACCTGTCCGGCCAATACAAAATGCACCTCGGGCCGTACAAATTGCACGCACAGAGTGTAGATGTGCCCCACCGGCAGGGGCTTGTCCAGCGCCAGCTGCAGGCCGTTGGCCGAAAGATCGCTGGCATGACTCACCAGAATAGACGGCTCTTCTCCTTCGCCGCTGTCCAGCTCAATATACACGGTGCCGCCACTGGCGAGGCGGTATTCCTGTCGTTTGTCGTTATATTCAGGATGCTTTTGCATGGTTACTCCGCCTTCCTCAATCCGCGCACAATGGTTTCCAACCGGCTGTCAAAGCCGCGTTCCGGCTGCTGAAAGCGCACCTGACCGGCCAGTAACAGATCAATTAACTGCTCGCGCCGGTATTCAGCCACCTGGCTGCCCACCCGGTCCACAAAAATATAGCGCCCGGTAGAGCGCATACTGACAGCCAGCTTGGCGCGCACCCGTTGTCCAGTGGCATCGGGAATGTCGGCCCAGGTCCCCAGCGTGAGGGCATCCACCTGGGCCTCGGCCTGGCGTGCCTGTGCCACCTGCGCCTCGCGGTGAGCCTCGGCCTCCCGTTGCCGCTGGCGTTCGGCCTTCTCCGCCGCCAGCCGGGCCGCTTCCGCCTCGGCCTTGGCCCGGGCCTTTTCCCGGGCCTGCTTCTCTACCCGGCGCGCCTCCAGCCGTACCTTGGCCTCAAGCTGCTCGCGGCGTTCGCGCTCGCGGGCGGCACGCGCATCCTCCTGTAACAATTCCTGCCATCGTGCCAGCTTGCTCAGGGCCGCCGCCTGTGCTGTAGTGAACAGAGGTGTATTGGCGAGGGGGCGTGCAATGCCCGATTCGCGACACAGATCCATCTGCTTGCGCGACTTTTGTAATACCTTGCGTCCCGCCCGGTTAACGAACAATAACTGGTCGGTGCCTGGCACCTGCAGCAGACACTGGCAACGCAATTCGCTCTCTCCTTCGGCGCTGAACACAATCCAGTCGCCACTCTGCCAGCCCTCGCGATGCTCCAGCTCCACGGCCTCGGTCAACAGCGCACTCTCGTCCACGGGCCGCTCGGGGAGCCTAATCGTCTCCAGTGTCTGACACTTGAGCAGGGTAATCACCTGGGCCGATACAGTATCCACAAAACGATGGTAAACCTCGGCATCGCAACTGGCAGGTGCTGCCGAATTTTCCAGTTGCCTCACTAACGCCGGCCCCCGGTTGTAAAACTCCTGCACCTCTTCGGGCGATTTGTCCGGTGACAGTGACCAGGCCAGCGAACGCAAGATACGCGACCAGAATTCCCAATCCTCATCGCTGGCGGGATTGTTGATGAGGGTAAATTGCAGGGCGGGGAGCAGGCTATCGGTGACAAACTGGGCAACCTCCTCGGTCAGCGGACGCCCGGCCAGGAGGCGATTAAACAGGGCATTGACACGATTTTGCGCCACCGCCGTGCGGATGTGGCCCAGCTCCGCGGCCTGCAAGCGTTCCGCCAGGCGGGCGGCGCGCTCCAGGTCCTTGTCACCGTCGCTATTGAAAGATTCCACCACGGCGATAAAGCTTTTTTCATCCGTTACCTCCGCCAGTGCCGCGATCATGGTATCAAAACGCTGCTTGAGTTTATCCGCCGGGCCCACCTCCGGGTACCACCGCTCCAGATGGAAAAACAACTTGTCCAGTGCCACCGCCGCCGGATGCTGTGGCTGCAGCCATGCCCCCTCGGCACGGCTGGACCATACCAGTACCACAGGCGCCAGCACGGCCAGCCCCTCGCTCAATGCCGGATGACAATCCAGGCTCTCGGCCAGTGATTGCCAGCTCCAGGCCGCCAGTGGCCAGGTCACATCGACAACCCCCAGGGCACTGTTGAACGTCTGCCACGGATTGGGTTCGGCCAGGGCATCCGCCGGCAGCTGCAGTACCTGAGCGGCGGCGGCAGGTGTCATAGGTAGAGGCTTCACCTCCAGCAGCTCACGCAACCGCGCTATCCGGTCCACCGGGGAAAGGGGATTCTGTTCTCGACTATTCATCCTGTCACTCTCATCCATTACCTCTTTTGCTTCAAGCGACCTCTGTTGTGCCGCGCTTTGATCCACAACCGTGCAAGTGCGACGGTTTGTGCACCAGCGGCTAACATTTGGACTAAGGCATCGCGCACCAGAGTCAAACACATTTTTAACCCTGGCGCACCAATTGCTGACATTCCCGCAAAATTCTCTCGATTCGTGCACCCTTTATGCGCCATAAATGCACATCGCCGCGCGTTTTATGCACTCTCAAGCGGCTGGCACAGCCCTTGCTCTGCTCCCGTCACACCTGCGATTCCTGCTTGCCGAATCTGCATCATTTAATACCCAATGGTCTTAGCCAGTTTAGACGGAAGTATGCCATGAGTTCTGAAAATTTGAATTTGCTGTTATTCAAACGTGCCAATGTGCGCATGCTGCACCTCACCTGGTTCGCCTTCTTTTTAACCTTTGTGGTGTGGTTTAGTCACGCACCACTGAAACCACTGATTATGGAGGCCTTTGATATGAGCCTGGATCAGTGGAAGGCGCTGCTGATTCTCAATGTGGCTCTCACCATTCCCGCACGCATTGTGGTGGGCATGCTGGTGGACAGGTTCGGCCCGCGCATCGTCTACAGCCTGCTATTGGCCCTGGGCGGCTTGATGTGCCTCGCCTTTGCCAGTGCGCAAACCTATGGTCAGCTCGCCATCACCCGCTTTTTGCTTGGCTTTGTGGGCGCGGGTTTCGTGATTGGCATTCGCCTGGTGGGCGAGTGGTTTCCCGCCCGCCAGGTGGGCCTGGCCGAGGGCGTGTATGGCGGCTGGGGTAACTTTGGCTCGGCCGCAGCGGCGTTTACCCTGCCCACCATCGCACTACTGTTCGGCGGTGACAATGGCTGGCGCTACGCCATCGGCATCACCGGCCTGATGGCCATGGCCTATGCCGGTGTTTTTTACTGGCGCGCCCGCAACACACCCAAAGGATCCACCTACTTCAAACCGAAAAAAAGTGGCGGACTGGAAGTCTCCAGCAAGCGTGACTTTTATTTTTATCTGGCCATGAACCTGCCCATGTACGCCATTCTCGCGGTACTGGCCTGGCGTCTGGGGCCGAGCAACACTGCTCTGCTGCCCGCCGCCGCCGTTTACGGCCTGTATTTGCTACTGGCTGTGCTTTTCGCCTATCAGATGTTGCAGATTTTTAAGGTCAATCGCGGACTGTTTTTTGGCGAGGAGCCGCCGGCTCATGACCGCTATCAATTCAAGCAGGTGGCGGTGCTTAACTGGGCCTATTTTGTTACCTTCGGTTCCGAGTTGGCGGTGGTCTCCATGCTCCCGGCTTTCTTTCTGGAAACCTTTACCGGTATGAGTTTGGCTGCCGCCGGCGCACTGGGTGCGGCCTTCGCCTTTATGAATCTGGTGGCGCGCCCCGGCGGCGGCTATATCAGTGATGTGTTCGGCCGTCGTCGCTCGCTGTCGATTTTTATCGTGGGTCTCTCAGTAGGCTATTTTATACTTTCGCAAATCTCGGGCACCTGGCCCGTGTGGCTGGCGGTGGCCTGTGTAATGTTCTGCTCCTTTTTTGTACAGGCGGGAGAAGGGGCCGTGTTTGCCATCGTGCCGCTGGTCAAGCGACGCATGACTGGACAAATTGCGGGCATGACCGGGGCCTATGGCAATGTCGGCGCAGTCACTTTCCTCACCGTCTACAGTTTTGTGGATGCCAGTACCTTTTTCCTGATTATCGGCGCCGCGGCCCTGTTGGTACTCGGTATCGTGCAGTTCTTGCAAGAGCCTCAGGGACACATGTCGGAAGTTAACGAGGACGGCACCATCACGCAAATTGAACTATCGTAAACACTGGATTCTTTATCGATGAACGCCGTTATGGAACCTGTGCCCTCCGCTCTCGCCATTCACTTTGCCCAGCGCAGTGAAGCGGGGCGCAAACCGGAAAACCAGGATACCGTGGGCGCGCGTATTCCCACGGGTACCGAGTTAGCCACCAAGGGTATCGCCAT
>CBFGUT010000011.1:0-24516 GCA_965652265.1 uncultured Cellvibrionaceae bacterium | reverse complement strand
GGTAAGGGGTACGGGGTAACGGGCAACGGGGAACGGGGAGAGTATAGAGACGGGGCGGGCGCAGCAGGCGGGCTTCTGGTATTATCGGCAGCCGGATAAATGCCCCCGGCTACCTGCAGCGGCGGGCTTGTTTCAGATCAGAGGAATTTATGCCTGTTTACCGCTCCAAGACCACCACGGCCGGTCGCAATATGGCCGGCGCTCGCGCCCTGTGGCGAGCCACAGGAATGAAAGATGGCGACTTCGATAAACCGATCATTGCCATCGCCAACTCTTTTACCCAGTTTGTGCCCGGGCATGTTCACCTGAAGGACATGGGCCAACTGGTGGCCCGCGAAGTTGAGGCTGCGGGGGGCGTGGCCAAGGAGTTCAATACCATTGCCGTGGACGACGGGATTGCCATGGGCCACGACGGCATGCTCTACAGTCTGCCCAGCCGTGACATTATCGCCGACTCCGTGGAATACATGGTCAATGCTCATTGCGCTGATGCTCTGGTGTGTATTTCCAATTGCGACAAGATCACTCCCGGCATGCTGATGGCCGCCATGCGCTTGAACATTCCGGTGATTTTTGTCTCCGGTGGTCCCATGGAGGCGGGTAAGACCCGTCTACTGGATCATAATCTTGACCTGATCGATGCCATGGTCATGGCCGCCGACGACTCGGTAGATGAAGCCACTCTGCAGGAAGTAGAGCGCAGCGCCTGCCCCACCTGCGGCTCCTGTTCCGGCATGTTTACCGCCAACTCCATGAACTGCCTGACCGAGGCCCTGGGTCTGTCCCTGCCCGGCAACGGCACCATTGTCGCCACCCATGCCGACAGGGAGCAACTATTCAAACGCGCCGGTCACCGCATTGTGGAACTGGCCCGACGTTACTATGAAAAAGATGAAGCCCATCTGCTGCCGCGAGGCATTGGCAATCGCGCCGCCTTTACCAATGCCATGGCCTTGGATATCGCCATGGGCGGCTCCACTAACACCATTCTCCACCTGTTGGCAGCGGCTCAGGAAGCCGAGTTGGACTTTACCATGGCGGACATCGACCGCATTTCACGCTCGGTGCCACAGTTGTGCAAGGTGGCCCCCAACACCCAGAAATATCATATTGAGGACGTCCATCGCGCCGGTGGCATTATGGGCATACTCGGCGAACTGGATCGCGCTGGCGTACTGGATACCAGCGTACCTACGGTTCACTCGGATACGCTGAAAGAGGCACTGGACACCTGGGACATTATGCGCGACCCCTCGCCGGCAGTGACGGAATTTTTCAAGGCTGGCCCCGGTGGCATCCCCACGCAGGTGGCTTTTTCCCAGGCTGCTCGCTGGCCAAGCCTCGATGGTGATCGCGCCAATGGCTGTATTCGCTCCGTCGATAACGCTTTCTCCCTGGAGGGCGGACTGGCGGTACTTTACGGCAATATTGCCGAAGATGGCAGCGTAGTGAAAACCGCCGGGGTGGATGACTCCATATTGGTTTTCGAGGGTCCGGCTCATGTGGTGGAAAGCCAGGAAGAAGCCGTGGACAATATTCTCGGCGGGCGAGTGAACCCTGGTGATGTGGTGATCATTCGTTACGAGGGGCCCAGAGGCGGGCCGGGCATGCAGGAGATGCTCTATCCCACCAGTTATCTCAAGTCTCGAGGGCTGGGCAAGGCCTGCGCCCTGTTAACCGACGGGCGCTTCTCCGGCGGCACCTCCGGACTCTCTATTGGCCACGCCTCTCCAGAGGCGGCCGCTGGCGGCGCCATTGGCCTGGTGGAAACAGGGGATATCATTCGCATCGACATTCCCAATCGGACCATCAATGTTCAGCTTAGCGAACAAGAACTGCAGGCAAGGCGGGAGCGCATGGAATCCAGCGACAATCCCTGGAAACCACTCAAAGCCCGCCCGCGCAAAGTCAGTGCCTCGCTCAAAGCCTATGCCAAGCTGGTTACCAGCGCAGACAAAGGTGCCGTTCGGGATTTGCAACTCCTGGATTAACTGTCACACCAGACCCACAGATATAAAAAAACCCGGCTCAAGGCCGGGTTTTTTATGCAAGCGTTCGGTTGGCTTTACAGAAACTCTTCCACCAACTCGTTACGCTTTTCTTCCGTGTCCGCAAACTGCTTCCACTGATTGGCAATACGACGGCTGCGGTCATCCTTGGCGGCCGCATCGAAGGCCTTTCTGGCCGCATCGAAGTTACCGCGTTCAATTTCCGCCTGACCAATGGTTATCTGTACCTGATCCGGACGACGAAGGCCACCTTTTTCCAAGGCATTGCGGGCGGCTTTGACGGAGTCTTCGAAACGGTCTTCCGCAAACAACAAACGAGCCAGGCTATAGTAGAGTTCGCCATCGTCGGACTTGGCTGCGGCACGCTGCATTTCCTTTAGCGCTTCGTCACGCTCTTGGGCCAGGCGCCAGGAGTTGGCCAGCATTTCCAGGTTCCGCTCGGTCGCATCCACGATCTTATCCTGATTCATACCTTTATCGAGCACCTTGGCCGCCTTGTAGGGCGCGTCGTTTTCGATAAAGTAACCTGCCAATCCGAGTATTTCATTTTCCTTATCCACCCCACCCATCACATAAATGGTATCCAAGGCGCGGTAGTAATCGTCGAGACGGCCCAGTTCATAATACAGGCTGGCCATCTGCTTCCAGTAACTCATCTTGGGATAGTGGCGCACCAGCTGTTCAACAAATTTCAAGGCCTCAGGGTAGTTCTCCTCGAAATAGTAAATAGCGCGCATAAAAGCAAGCCACTCCTCCTTGGGAATTTTGCCTTCAACTTCGTGCAGACGGATGGCCTCCAGCACGTTGGCCTTGGCATTCGCAGTATCTTCATTCTGATAAAAGGCCTGACCGATAATATAGTACTGGTCAGGTGTAATGGTATTGGTCATTTTCGCCCAGCGGCGGAAGAAATCCAGACCCTTAAGAACCTCATCTTCCTGCAAATACAGCTGTCCCAGCGTGTACAGCACCTGCGCTTCCAGACCGGGCGGGATATTGGGGCTTTGAGCGAGAATATTCTCATAGTCCTTTACCAGCGCATCCATATTCTCCTGCTCGTAGTGAATCTGCGCATAGACCTGATGAATCATAGCCTTCTCAAATGGATTCAAATCCTCCATCTGGTCACGCACCAGTTCATTCAATTCCTGCAGTGCCTGGTTTATATTCGGCTGGTTGCCCGAATCTTCGGGCGGATCTGCCAAGTCAATAACTTCCTGCAGATCCTCGACAAATCTTTGCGATTGTCCAGGCAGGCGACGAGGCTGAATGGGCTCCGGGTTTGGCTTCATCGGTTGCGCGTTCTGAGCCTGAACACTGCCAGAGGTCAAAAAGGTTTGCTCGGGGAAAACCTCTCCGAGCACAAAACCACTGAGTGCCGGGGCAACAACCAAAGCAGAAGCCAACAGGGTTTTCTGAAAGATGCCTGACATATTCAATTTAGCGTATTTCATGTTCATCACCTTTCAACTATTGCTGCGCCATTTCGAAGACAAAACGGTTGCGCACACCCTGTACTTCCACCGGACTTCCATCGACAACACGGGGGCGGTACTTGAATTTTTCCGCGGCGCGCACGGCGGCCGAGTTGAATATTGTGGTGGGCTCGCCGTCCTTGGTAATGGCTTCGATCACACGCACATCACGAGTACCGCCACTGGTAGTCACGGTGAACTCCACAGTGACAAAGCCTTCCAGGCCACGCTGAGCGGCGCGGCGCGGATATTGAGGGGCGACTTTTACGATGGGCAGGTATTCACCGTCACCACCGAGTCCGGAAAAGCCCACATTGACATTACCATCCAGGCTCGGCGGCGCCATATTCAGGCCATCCGGGTTTACCTGGGCCATTTCAAAATCCGGCTCCGGAATATCCGGTGGCGGTTGCTCGGGCTCTTCAGGTTTGTCGGGCTTGGGGGTTTCAAAACGGGTTTCAATTTCCGTTTTGGGCATGACAATATCGGCGACACGACGCGTCTCTGTGTCGTCATCAGCCTCCAAGTCGGTGTTAATCAGGGAGTGCATCAAAAACAGCAGGCCAAATGTGGTCGCCACCGCCAGCACCAAGGCAATACCTAGTCTTGCAAATTTCATAGCTTAGCGGCCTATTCTCTGAGGGTGGACACGGAAACATTGCTGACCTGAAGGTCACGGGCGGTTTCGGCAACCTCTGCCAGCAGTTTGACACTGGCCTCCTCGTCCGCCTGAATCACAACGGTTCCTTTGGGGTTTTCAGCTAACAGACGCTCGATCTGCGCCTTGACACCACGGGGGTCCACCCGATTTTTGTCAATCCAGATTTCATCATCACTGGTGATCGCGATCAGAATACTGGCGTTGGGCTTTTCAGCAGCCGTTGTCGCCTCGGGCCGGGTGACTTCCACACCGGCCTGCTTGATAAAGGTCGCCGTCACAATGAAGAAGATCAACATGATAAACACCACATCCAGCATGGGCGTCAAGTCAATGGCGCCCACCTGTTCTTCTTCAGGATTTGCTTTTTTCCTGTTCATGGCAATTCTCTTATTACTGGTTGGTACAACTTGCCAGCCTTAGTGGTCCATTGTCAGGTGGTCGGCAAACAACTGCTTTTCGCGCTCGGCAACACGGGTGAGATAGGTGTTGGCAAACAGGCCCGAAAGGGCCGCCACCATGCCGGCCATGGTCGGAATAGTGGCGCGGGACACGCCACCTGCCATCTGTTTGGCATCCCCACCACCGGTCATCGCCAATACGTTGAACACCTCGATCATACCGGTCACAGTGCCCAGCAGGCCCAACAGCGGACACAGGCTCACCATGGTGGCGATCAGGTCCATATTGGTGTCAACCTTCTCCTGCACACGCGAGATCAATGCATAACGCACTTGATGGGCATTCCAGGACTTGCGCTCGGGGCGCGATTCCCAGGCGTCCAAGGCCTTTTGTACATCACCTTTCAGACCGCCTTTGAAATACCACACCCGCTCGAAAATCAGGGTCCACATGACAAAGGTAAGGGCGGCGATAAACAACAATACCGTGCCGCCCTGATCCAAAAAGGCTTTAATGGCTGCGTATGCTTCCATTAATGCCAGCATGCTCTATCTCCTACTTGCGCTCGGCGTTTTCAGCAATAATGCCGGCCGCCTGCTCTTCAATAATATGGATAACCCGCTTGGCGCGACCATTCACAATAGTGTGTAGCAACACTGTGGGGATCGCCACAACGAGGCCCAATACCGTGGTAATCAATGCGGAGGAGATACCACTAGCCATATTTTTCGGGTCGCCAGCGCCGAAGATGGTAATGGCCTGGAAGGTCATGATCATACCAACCACCGTACCCAACAGACCCATCAACGGTGCGACGGCGGCAATGATCTTCAGGGTCGCCAAACCGCTTTCAATGGCCGGGCGCTCTTTCAGGACCGCCTCTTCCAGTTTCAGCTCCAGAGTTTCGCCATCCACATTGGGGTTGTCCTCAGCCACTTTCAACACGCGACCCAGTGGGTTATTGGTGTTGGCCTTTTTCTGCTTAAGTTGTGAACTCACTTTGGCGCTTACCCCGAACAGGTAGATCAGGCGCCAGATACCCAGCAACAGACCAAAGATACCGACGATAGTGATGGCATAACCCACCTCTTCACCCTGATGCCAGCGCTCTCTCCACGTGGGACTGTCGATCAAGGCGCTCAGCAGCGAACCACCGGTAGGACCTGTAGGGTCGACGCCAACGCCAACCAGCCCAGAGGTCGCATTTTGCAGCTCTTGCGCAGCGTCCAGGAAACGACCGTCGGGCTGACGGGTCAACACTTCCATTTTGTAGCCATCGGGAATATAGCTCAGGTACTTACCTTCGGAAACCAGGTTCCAGTCACCGATACGCACCACTTGCTGATCCACTTTGTCGCCATTGGTTTGGATGACCACGCCATCAAATGCAACCACTCGACCGGTCTCAACCATCTGCCGTTGCAGCTCAAACCACAGGCGTTCGATCTCTTCGATGCTCGGCAGACGCGTGTTGCTGTTCATCTTGTCGATCAATGTATCGAGGAAATCGCCACGGTTGGGATACTGGGCGGAAATCAGGGAGGTTTGCAGCGTAGCGCGCAGGTCACCGGCCGTAGAGGTCAGGTGGCCAAACAGTTCACGCAGGGAACCCAGACGCTCGTTAAACTGACGACGCTTTTCGTCAACTTCGAGCTCCTGTTGATTGTAGGTAGTTTCCAGGCGCTCGGCGCGCTGCTCTTCGGAAGCCAGGGTGTTATTGGCCTGGTTGAGCAATCCACGCTGGTTGTTGCGCTGCTGCTGGAACTCCTGCTCGCGACGACGGTGTTCGGCGCTCTCAGAAATGCGAGACTCCTTTACCATCTCCAGCAGTTGATCCAGAGTCTGAGCTTGGTCGTTTTCATTCTGGGCCAGGGCCACTTGGGAGGAAAACAGGCCGGCAGCGATAACTACCAGGCAGCTTTTAACAAACTTCATTTTCATTGTGCTGCCTCCGGTGCTTGAACGGGTACAAACATAATGTCTTTGGCCGCCTGATTGCGGGCGATACGCAGACCTTTGAGGATATGGTTGCGGTAAGAGTCATCCAACTCCACCCAACGCTCCTCCACCGGATCCCAGGCGCCCGACAGCTCGGTGTCGGTAGTCTGGTACATCAAAGAAACACGGCCGATGCGCAGCATGTTCACTTCACGCGGCTGGCCATTAATTTCAATACTATCGCGATAGGCTTCGATAAAACGGCCATAGTCACTCTCTATCTTGTAGGCTTCCAGCACCTGGCGGAACTTCTCTGCCACGGAAATCTCCGGACGGTCGATGTTGGTGCGCAGCATATCGATGCGCTCCAGGCGCTCCTGCAGCAGGAAGGGCTTGTCGAGGCGCACAAACTGCTCCAGGGCGTCCAGCATACGCAGAGTCAGCGGCTGAATGCGGCGCTCAATCACGGTGACGTTCTCGATGGATTCATCCAATTCCCGGATCATTTCCAGCTGTCCGGCAATCGCCTTCTCCAGCTGGGCATTGTACACACGGGTATCTTCAATCTGCTTGTTGACTTGCTTGAACTCGACCAGCAAATCATCAGTTTCCTGTGCGAGACGGTCGATACGTGTTTGAGATTCTCTTGCCAAGGTGGTCTTGTTCTGGCTTACCTGGAGAACTTCGTCCAGGGTTTGGTCTGCCATGACAACGCTACCCATGAGCGTTCCGGCAGAAAGCACAGTGGTCAGAGCCACGGCCTTCAATCGCTGCTTTTTCATATTTCCCCCAACTCGGGTGCTTGCAATCAGGTTACTTGCGACAGATAGCTGCCACAGATGCTTATCCACTCGGCCCCTTACGAGGCTGCTAAGAACGCAGCATTGTAATAAGAGGCTTCCCACAGATTCAATGCTTTATCCAAAAGCCTTTCCGTGTGTGTAGTTTGGTATCACCGCGGTAACAATATCCTTCAGGCCTGCCAACGCAAGGTAACAAAAGGTCAAAAAACGACCTTTTTCTGCGGCTAAAACATGACAGCCTTATAAGTTAGCGTTATCAAGACGACACTTTTCTACACGCTCCAGAATAACGTACTCGTGAGACAGTGGAGCCGCCGCCTCACCCCGCCGACGAGAAACCTCTCGCCAATGCTCATTGGGTAGCGCCGGGAAAAATGCGTCACCACCCTCGATGTCAATGTCCACTTCAGTCTTATAAATGCGCTGCGCCCGGGGCAGTGCCAGCCGGTAGATCTGCTCACCGCCAATTACCATTATCTCCTCGGCATCGGGAGCCAGGCGCCTGGCCAGGGCTTCGGCCTGAACGAGGTCCGCCGCCTTGTGCCCGCCTTCAGGAGGCTGCCAATGGGGTTGCCGCGAAACGATGATATTGGGTCGGCCAGGCAGTAATCGGCCAATGGACTCGCAGGTTTTGCGGCCCATAATAATGGGTTTACCCAAGGTGGTGCATTTAAAGTATTGTAAATCGGCCGGTATATGCCAGGGCAGGCTGTTGTCCTTACCAATGACATTATCCCGTCCACAGGCGACGATTAAAGACAGCATCAGACCTCACCTAGACCGCAATGGGCGCGACAATCCGCGGATGCGGATCGTAACCCTCGAAGTGAAAATCCTCCAGCCGGTAGTCGAACAGGGAGTCGGGTCTGTGCCCGATCACCAGTCGGGGCAGGGCCCGCGGTTCGCGCGCCAGCTGGGCAAAGACTATCTCTTCGGTGAGGTGATTGTGGTAGAGGTGGCAGTCTCCAAAGGTGTGCACAAAATCACCCACCTCCAGGTCGCACTGCTGAGCAATCATATGGGTAAGCAGCGCATAACTGGCAATGTTAAAGGGCACACCGAGAAAGAGATCGGCACTGCGTTGGTAGAGCTGGCACGAAAGACGCCCCTCGGCCACATAGAATTGAAACAGGGTGTGGCATGCCGCCAGCGCCATACGCCCGGCAGCCACATTGTCCTGCGGGCTGATGGATTCATCGGGCAGGTCAGCGGGGTTCCAGGCGCTGACGATCAACCGCCGCGACCCGGGCCGCGCTTTGATCTGTTCCACCACCTGACTGATCTGGTCAATGGTGGAGCCATCTGGACAGGCCCAGCTGCGCCACTGTTTGCCATAGACTGGTCCCAAATCACCGCGCTCGTCGGCCCATTCATTCCAGATGCTGCAGCCGCGCTCCTGCAGCCAGCCCACATCCGTGCGCCCCTGCAGGAACCACAACAACTCGACGATGACACTTTTCAGGTGGACTTTTTTGGTGGTCACCAGCGGGAAGCCTTCGCGCAGATCGAAGCGCAACTGTCGCCCAAAAACCGAACGTGTGCCAGTCCCCGTGCGGTCGCCGCGATCGACACCATTGTCCACCACGTCGCGCATCAGCGCCAAATATTGTCTCATGCCCGCGATGCTCCTCCAGATACCGGTTTGCGCACCGGTCCCAAATAGGCCCAGAGTATAAGCCCCAGCCCCAACAGCAACATGGGCAGGGACAGAATCTGTCCGCGGGTGACCCAACCGAATAAATCGTATTGGATATGCTGGTCTGGTTCACGCACAAACTCCACCAGCAGGCGCGCCAGACTGTAGCCCACCAGAAACAGGCCGGTCACCGCCCCCGTGGGACGAGGCTTGCGCGAGAAACCATAGACCAGCAAAAACAGTAACACACCTTCCAGGGCAAACTGGTAGAGCTGAGAGGGGTGGCGAGCCAGGCCTTCGGGGTCCTTGGGAAACACCATGGCCCAGGGCACATCCGTGGGACGTCCCCACAACTCCTGGCCGATAAAATTGCCCAGCCGGCCAAAACCCAGGCCCAATGGCACAATGGGTGCCACAAAATCTGTGAGAGACAAATAAGTAATACGCACGCGGTGGGCATAAAACAGCATGGCCAGGGCCACGCCAATCAGACCGCCGTGAAAGGACATGCCACCCTCCCACACGCGGAACAGCCACAGAGGGTCGCGCATCCAGGTTTCAAAATTGTAAAACACCACATAGCCCACGCGCCCGCCAATCACCACGCCAAAAGCGCCGTAGGTGATCAGGTTTTCCACCTGGGTCCGGTTAATGGCCGCACCGGGCTGACGGGCCCGCCACATGGCAATAAACCATGCCGAGGCGAACGCCAGCAGATACATAATGCCGTACCAGTGGATATCCAAAGGCCCCAGAGAAAAGGCGATGGGATCGAAATCGGGGTGGGTGAGCATGATCAATACGTCAACAGCTGTAAACAAGGTGGCTCATGGTATCACTGCGGGAAGATCGGCGCTAACCCTCATCGTCGTCATCCCGGGCGGGGCGCACCATACGGCTGATACCGGCCTCGCGCATGGTACGGTCGATGCGGGCCTGCACCTGCAGTGCATCCACCAGCGGCATGACATCGGTCAATAACTGCTCGGCCTGCTCCAGGGTAATGGCGCGAATCACCGACTTCACCTTGGGCAGGTTGGTGGCGCTCATGGACAGCACATCGTAGCCCATAGCCATCAGCAAAATAGCGGCGCCCGGGTCGCCGGCCAACTCGCCACAGATACCCACACTGACTCCCTGAGTGTGGCCGTCGTGCACCACTTGCTGCAGAGCCCGCAAGACGGCGGGGTGATAGGCCTGATAGATATCGGCCACCCGGGCGTTGTTGCGGTCCACCGCCAGCAGGTACTGGGTCAGGTCGTTACTGCCCACCGAGAGGAAATCCACCCGCGCCGCCAATTCACGCGCCTGGTAGACGGCGGCCGGCACTTCGATCATCACCCCGATAGGCGGCATCTTGACCTCGAACCCCTCCTCCAGCAGTTCGTGGTAAGCGCGGTAAATCAACACCTTGGCCTCTTCCAGTTCCTGCACGCCGGAAATCATGGGCAACAGAATACGCAGGTTGTCGAGACCGCTGCTGGCTTTGATCATGGCGCGAATCTGCGCCAGAAAAATCTCCGGATGGTCGAGGGTAACACGTATCCCACGCCAGCCCAGAAAGGGGTTGGCCTCCTCAATGGGAAAATAGGGCAGCGCCTTGTCACCACCGATATCCAGCGTGCGCATGGTCACCGTGTGCGGGGCGAAGGCCTCCAGCTGTTCGCGGTATATATTGCGCTGCTCCTCCTCACTGGGGAATCGGTCGCGCAACAGGAAAGGCACTTCGGTGCGGTACAGGCCCACACCCTCGGCGCCGCGCTCCAGGGAACGCACCACATCGGTCATCAGTCCGGTATTCACCCACAGGGGCAGACGGTACTTGTCCAGGGTTTCACAGGGCAGATCCTTAAGGGCTTCCAGCCCCTTCACCAGTTCCTGCTCTTCCCGATAGACAGCGGTGTAGTGCTTGCGCAACTGGGGGCCGGGGTCACTGTAAACACTGCCTTTATAGCCATCGACAATGACCGGCCGGCCATCCATACGGGTATAGGGCAGATCCACCGCCCCCATCACCGTGGGGATGCCCATGGCGCGAGCGAGAATCGCCACATGGGAGTTGGATGACCCCTGCACAGAGACCAGGCCTACCAGTTTTTCCGCGGGCACCTCGCCGAGCATGGAGGCCGTCAGTTCCTCGCCTATCAAAATGGTCTTGTCGGGGTAGATCTGACAGCTCTGATTGGATTCCTGCAGGTAGGCGAGCACGCGCCGCCCCAGGTCGCGCACATCGGTGGCGCGCTCACGCAGGTAGGCGTCATTCATGCTGGCAAAATTGCTCTCGTGCTCGAGAATAACCTCGCTCCAGGCATAGGGTGCTGAGGCACCCTCACGAATCTTGTCGGTCACCTCCGCCGCCAGCGAGGCGTCATCCAACATGGCCAGGTAGGCGTCAAACAGGGCGCGCTCCTCGCGGTTGAGCCGCTCACCCAGCTGCTCACCCAGCCCCTTGATATCCTCGCGCACGGCCACCAGACAGCGCTGGAAAAAAGCCAGCTCGGCTTCCACGTCCTCGCACTGCTTATAGGGCACGGATTTCAGGTCCGCCAGTGGCGCCACCACCACGGCCTCACCCATGGCAATGCCGGGCGCGCCGGCGACACCGGTAAACTTCGCCTGGGAGGCCTGCTGTCCAAACGCCAGCATGGTGCCCGTGGCCTCGGCATGGGCAATCACGCCAGCCAGTTGGGCCGACATGGTTACCAGAAATGCCTCGTCCCCCTCGTCAAAACGGCGACGCTCGGCTTGCTGTACCACCAACACCCCCAACACCTGGCGGTGGTGAATAATGGGCACCCCCAAAAAGGAACTGAAGCGCTCCTCGCCGGTTTCGGGGAAATACTGGTAGGCGGGATGGGACTCGGCGTCCTCGAGATTGACCGGCTCTTCGCGGGTCACCACCCGACCCACCAGACCTTCGCTGGCACGCAGTCGCACATGGCCCACCGCCTCCCGCTGCAAACCATCGGTGGCCATGAGCACGTATTCATCATCGGGATTGCGCAGATAGACGGAACAGACCTGGGTGTGCATCGCCTGCTTGACGCGAGTCACAATAATCGTCAGCGCCTTGCCCAGGTCGCGGGCGGCGTTAACTTCCTGGACAATACTGCGCAGCGAATTAAGCATAGACACCTTTAATAGTCGGTCGGCCAGGTCAGCCCTGCAACCGACGCTCCAGGGCACTGTGCGCTCCCGACAGCTCGCGCAGGGCGCGACGATAGACATCGCGCTTGAAAGCCACCACTTTAGACAGGGGGTACCAGTAACTCACCCAGCGCCAGTCATCAAACTCGGCTCGCCCACCGTTATTAAGGCTGACACTCTCGTCGCTGGCGCACAGCCTTAACAAAAACCACTTTTGTTTCTGCCCAATGCAGACAGGCTGAACATTCTGCCGTACCAGCCTGTGGGGCAAGCGGTAGTGTAGCCAGCCGCGAGTAGTGGCCATAACCTCCACATCAGCCTCTGTCAGTCCCACTTCCTCACCCAGCTCACGGTAGAGTGCCTGCTCGGCCGTCTCGTGCTGGTGGATGCCTCCCTGGGGAAACTGCCAGGCATCCTGACCACCCACGCGCCGCGCCCATAACAGGCGGCCTTCGTCATTGGTCAATATGATTCCCACATTGGGGCGAAAGCCATCGGCATCTATCACGGGGCACCTGTCTTGTCTGTTGTTATCACCGGACGGGCTATTGTTCCACAAACGGGCTCACCACAGCAATCGCCTGCGGTTGAGTGCCGGCACAAGTGCGGCTATGCTAGCGCCCTTTACTGGCATATGGATCGGGCACCCCGTGGCACTGGCACTTTTTGATCTCGACAACACCCTGATTGGCGGTGACAGCGATCACCTGTGGGGCGAATTTATCATTGCCAAAGGGTTGGTGGAAGCCGAGACCTACCGCCGCCAGAATGACGCTTTTTACCGCGACTATCAGCGCGCCAAACTGGATATCGACGCCTACCTGCGCTTCGCCATTGCCCCCCTGGCCCGACAGACGCCCGAGCGGTTAGCTGCCCTGCACAGTGAATTCATGCAACACTGCATCGAGCCCATTGTCCTGCCCCGCGCCCTGGCACTGCTGCAAAAACACCGCGAGCGCGGCGATACCCTGGTCATTATTACCGCCACCAATGCCTTTATCACCCGACCCATTGCCCAACACCTGGACGTGGAGACCCTGCTGGCCACGGAACCGGAACTGGCTGAGGGAGGCTACACTGGCGACTACATGGGAACCCCATGTTACGGCGCCGGCAAAGTCACCTGTCTGCAACAGTGGCTCAAGCAGACCGGCCACACATTGCGGGACAGCACCTTCTACAGCGACTCCATCAACGATCTGCCACTGCTGGAGCAGGTGGATCACCCGGTGGCAGTCAACCCGGACGAACGGCTCGAAGCCATCGCCCGGGAGCGCCAATGGCCACTACTGGACCTGCGGGGGACGCCGTGAAGCGACTGCTGTTATTGCTGAGTCTGACTCTATTAGTGGCCTGCGAACCCGAGCCGCCACCTGCCCCACCGCCTGTGCCCGAGCCGGAGACAATACTGCCCCCACTGGATAACCCGCTCAATACCCGTGCGCTGTGGCTGAGTGGTGCCGAGCACTGGCAAAAGGCCGCCGCCGCCGCGGGAGAACTCAATACCGCCATCGCCCAACTGCTTGCCGAGCCCGATGCGGAGACGCTGGGCGCCGCCCGCCAGGCCTGGCATCGGGCCCATGCCGCTACCGCCGCCTGTATCCCGCTGGCCAGCCTGGCCAGCGGCCATCCCGACCTCTTTGGCAAACTGTCTCAAGCCTGGTTTCAGATAGACAGCCAGCCCATCGCCGCGGGCTATGTGGATGCCATTGAAGGCTACCCGGACAGCGGTGTCGTACACGACACCACACTCACCATCAATCACACCAGCCTGCGCGAGCAACACGGCCTCAGCAGCGAGTACGAAGCCATACTCGGATTGCATGTACTGGAATTTTTGCTGTGGGGCGAGACGGGTGAACGCCCGCCCGGGGATTTTGCCCACGCCGAAGCCAGCGCCACATTGCGCTCCGTGGATCAGCCACAGAACCGGCGGCGCGACCTGCTGGAATTGGTGGGCCGATTACTGGAAGACGACTTAGAGCAGGTGGCACGCCAGTGGGCCAAACCCGAGAGTGCCATCGCCGCCCCCTATTTTCGGCTACCCGATGCCAGTCGCGCGCTCTTGTGGCGCCAGGCCCTGGCTGCCAGCCTGGCCGATCCGGAAAATCACTGTGAATTCGCCCCCGAGCCCTGCCCCCCCACGGCGGAGATTGTCGCCACCCTGCTGAATTTGACTGACCAGCATCCCACGCTGGTTATCGCCGAACACTGGCAACAGCGGCTGGAGACCCTGGCCCAGCACCTGGCCGCAGGCGAACAGGACAAAGTGATGGAGCAACTGGCCGCGTTGCGCGAACTGCTGGCGCGGCGCTAAACGCAACACCAGGCTCAAGGGGCCGGTGTTGCCTGAGCTTCAAATGACTGCTTTGGCGGTTAAACAGGCGGGTAGCAGGCTGACAGCCGATAGGGTTTTCAATCACTCGTATAGGCGCGGGTAAATATAGCCTTGAGGTAGGCGGTTTCGGCGATGGCCGGGTGTACCGGATGGTCGGCACCCTGGCCTCCCTCGTAAACAATGCGCGCCTCCCGTCGGGCCTGAATGGCAGCGGCGCGCACAATATCGCGCAGACTGTCCACCGGCAAATGCATGGAACAGGAGGCGGATACCAAAAGCCCACCCTCGCCAAGCAGTTTCAACCCCAGGTCATTAATATGGCGATAGGCGGCCTCGCCGGCTTTCTGGTCCTTGCGCCGCTTGATAAATGCCGGCGGGTCCAGCACCACCACATCAAAGCGTTCGCCGGCGGCAATCAGCTGTTTCATGACCTCAATGGCCTTACCGGCAAGCGCACTGACCCGGTCTGCCACGCCGTTGAGTTCGGCATTGGCGAGCACACCCTCGACCGCTTTTACGGAGGCATCCACACACACCACCTCACTGGCACCTGCCACCGCGGCCTGGATTCCCCAACCGCCGATATAGGAAAATACATCCAGCACGCGCTGTCCCGCGACCCAGTTTTGCAGGCGCGCGCGATTGGCGCGGTGATCGTAGAACCCGCCGGTCTTCTGTCCGCCGGCCACCGGGGCCAGAAAGCGCGTACCATTCTCCACCAGTTCCACTTCGTCAGGCACGCTGCCCGTGGCCACCCGGGTATACAAAGGCAGCTCTTCCAGAGTGCGGGCCGAGTGTTCATTGGCAAGTAAAATGCCTTCAGGCTGCAATTGCTCCGCCAGCACCTCCACCACTATCGGCAGTAACTGTTCCATACCTGCCGAGGCGACCTGCACCACCAGATAATCCCCAAAGCGATCGACCACCAGCCCCGGCAAAGCATCGCTGTCCCCATAGATCAACCGGTAATAGGGGTCATCGAAGGCACTGTCGCGCAGCTGCCGGGCTCGTGCCACTCTTGCGGACAGCAGGGTTTTATCCAGCGGCTGCTCCGTGCGCGAAACCAGTCGCGCGCAGATCAGATTGGCCGGGCTCATCAACGCCACGCCCAGCAGTTTGCCACCGTGATTGAGCACACGTACCTGCTGACCCGCCGCATAAGCGCGCAGCGGCGAACGCGCCGTATCCACCTCGTTGCTATACACCCAGGCGTGGCCGCGCTTAAGGCGCCTGTCGGCCTGGGATTTTAAAAACAGTTCGGGAAGGGTCATGGCAGTGTCCGGGGGCTGTAGGGGGCGGGCATTATAGGGGGATTTCGCCCTGGCGGCCAAAGTGCTCTCTATCGCTCGACGAGGCACTCTCGCGGCATTCACCGCGAATCCACTGCACATTCATCGCCAGGCGGAAATCCAACTCCAGGTAGCCTTCCCGGCAATAGCCCACTTCAGCGACGACATTGGCCGTGCGATTTTGCAAACGCCGGTAATCGCGTTCATCCGGAATAGGCGAGCGCACCCGGGGCATACCGGTTTCGGGGCGAGGGGTTTCGCCGTAAGCGCGACGAGTCGTGCGATACACAAACTGCTTGCTGCCATTGTCGAGAATGCGAAACTCCAGACTTTGATTCTGTCCCTCATAGTGAGAGGCATTGGAGCAGGCACCCAGGCAAAGACACATCACGAGAAGACGCAGAATCATAAACACCTTTTTTATTGCTATCCATCAACGGCGCTGTCTGAGGGAGTATAAAGCAAGGGGACATCACTGTCCCGCAGCGCCGCAAGACCTTAATGCGATGATCGACGATTCGATACTTCGATAATCGGCTTTTCAAGGCACAACAAAGGTGCGCACATTGGACGGTGGCGACTCGCCCGACTCGTTTTGCGCAATCACCCGATAGTGATAGACCACGCCCGGCACCAAGTAATCCGTATCGCGAAACAACACCTGCTCGGCCGGGCGGTATTCCTGCATGCCATCGGAGATATTATCGCCGATCACCTGCCAGGGACCTTCGGTGGAAGGTGCCCGCTCGATGCGGTACTCGCGCCCCAGAGGCGCACCCATAAAGTCGATACGTTCTCGCGGATCACCCAGGCCGCGCAGTATCGGCGCCTCAGGCACAGGCAGTGGCGGCACACTATCCAGCCCTGCCATTTGCGCCTGCGCCTTGCGCACCAGGTTGACCACGGCCAGCTCCTCATTGGCGTCCGCTTCGGGGAAACCGGGAATATGATAGCTGTAGTGCCCGGTGTATTCCTTATGCCAGTAAAAACCACCGTTGTGGCGATGGCCGCGAAAACCCCAGATAAAGGCGCCCGCCGCACGCGCACTGTTATATTCGGTATGCACCGCCGCCTGCATAATGGCGTCCAGGCCCTCTGCATCGCGCAGCCCGAACTCACCGATAAAATAGACTTTCTTGCCGTCGATGGCCTTGAGGTCCTTGAGAATCTGCTCGGGATTGTTGTTCTCGTTTACTGTGTAAAAGTGGTTGGAAATAATATCCACATTGGGGTTTTCCAGCGACTCGGGAATGACCTTGAGATAAGTGCCATCCATAATCAGGTGGTTGCTATCGAGCGCGCGAATATGCGCGGTGGTTTTAGCTACAAACTCGGGGGTTGAGTCGCGCAGCTCATTGCCTGTCTCCCAGGCGAGTATGGCTTTTTCATCTTTATATAAACGGCCTGTATAAGTGTTTTTGCGGTTGATGACCTGCTCGATAATATGCCGGTAGGCAGCGTAGGTTTGGCTGTTGATATCGTAGAAGTCCTCGGCACTCTCACCGTAAAACGCCGCCAGCTGTTCGCGCCCACCCCACCATTTCCAGTGGTCGATAAACGGCAGGATCAAGCGCAGGCCGTGCTTTTCACTCAAGGCGATCATGCGATCGTAGTGCACCATGGCTGCCTCGTTCAGGCGCGGCATACCGCCCTTTTCCTTTGGTGCCAGAATATGCGTCTCGCGCCCGCAGGCCTCGTCCCAGGGTGTCTGCACTGACAGCACATAGACGCGCATGGCCTTGTGGCCACTGCGCGTGAGCGCCTTGATCCAGTTTTCCTGCTCGTCGGGCGTGGGCCAGCGAAAATACTGCCCCCAACCACGCGGGTCCGCCTCACACACGCCGCGAGCGTCATCCTCGATGCGGTGCAGTTCCGGCGCATGAATACCGGCAAAGCGAAACTCCCGGTCGCCGTCCATTAACCGGTGGCCATCGCGGGTGATAAAGGTTTCGAAAGCCGCCGCCGGCACACAACACAGGAAAAGCATGGCCGGCAGCAGAAAGCGCGTGATTGTCATAGGGGCACCTTGAATACTCATGATTGGCAAGGCCCAGATACTACCATCTCAACGCCAGCATGTAATGGATTACAATTCATTGGTGTCAGTATCCAGACAACCGCTGGATTATTCTTCTTCAGATTCGCGCTGGATATTAAAGAGACATGAGTGCCTCACTCCGCCGCCCAGTCCTGGGATAGAACGGTCGCCTAATGCAGTACCAGTTCGGTGGCTCGGTCCTGCATGCCTGGCGGGTAACCCTACTTACGCAGTATACCTTTAACCGTTACCCGAATCTGCGCCCGAGCATTCTCCCGTGCGTCCAATCAACGGAGACACTATTTTGCGCCTTGTCAACCAGTTCCCGTGCAATCGATTTTAAGGTATCGTCCCCCAACACCTTAACTGCGCTATCATTAACTTCCAGCACACTATAAAAAGCGATTTCATCCTCAGACAAACTGTCACCAAAAATACTTAGCAGGTGACATTTTGTCTGGAGCCTGCCATGACATCAAAGCGATAAAGGTTTTTTTGCGTACGGTCCGGATTTTCTGGATACTTGGTTCCACGCGTATTCTTCAATCGCTATCTGTTCCAGCCTGGAACAGATGCCTGACTCGACCAGACCGTTGCAACTCCAATGGCGCTATCTCTACGCCTTGTCCACTCTGTCCGGGTCGATAGTATATCGCGTGCTGCGCCCGCCTCCGGGCAGCCGTGTCAGGCAGCCTTTGTCCAGCAAATCGGTCAGGTCACGGGTGGCGGTGGCCTTACTCACCTTGGCCAGAGACCGGTACTGGCGCGCATTGATGCCCTGCTCAAATTCCTCACCCGCCGTATCCAGCAGCCTGTTCAGTACCTTGATCTGACGCTCGGTGAGCACCGTGGTGGCGTGGTACTGCCAGAAACGCGCTTTGTCCAAAACCCGATCGACCCGCGCCAGCGCTTGCTGCAGAGCTACCTCAAGGGTGTCCAGAAACCAAGCCAGCCACTCAGTAATGTCCAAGTCACCACTCTGTGCGTGCTCCAGTTGGTCGTAATAGGCCGAACGCCGCGCCATGATGGCGGCGCTCAGCGAATAGAAGCGCACCGAACGCCGCTCGGACTGGACCAGGGCCCGGTCGGTCACCGCTCGCGTTACACGCCCATTGCCGTCGTCAAAGGGGTGCAGCGTGATCAGCCACAAATGGGCAATGCCAGCGCGCAGCAACGGGTCCAGATTGGCTGGGGGCCGGTTAAACCACTCGACAAAGGCGGACAACTCGGCCTCCAGCCCTTCTCGCGGCGGGGCTTCAAAGTGTACCCGGGGACGGTCCACCCGCCCGGAAACCACCTGCATGGCTTGCTCGCCGCGCAGCTCGCCCACGCGGATATTAGCCAGCCAACCTGGCCCCTCGGGGAACAACAGTGCCTGCCACCGGCACAAACGCTCCGTTGACAGGGGTTCATCAGATTGGTGGGTAGCTTCCAGCAGCAGGGCAACCAGTGCGTCGGTTTGCGGCGTGGGCCGACCCGCCAATCCGGCCCGCTCCAGGCCGAGTTGGCGCGCTACCGACGAGCGTACCGACCCCACATCTAGTTGCTCGCCCTCAATCTCACTGGTGCGGATAGCATTCTGAATGAGTGCATCCATTTCCACTTCCAGGTCGGCCCTCGGCGGCACCGTCTCGGCACGACCTAGCAGCCGCCCCTGCAACAGGCGCACGCCTTCCAGTCGCCCTTTCAGCGTCGCCTCACCCCAGCGGAAATGGGGCCAATCGGAATGCTGCCAAATGTACATGAGCCGAATAACCATCCCAATCAAATCATAATGTGAGCCGATTATGGCAGTTATTTAGCTCAGAAGCCAAACCATAGCCGGGAGTAACTGCCGACTAAAAGGGTCTCACTATATGACTCGCTGTTTCTCTGAAGCCTGTTCGGAGCTCCATACCTCATGCAATGTCAGCATTAATTTAAAATATATTGACATTGTCAGATTTTAGTGGGAGTATGAAAGTACTGGAGGTGTGCAATGACTGATGGTCCATTCAAAAACTTGAACCTTTCCGCTCCGCTGAAGAAAGTGGTTGAGACGCTGAACTATGAAGCTTATGACGACGATGAGCGGAGCGGTCGTATTTGCCATGCATGCCTGAAAAGCTTGGTTGATGCCGGCGACCTAGCCTTGGTGGAAAGCCTCAGGGCAAAGACAGATAGCAAACAAATGGAGCTTGATGCACTAAGCGTTGTTGAAGAAGTTTTCCAGAACCACAACATGACTTCGTTTGCCGACAAGCTGAAGAAGGAGTTGGCGTGCCATATCTCGCATAATGCACCGCTTGAGGATGCGATGGATAAAGCTTTGCCAAGTGCGATCAGGCGTGAACTTCAGGAGTGTAATAACCGGATTCAGGAAGAGCTTGTTCGGGCTCAGGAAGCTGGAGAAGCACGAGCGTATCAAGTACATGGTGCTATGCGGGATTTGCACCGGGCAACTGATGATGTGCCACTCGACCGGCTCTGTGAGGCCGTATTGAAAGGCCAAGCCCACGCGTTCAAAGAAATCGCATCGAAAAAAGTCGGCATAGACCAAGGGCCAAGCCTGTGAACAAACGAGCTATCAATGGAGATTCATACGGGCTAAAATTGTATATTTCAGAGCCAGGAAGAGAAAGCCAAGCACCACAGGGTGCCGAGCTCGCCAATCTAGAACATGAAATATCGTTCAAACCGGACGTTCTGAACACTTATAACTATGAAGGATGGGCCCCAATCCACCATGATCTGCTCGTAGTCTGCGCGGCTGTCGAGTATGCAGACCGGCGCACTAAGCGTCGTCAAAGCTGCTGGTCACGATGCCTCGACGTGACCATACCTGTCAGCGAGTTGCGCTTCTGGCAAAGCGCTAAAGTTCAAGAGCGCCTATCTGGCACGCTGCGTCAACTCACCGGAGATAATTGGAAACTCCACTTTGTGCAGAGTAACGGGCTCTGGTTCGACAGTCGGCAAAGCGTGCTGCCATTCCCAAAAGATAAGAAGAGCTACACCATCGCCTACAGCGATGGGCTCGACTCCCGGTGCGTGGCTGGACTGTATTCGACCGACGAAACTGTACGGGTCCGCGTCGCCGGCAAAAAGGAACGAGTTGGCAAGTACGAACAGCCATTTGATTTAATTCCATTTAATGTGAAGCTGAGCCCCTCTAGGGAAGACAGCTTCCGCACGCGAGGCTTCAAATTTGCTGCGGTTACCGCCATTGTCAGCCACTTGACCGGAGCGGCGCGGGTTCTAGTGCCTGAGAGTGGGCAAGGCGCACTCGGCCCTGTTTTGTGTCCGCTATACAACATCTATCCCGACTATCGGAACCACCCAGTTTTTTTTCGGAAAATGGAGCTATTTATTGAAGCACTGATAGGTCACCACGTTGTCTACGAGCAACCCCGGCTCTGGTACACCAAGGGTCAGACCATTGCGGCCTATATCCAACATTCAAACGCATCAGAAGACGGCCTACGAAACACTCGATCCTGCTGGCAGCAACGTCATAACGTTCAGGCAAGCGGGAAACGGTTACAATGTGGTCTGTGTGCCGCCTGTCTGCTACGCCGAATGAGCATGCACGCTGCGAAAATTTCGGAGCATGGTGCCTACGCTATCGAAAGACTGGATGCCTATGAATACGAAAAAGCCTTGCCGGTAGATAGTAGTTATCACCCTACCAAAAGTATGATTGAGCATGGAATTGCCGGTGTACGCCATCTTCAACAATTGGCTGATATGAGCCGTCTGTCAAATTCGGAGTTATTGGCTCATGCCTTTAACATTGCACAGCACACGCATCAAACAGAAGAGGAGACTATTGCTAAATTGAAAAACCTTGCCATCCAACATGCACAAGAGTGGGATAACTTCATTAATTCTTTAGGGGAGAGAAGTTTTATCAAGCGATGGACCCTGGGAGGATACCATGGCAGATCTTAACGAAATCAGCGCACAGGAAATAGGACGACGATTACGCCTTGCTAGGGAGAACGCAAATATTAGGCAGAATGACGCAGCAAAAGTGATTGCCCTATCACGCCCAACGCTTGTGGCCATTGAAAAAGGTGAACGACGCATCCGAATTCAGGAGCTACAAGCCTTGGCAAGTCATTATGGAGTTTCCGTGAACGGGCTCTTGCGACGTGAGGCAGTTCATACCGACCTTCTGCCACGATTCCGGCGCCTTAATGACACCGAAAGCGCTCAAACGATAGAAGCTGTTCACCTGCTTAATAACTTGGTTAGGGCCGATGTAGAGCTAGAAAATATTCTTGGCATTAACTGCTCTCGAAAGTATCCTCCTGAGCGCGGCATAAACCAGGGTAATGTAACCGACCTGGCGGAAGGACATGCGCAAGAGCTCAGAGACTGGCTCGGCCTTGGCTCAGGGCCTGTCACCAATATCTTCAATTTGATAGAGTTTGACTTGGGAATCCGACTTTACCAGCGTCGACTTACAACAAAATCGAAGGTGTCTGGATTATTTGCCTATGACGATCGGGTAGGTGCCTGTATACTTTTGAACGCAAATCACCCCTGGACACGCCGCGTTTATTCGGCTGCCCACGAACTGGGACACTTTATTGGCACCCGGCGGAGCCCAGAGATTCTGGAGGTAGATGAGCACTTCCGTTCTCGAGAAGAGCGGTATGCCGATGCGTTCGGGCGTGCATTTTTGACTCCACAAACTAGCTTTTCGCGGAGTTTCAGGGAACTTACTGCTGGAGCCAGTAAACTTACTCGACGGCATATCATACTTCTGTCGCATCAATTTGATATATCGCGTGAGGCATGTATCCGACGCCTAGAGGAGCTGGATCTCGTTCGAAAAGGGACTTCTGAATGGTTTAAGAATAATGGCGGCATCACTATTGAACATGAGAGAGCCGTCCTAGGGAAAGAAGCGCAGAGGGAGGACCCAACAAAGGAAGACGCAGACCGACCGATCTCACAACGCATGGCCCTTCGCGCCTATGAAGCATGGCGGAGAGAGTTGATGTCAGAAGGACAACTTGCGGAGCTCCTGAAGGTGCAGCGTGTGGCGCTTCGTGAGTTACTGGATCAGATTGAGCTAGAGGAACAGAATACGGATGATGTTCTCAATATTCCCAACTAGTGTTCACTCTCCTCTGATCCTTGACACTAGCGTTCTGATTAATCTTCACGCGAGCCGTCATGGCGTGCAGGTTCTGACCGCCATTCCCAACGAGATTCTAGTGCCAGATCCCGTTGCTGCCGAACTTGAAAATGAAAGAAGGAGGGCCGGAGGCGAAGAAAGATTTGTGCGCTCACTTTCCGAGCAAGGTATTGTGAGCCGCGTACTTCTGTCTGATAAGGAGTATACAATTTTTGAGAAAATTGTCACTGGCACGAAGTCTCTCGATGACGGCGAAGCTTCTGCTATAGCCGTTGCCGTATCGCGACACGGAATCGCTGTAATCGATGAACGTAAAGGGAGGAATGTTGCCAAAAGCCTGATGCCGGATATTGTGCCAGCTTGGTCTATTGATTTATTTATGCATCCCAACGTGCGCAGTAAGCTTGGGGAGAAAGAATTTGGAGACGCCATATTTCTTGCATTGAGAAATGGCCATATGCGGATTCACGAAGAGTGCTGCAATAATGTCGTCAAAATAATCGGAAAGGAGCGCGCGATTCAATGTACCTGTCTTCCTAACTTTAAGAAGCGGTGCGAAACCTGGAGGCAACGATAGCTCCATCACTTCATTAAGCATTACTCACCTTCCGCACTCAAGTTAAATAACGCTCTTAACTCGTTGATGCTATTTTGAAATTTACTACAATGTTCGCCGTTCTCTTGGGATTCATCAAGTGTTTCAAAACTAAGGTGGCGATTTTGTCCCAACCTGTGACACTTCTTGAAGTAGCATATTCTTGTTTCATGGCCTCCTGCAATCGACTTGAAATGTAAAGATGGTTTCAAGCTAAAGACGTCGTCTTCCAGTTTTATATGGATCTGGGACTGATCAAAATATCCTATTGATTTGGCAAGCCGAGTTTGATCAGTCAGGCGCTCTAGCGCTTGAGTTGCTGGTACAGATGATCGTTATAGATGTGCAGGCTCAGAATCTTGCATTTGGGGACGGTAATCACCAGGTCTTGAAGACTTGTGTCTTCGTCTCCTTCCAGCAGCATCTCAAGTTCATGCTCATAGTCGTTCTCGAGAGTGAAAGCAAGAGTGTCATCCCTTCGGTAACCACTATAGGCTGGGAGGAAGGTCAGATACTCGGATTCCGGCGCGGGTGTGTCAATAATCATCCCGACGTAGACTTTCCGCGACTCCAGAGTAATGGCTATGGGCTTGAAGGTTTCCGAGGCATACAGACATGTCGCATCGAAATCGTTTTTTTGCAGCTCTCTTGTCAGCGCATTGGCGCGCACTTTTGGTAGTTTGTTGAACAACGCCGCCGCCAACCAGCCCCAAAACAGCATGTGAATCGCAAAGGCAAAGTTGTTCAGTTCGTCTGGAATCGGAATACAGGCTGTGAGCCCAGTTGCATCACAAGCCCAGTACCCGGATTTGAGGGACAACCATGCGAAGGGAGACAAAAAGAAGCCAAATCCGAGCGCAGGCAGGTAGAGTTTGTGACCCGATTGGCGGGATATTTTGTACTTGGTGGCGTAGCACTTGGTGGAGAAAATAAAACCGCCGACGGCAATCGCCAGCAGGGTAACTATACTTGTTCCGTTCATGGCAACTCCGTCCCTGGACCGGATAACTAATCGGTGTGGCGACTGGTCAGCTTGGCGTCTATCAGTCTACGCAGGTTCTTC
>CBFGUT010000010.1:0-25100 GCA_965652265.1 uncultured Cellvibrionaceae bacterium | reverse complement strand
ACTGAAGAGTCGAGCGAGGAGTACCCGGTTGCGCTCACCGCCCGAGAGGGCGCGTACCGGGGTGCGGGCACGCTCCCCGGAAAACAGAAAGTCCCCCAGATAGGAGATGATATGCCGCGACTTGCCATTGATATCCACACTGTCGCGCCCCTCGGCCACATTGTCCACGGCGCTTTTATCCAGATCCAGTTGCTCGCGCAGCTGGTCGAAATAGGCCACCTGCAAGTGCGTACCGTGCTTGACCCTGCCCTGCTGGGGTTGCAACTCTCCCAGAATCAGCTTTAACAGGGTGCTCTTGCCGGCGCCATTGGGACCCACCAGACCGATACGATCGCCGCGCAGTATGCGGCAGGAAAAGCGATCAACCAGGGTTTTCTCGCCCCAGGCAAAACTGACGTCCTGCAGCTCCGCCACCAGCTTGCCGGATAGTTGGGCGTCGCCGATGTCGAAACGCGCGTTGCCCTGCTGCTCTCGCCGCGCCCGACGCTCCTCACGCATGGCCTTCAGGGCCCGCACCCGCCCTTCATTGCGAGTGCGCCGCGCCTTGATCCCCTGGCGAATCCAGACTTCCTCTTCCGCCAGTTTCTTGTCGAACAGGGCATTATGCCGTGCCTCCTCGGCGAGTGCGCGCTCGCGATAGGCGAGATAACTGCGATAATCGCCCTCCCAGGTACGCAGATGGCCGCGATCGAGTTCGGCAATGTGCGTGGCCACCAACTGCAAGAGCGCCCGGTCGTGGGTAATAAAGATCAGTGCCCCGGAAAACTGCTTCAGCTCAGTCTCCAACCACTCGATGGCGGCAATATCCAGGTGGTTGGTGGGCTCGTCCATCAGCAAGACGTCCGGGTCCATCACCAGCGCCTGCGCCAGCGCCACCCGCCGCCGCCAGCCCCCGGAGAGGCTGTCCATGGGCACATTCGCCTCCAGCCCCAGACGGCTGAGCTGGGTATTGACGCGCTGGTGCAATTGCCAGCCGTCGCGGGCCTCAAGTGCCTGCTGTAAATCCGCCAACTGTGCCACCCAGGCCTCGTCGTCACTGTCACTGGCCGCCAGCGCCTGGTAGCGGGACAGCAAGTCGCCCACCTCGGCAAAACCGGCCGCCACCACTTCGAACACCGTGCGACCATCCGCCTCGGGCAGATCCTGGGCCAGGCGGGCAACCCGGACACCACGGTCTATTAACACCCTGCCCCCATCGAGGCTCACATCGCCGGCAATCACCTTGAGAAAACTGGACTTACCGGCGCCATTACGGCCAATAAGGCACCAGCGCTGGCCCTTTTCCACCACCAGGTTTACCTTGTCCAACAATACCTGCAGGCCGTAGTGCAGCTCGGCATTGTCTACGGTTATTAATGACATACTGATTGCTCATTCCAGATCAACCCACGCCGGTTTCAGCAGAAGGTATGAAAACAGGGTTTTATATAGCCAAATCAAAGGGATATGGCACGATATGCAACTATCGGCAATATCGCTGATAAATATTTGCCAGCGAGATAAATGTGGCCGCATAATACCTGTAAATAAACTCGGCAAACAGCCGTTATTATCAGTATCTATAAGGGCGGCGCCTCTCGCTGTAGCGCCGGCCTCGGCCAGAGGTAATCATGCGGATGAAGTTGTGTCAGTATCCGTTATCCAAGGTACGCCAACTAGGCGCCCCTCTCTTTCTCTTGCTGATGAGCACCGTCGGCGGCCCGGCACTGGTTGCCGCCGAGCCCACGGCGGCCCCTCAGGCGATTGCCGACAAAGCCGAGCAGCGCAAACTCTATGAGCGCGCCCACGAGGCTCTGCGTCGCGGACAAAGCCGCGAATTCAACCAGCTTCTCGGTCAGTTGGAAAACTACCCGCTGCAACCCTATCTGCAATACGAGGCCCTGCAGCGGCGCCTGCACCGACTGCCGCAAGAGGCAGTAGACGACTTTCTCCACTCTCAGCGGGGCTCTTATCTCGCCGAGAAGCTCGAGCGCCAATGGGTGGAGGTGCTCGCCAAACAACATCAGTGGGAAGCGGTAATTCGCTACCACAACCCCCGCAACACCACTACCGAACTGCAGTGCTACGCCCTGCGCGCCAGGCTCAACACAGGGGACAAAACCGCCTTTGCCGAGGTGGCACCTCTATGGAACGTCAACAAATCGCAACCCAAAGCCTGTGACCCGGTGTTTGCCGCCTGGATGCAGGAGGGCCACCTAAGCGGCGACATCGCCTGGCAGCGCTTTGGCAAAACGCTCAAAGCCCGGCAGCACAGCCTGGCCCGCTACGTGATGAAACAGATGCCCGCCGCCGAGCGGGCACTGGCGGACCTCTACTATCAGGTGGATCGCAACCCGCGGTTGCTGCAGCAACAGGCGCGTTTTAGCGCCCAGTCGGCGCGCATGCAGGAAATTATTCTCCACGGCCTGGAGCGTCTGTCCCTGCGCGATGCCGCCCAGGCATTGGCGCTGTGGCACACCTATGATGCCCAGCAGCTGTTCGATAGTGATGCGCGCCTGCACACCCAACGCTATATCGCCGTGCGGCTACTGCGCCAGGGTTACACCCGGGAGACAGAAGAGTTGCTGGCCGCTGCGCCGGGCCTCAGTTCGGAGAGTTTGACCGAGTGGCTGGTACGCGATGCGCTGCGCAAACAGGACTGGCCACGGGTGGAAAAATGGCTCGCCCGCCTGCCCGCCGAGAGCCGCGAGAGCGAGCGCTGGCGCTACTGGCAGGCTCGCTCACTGTCACAACAGCCCGGTGAAGAGACAAATGCCGCGGCCGAAGCTCTGTATCGCTCGGTGTCGCAGACCCGCAGTTTCTACGGCTTTCTGGCAGCCGATATTCTCGGTATTGAATACCACCTGGCCGACAAGCCGATCGCCGTGGAGCAGACACTGCTGGAAGAGGTGGCCAGTCTGCCGGCGGTGGAGCGCACCCGGGAACTCTACATCATAGGCGACAACCTCAATGCCCGCCGCGAATGGTATCACCTCACTACCAGCATGAATGACCAGCAGGTTATCGCCGCCGGAAAGCTCGCCGAGCGCTGGGGCTGGCACCGCAATGGCATTCAGGCGATGATTCAGGCGCGTTACTGGGATGACCTGCAGCTGCGTTTCCCGCTCGCCTACCACGAACAGGTCACCACCGCCGCGCGAGACAATGCCATTGCACCGCACCTGTTATTTGCCATTGCCCGGCAAGAGAGTGCTTTTACCCCGGATGCCCGCTCGCCGGCGGGCGCCCTGGGCCTGATGCAATTGCTGCCTTCCACGGCCAAGCAAACCGCCAGCCGCGCCGGGTTGAGTATCAACACTTACGACCTCTTGCAGCCCGAAACCAATATTACCCTCGGCAGTCGCTACATTACCCAGTTGCTCAACGAATTCAATGGCAACCGTATTCTTGCCGCCGCCGCCTACAATGCCGGCCCCAGCCGGGTGAAGCAGTGGCTCAGCAAGAATAGCCGCGACAGCCTGCCCTTTGATATCTGGATTGAGACTATTCCCTATCACGAGACCCGCGGCTATGTACAGAATGTCCTCGCCTATTCGGTGATCTACGGTTATCGCCTGGGAGATGTCAAGCCCTTTATCACCAAGGGAGAGGCCAGCGCACTGTTCTGATAATCGGAATCATGGCCGTGGCTATAGGGGCAAAGGTTGGCTGAACATACCTATCCATTACTTGCCAGACAACCCATTTTCGATCGCAAAATGGTTGTCTGCGGCTATGAGCTGCTGTATCGCTCCCACACCTCTCATCCACCACTGATCGTCGATGGCGACAGCGCCAGTTCGCAAGTACTGCTGAATACTTTTACCGATCTTTCCATTCACAAGGTGGTGGGTAACAAGCGCGCCTTTATCAATTTTACCGGTCCACTGATGGACGCGCCCCTGCCTTTCGATACCGGGCAACTGGTGATCGAAGTGCTGGAGAGCGAATACACCAGCCCCAGGTTGCTGCATCGCCTCAAGGTGCTCAAGGAGAAGGGCTTCACCATTGCCCTGGATGACTTTGAACTCAATGCCCATACCGAGCCGCTGGTCGCCTACGCCGATATCGTCAAGCTGGATGTTCTCGCGTTAAACGAAGCGCAATTACAACAACACATCGCGTGGCTGAAACCGCTGGGAGTAGCCATTCTGGCGGAAAAGATCGAGACCTTTGCCATGCTGGAGGCCTGCAGGGCGCTCGGCTGTGATTACTTTCAGGGGTATTTTCTCGAGCGTCCTCAACTTATCAGCGGGCGGCGTCTGAGCGAGAACAAACAGTCGGTGGTCGCTTTGCTCGCCGCCATCAATAGCCCCGACGTGGAGTTTGAGGATATTGAGGAGATCATCAGCCGCGACGCGGTACTCAGTTACAAACTGTTAAGGCTGGTTAACTCCGCTGCCTTTGGTCTGCCCCGTACCATCGAATCCCTGCGACAGGCCATTACTTTATTGGGTCTGAAAATTATCAAAAACTGGGTCAGCTTGCTCGCCATGACCAATCTGGATGACAAGCCATTGGAACTGGCCGTCAAAGCATTGATCCGTGCGCGCTTCTGTGAGCTTTTGGCGGCCACCTCACACCCCCGGCACCAGTGTGACTCATTCTTTACTGTGGGGCTGTTATCCACGCTGGATGCGTTTATGGATGTCCCTCTGCCGCAATTATTAGGCGACATTCACTTGAGTGACTCCCTCCGCCAGGCCTTGCTGGAGGGCACGGGAGAAGAAGGCAAATTGTTGCGCATTGCCATTGCCTACGAGCATGGAGAGTGGGACGACATCGATTGGGAATATCTGCAACAACGCGGGCTTGACCAGACCCAGGCAGCCGAATTGTATATGCAGACCCTGGAATGGGTGGACGATACCGGGCTGACACTGGAAACCTCACAGCGCGATATCGCCGCGGACCACTAGCAGGCTGATAGACAATCCTTAATCCAACTGACGAATATCCGCCAGCGTAAACGGCCAGTCCAGTTCCCGCGACCCCTGACGTATCACCGGGATGCGCAGGCCATAGCGTTCAACCAGTGCATCGTCGGAAGCGATATCCACTTCGGTATAAGCCAGGCCCTCCGTCTGATAAACCTGTTCCAGCATAGACTTGGCTTCCTCGCACAAGTGACAGCCCGAGGTTGTCAAAAAAACCAGCACTAGATAATCCCCCGTTGTTAGCAGGGGTTATGTTAGCGCAGTTTAACGAACTCGACTAAGCGCTTTTGCTATTCGCCAGCAATTGCTCGATAAAATCACTAAAAGAATATGGGCGCTCTTTGTCACCCGCTTGCGTCGGCTTGCGCACCACCTGCTCGGCCAGTTGAGTCAAGAGATCGGCGGGCTGGGCAAACACACCGGCAGTGTCGAGCGCCTGTTCCAGTTTTTTGACAAACTGCCCGAGCGGCGCTAGTTTCGATTGCAATGGACTGGCCTCGGGCTGAGAACCATAGGCGTGGCTGGCGCGCTGAATTTCCGTGCGTGTTAAATTGAGGGAAAAAGCACTGATTTGTTGAGCGTCATAACCCAGCGACAATGCCGAAGCAAAAGCGCCCTCCAGATCACCACCGTAAAAATCCGCCGCCAGCTCATCAACCTGTTGCAGCAGGCCATCGATTGCGGCGTGTTCCTCAGCGCTCAATTCGCCTTCGATGGAAAGTGCGAAATGGCTACTGCTGGCACCGTCATAACGCCACTGCCCGGCGGCAGCGGAGAAGGCTTGCACCTCTTGACGCGAGGCACTGATGGTGACCCGATCGCCCTCGCGGGTCATCAATTCGAAGTGGAAGCTCTGGGCCTGTAATTCACTGTAATCCAGCTGCCAGGCGCTGCCGTCAAGAGTCGCGCCCCGGGCAGCAAGAGGAGAGAGCTGCACCTGATCCTCAGTGCTATCGTTCAGCTTGTGACCCAAGTGGGTCAGCGCCAGCTCATCGATACCCGTCAACACCAGGTCTCGCGTTTTGCCAATACTGGCTTCCACTTCGGGAGACAGTAGACTGAGGGCCTCCAGTTTTTCGCGCGCCTCGGCAAAACCCTGCTGGAATCCGCGAAGGCCAGCCTGCAGCCGCGACTCCAGCGCTTCGGGGGTGGCGCCGGCCGCCTTGTCCCGATCCAGTTGCCGGGCAATAAAGCCGAGAATATTGTCGGCCGCCTGCTCCGCCGTCAGCGGCCTGAAGCCGGGGGCGGCACTGATTTTCTCCAGATTGTGGCGGGTATGACGCACCAGTACAGCGGCGTCGCCACGGTCGCCATTCCCCGCCTGCATACTGGGACGGGGGCTGGAGGTGGAGTGTGATGAAACGGGCAAGGCGTTGGCGAGCATGGGGCACCTCGTGCAGATTCGGCGGTTGTTTTCCGCTTATCGGCAAAGATGTCCCTTACTTGAAGAACAATTGGTTATAAAAGCATCAGATTAGTATGTGACGCGGTTATCCCCTGGTAAGATAGAGCGCCGCCACCACAACAGCGGCGAGCAAGACCAGCACCACCAGCCCACCCGTGGCGTAGCGTGGTCGCTGGCCTTCCGATTCGCCGCCTGGCGTTGGCGGTGGTGTATAAGCTTTGACCTGGCGTTGCTCGGGAGCTTTTTTGCGAGCCCCGGCATGCTTGACCGCCCCCACTGAACGCACCGAGGTTTTAGCCATATCATCGGCGGGACCGATCACGCCAAAGCTCAGCGTGTCAAAACGCAGTTCATCGCCGCGCTTGATACGGGCTTCGGTAATACGTTTACCATTGAGGTAGGTGCCATTGGCGGAGCCCAGATCCTTCACATAGAGCACACCGTCGGCAACCGTTAACTCGGCGTGACGCCGGGACAGGTGGGCGGCCGCCACGCAGATATCGCAATCGCTGGAACGGCCTATAATGTTTTTCGGTTTGAGCGGATAAACCTTGTTCTGCAAGGCCGTATGGTTCGCCTTAAGGGCCCAGCCCGTGGATTTGGGCACGCGTGGGCTGGTCTGCTGAGCGACCTCCGGTGAAGGTTTGGGTGCCAGATCTTCTTTGGGATCAATGATTTCCAGGGCGATATCCGCCAGCGTGATGGTATCTCCGGCAATAAGGGCCTGACGTTCGGCGACGGGGTTACCGTTAACGCTAACAGGGGATTCGGGCACCAGATTGACCAGAGTCAGATTGTCCCTGTCCACCAGAATTTCCAGGTGATGTTCGGCCACATTGGAGGCACTGACAACCACCTGATTATCCCGCGCGTGACCAATGGTGACCTTGGGCTCCACCAGCCATACCGCACTGTACTTTTTATTCTTGAAGCGGATTTTAAGCATGATCAGTTCCTTAGTCGCTCAGGCCTCTATCACTGGAATGATGCTATAGGGGGGGGTATTTTTCAAGTGTGGCGACTGCCGTCGGGGGCGTCTGCCACAGAACGCCGCCTGAGGTAATGGGTGCCAACTTAGGGTAGACACACAATTACCCTGCCGCCCCCCAGCGGCGCACCATTATTCAATTCGATCCGACCGCAGCGCGATTGATTAACGTGCAACTGCGCCACCTGAGTGGCGAACAGCAAACCGAGATTGGTGCTACCACTGGCAAAGGAGACACCTGCGCAGGGTTGCAAGGGCGCCTCCAGCATGGAGTCCGGAAATCCCCTACCATCATCGGCCACGGCAATACACAGTGACCCGTCTTGAATACTGGCAGACAGCTTCACATGTTGTCGGCAATAACGCGCCGCATTCACCAACAGATTGTTAACCACCCCGCCAATTAATTCGGCATCCATATACCACAACAAATCTTTGTCGCAATGATAAACCAACTCTATCTTCCGCGACTTGAACATCAACTCATTGCGCGCCACCTGCTCGGCCAGCACATCGTCCACATAGCACTCGTCCACCTGAAGAAGAAGGCTGTTTTCCTGCATGCGATAAAGCGATAGCAGCTGAATCAACTCACTGTTGATACGTGCCGCCTCGTAACCCAATACGCCCATTTGCTCCGCCACTGGCGATGAGTCGGGCAACTCGGTCAGACTTTCCAGCGTTTGCAGTAACATGCCCACAGAGTTTTTCATGTCGTGCACACTGGATGCGAGTACAAAAGCAAAATCCAGCGTGGGCTTATTTTGCGTCATTATCGCTCTCCATTTCGTTTTCCAGCGCCCGCAGCGCATCCCGCAATTGACAGTAGCGTTCGAAGGACTCGTTATCCGGGGTGATATCCCGCTGCAGGGAATGATTAAGCTTCCTTGCTTCTTCCATCAAGGCGCTGTCGGACTGAGTTTTCAGCTTGCCGACATACGCTTGCATCAGATTAAGCCTGATACTGATATGCCGGGGGAATTTGCGCATCAAACGTATAAAACAGGCAATCGCCTTATTGTACTGACGATTTTCATAATGGCTGATACCCTCCCGGTTCAACTCGGCCAGCCAGCGCCGGTTTTTTTCACTGAGAGGGTTATCCAGCAAGCGATCAATGGTTTCCAGCGCATACTGATCAGTGCTGTAACGCTCCTGTACTTCGCCCAATAATTGCAAGAAAGCTTCGCGCTCATTGAGGTTATCGTAACAGTCCAGCCAGTCCACCTGGATGAGTATCGGCGGCTCCAATGCCAGCTCTTCGCTGAGCTGACGGGCACGGGACAAACTACTCTGCGCGCCGGGGGCATCGCCGGTTGCCGATTTAAACAGCGCTCCCACCGACTGCACCGCCACCGTGTTGAGGTGCTCACTGCCAAAGCGCTGTTCAAATTCACTCAGTACCTTGAGCACCTCGCGTCCGTAGCTAAACTCACCCCCGTCGCGAGCGCTCGCCGCCGAGGCGCGAACAAAATTGAGGTGCGTATCCGCCTCATCATAGCAGGACTCTTCGCCCAGGCGCACGGCCCGACGCAAGGCCTGCACCGCCACTTCGATGTCGCGGTTGTGCAGCGCCACCTCACCCAGCTGTTGTTGCCGGCGGATAGACAGCGGCGACTTCGCCACCGCGCGCTGAAGGATATCCTGTTCGGCAAAGTGGTCCATGCGGTCGCGTTGTAACTCGACTTGCAGGTCGTAGGCTTTCATGCACAGCGGACTGTTCTTCAGGGCCTGTTCCGCCCACTGCATGGCCCCTATCCAGTCGTCCTGGCCACGCCGGGAAATCGCCATGCCCACCTGCGCCCAGTCAAGATCGCGCCCTGACAGTACTTCTCGGTACACGGCCTCGGCCTCGGCAAACTGCTGACTATCCAACAACAGACGACCCAACAATTTCTGGCACTGATTGCGCGCCCGACCCCGACCCGACAAATAAACCCGACAGGCCTCAATGGCTCGTGGCGTTTCATTCGCCTCCAGCGCCCGATAGATAGGGAGCATTTCCAACCGCAGACGAATCAGCCGTTCCAGGCGCTGAGCGAGGGTTTTGGTGGTAATGGGCTTGGTGAGGTAGGCATCGGGTTCATAATCGTAAGCCGCCATCACGATGGGTTTACCGGACTCGGCGGAAACCATGACAAACAGGCTACCGACTCTTAACAGCCCCTTCAGCCTGACTTCTTCCAGTACCTGCTGGCCGGACTTACCGCCCCCCAGATTATAGTCGCACAACACCAGATTATATTGCACCGCATGGCATTTGCGCAGGGCATCACGACCGTTGATGGCCGAGTCCACATGAGCAAAACCAATCTCCTGCAACATGCGTATAAGACTGATACGAAAATTATCGAAATCATCGACCACCAACGCCTTGAGGTTGGCAAACCCCGATTCAACCATAAAACACTGCCACCTCTACACAGGCTACCGCCAGGATCATGCCGGCACGGACTCATGCCCTGCACACCATGGAAGGATTGAGATGCCCCGGGGACATCTCAACTGAGAATAGCATATCAATGGCTGGGCGGTGAGCGCCGGCGGGAGAGAAAAAGCTGGTTGCCCCCCATGGCCTTGGCCTGCCGTTTGGCATCGGCCAGCAGCATGGCGACCTGATGGTGGGTGTGACAGTGTTCGGGGTCCGGATTGACACAGCCAATGGCCAGCGTGGGAGGACCAAAGCGCTGACGCTGTCCCTGACGATCTTCGATATAATATTCCTGGAGCGTCGCCGGCATGAGTTCGCGTATACGCCTGTCAAAATCATTGAAAATCGCCCGACAACGTTGCTGCCAGTCGGGGCTTTTGAATACCACGATGAAATCATCCCCACCCACATGGCCGATAAAATCTGACTCCGGCTGGATATGCTCGCGCAATAACTGCCCCAACTGGATAATCACATCGTCGCCTGCGCTGTAGCCAAACGCATCGTTATAGGGTTTGAAGTGGTTGATATCACAATAGGCGACAACAAAATCCACGCCCTGGGACAACAGCCGATCGATCCACTCGTAGAGGGGCACATTGCCCGGCAATAACGTCAAGGGATTGGAATGCCGAGCGGCGCGCAGACTGTCGTCGGCAATCGTGCGTAAAATACCACGCACCTTGGCCAGACCGGCGTACTGCCCGGCCTCGCAGACAATGATATCCACACTCAGGTTTTGGCCTGGGTCCTCGGTGACCAGGCGTCCAGCTTCGTGAATATCGCTGTCGATATCCATCATCAGCGTGCGTGGGCTGATAAAATCCGCTATGGGTTTCTTGCCGTGCAATTCGTAGGCGTAACGCCAGGAAAAGGTATTGAGCAACTCGGCGCGGCTGATCATGCCCAGCGGTTGCCCCTCGGACGTCACCACCGGCAAACAGGTCAAGCGCACGTCCGAGCGCAGCATTTTGACGACGTCCAGCGCCGGCACCGTGGGATCCACACCGCGCTCAGAGACGGTCACCGCGCGCAAGGTCTGGCGAAAGGTGTCGCGCGACAAAGGCATGGCGCTGCGCTGGGCCTCGCGGATGTGCTCGGGCACCTCGATGCCTGGGTTGGCCGCCGGCCGCGCCAGATAGAAGCCCTGCATATACTCCACCCCCAGCGCCACCAGGGTTTTAAATTCGCCCTGGGTCTCAATGCCCTCGGCAATGACCTTGTTACCAATACGCTGGGCAATTTCCAGCATAAAGCGTACAAACTCGCGCTTGACCGCACTGGCGTCAATACCGCTGATAAAATGGCGGTCAATTTTCACATAGTCGGGATTGAGTTCACTCCAGATACGCAGGCCCGCGTACCCGGCTCCCAAGTCGTCGATGGCTACGGCAAAACCCTGCTGACGAAAATGCTGGCAGGCGCCCGCGAGCAGTTCGTGGTCATCCAGCGGCTGCTTTTCGGTCAACTCGAAGACCACGCGCTCGGGGTCCAGTTGCACCCGTCGCAAAATCGCCATGGTGACACCGTCACGATACTGGCTATCGGTAAAACTGAGCGGGGTCATGTTGAGAAACAGTTTGCCGGGCAGGCGCTGACGCATAAAGGCGGTACAGGCCTCTTCGCGACAGGCGTATTCGAGCTTGGCGAGCATGCCATACTCACCGGCGGCGGCGAACAATTGATCCGGTCGCGCCAGCTGGCTGTGGGCGGGGCCGCGAATCAGCGCTTCGTAACCTGTCACCGAGTGATTGATAATATCGAAAATGGGTTGGAATACCGCATGTAATTGACGCTGTTCAATAATCCATTGCAATTCTTCCAGCGTTGAGAGCGGATTGGGGCACACGCGGGCGTCGAGTTCGTCAGTCACACAGTTCATAGGAGAATTATGCGAGTTCTGAATGACACTTTGGTGACAGCGCATTGAGTCGCCCCGGTCCAGCCGCTAGAATGCCAGCTCAGCCAAGATGACATCCCTGCCCCATGCCAGATTACAGCGATCTACTCCACTATCTGAGCCAGCACCCCTCGCTGGCGCGCTGGGGGCAGTCCCTGTCCGAGCAAATCGCCGAGGGCCTTAACAGCCGCCGTTATGGTGACTTGCCTGGCTGGCTGGCGGCATTGGCCCAACTGCCCACCCCGCAACCCAGCGTGCTGGACTTGCGCGACAGCGTGACCATTGGCGCAGCCAGCGACCTGCCGCCCGATCAACATCCGCAACTGCGCCAGGCGCTGGAGCAGCTGATACCCTGGCGCAAAGGCCCCTACCACCTCTACGGCGTGGAGTTAGATACCGAATGGCGTTCGGACTGGAAGTGGCAGCGTCTGCTGCCACATATCGCCCCACTGCACAACCGCCTGGTGCTGGACGTCGGTTGTGGCAATGGTTATCACGGCTGGCGCATGCTCGGAGCGGGCGCGCGACGCGTTATCGGCATCGACCCCTCTCCGCGCTTCGTGGTGCAATGGGCCGCGGTCAAACAATTGGCGGGTGGCGGCCATCCGCTGGATGTACTGCCGGTGGGCATTGAACACCTGCCGGAAAAACTCGAGGCCTTCGATACCACCTTTTCCATGGGGGTCTTTTACCATCGACGCTCGCCCATGGACCACCTGCGTGAACTGCGCGAAACACTGCGGCCCGGCGGGCAACTGGTTTTGGAAACGCTGGTGATTGACGGAGAGCCTGGAGAAGTGCTGGTACCGGAAGGACGCTATGCGATGATGAACAATGTCTGGTTCCTGCCCAGCCCCGAGACTCTGGTGGGCTGGATGAAAAAATGCGGTTTCAGCAACCCCCGTGTAGTGGATATCAGCCCTACCACCACCGACGAACAGCGTCGCACCGAGTGGATGCGCTTTCACTCCCTGGCCGAATTTCTCGACCCCGACGATCCCAGCCGCACTTGCGAGGGTTACCCGGCACCGGTGCGGGGGATCTTTATTGCCGAGGTGTAGCGGTATGTCTGATGTCGGATGTCTGACGTCTGAGGCTAAAGCCCAGTCAGAATCGGAGGCAGAGGGAGTAATTCATTAACGCTCAGAGGTTAACAAACAGCAGCGCGTCCGACATCAGACTTCAGACGTCCGACTTTTAAACCACCGTCGGGTAACTTTCTCCCATTTCCCTACCCAATCCAGACTTTCACCATACACCGCTCCTCTACTCATCCCCCAACGTCAGCGGCGTGTCCAGGCCAAACTCGGTGTGAATCTGCTGGCACCAACGGTCCAGGCGCTCGGCGGTAAGGTCTTCCTGTTGATCTTCATCAATGGCCAGGCCCACAAACTGGTCACCCTCTTCGGTGACTGCCTTGGAGGCCTCGAACTCATAACCGGTTGTGGGCCAGTAGCCGATACGATGCGGACCGGATTGGGCGATCACGTCGTGCATCATGCCCATGGCATCGAGAAAATAATCGCCGTAGCCGAATTGGTCACCCAGACCGAAAAGCGCCACGGTTTTACCGCCAAAGTCGATGGCTCCCAGATCGTCCCAAAACTCCTCCCAATCCGACTGGATCTGACCAAAATCCCAGGTGGGAATGCCGAGTATCAGCTGCTCATAGCGCATGAAATCCAGCTGTGTCACCTCGGCGATATCGTAAATATCCACCACCTCCCTCCCCAACCGGTGGGCAATGCGCTCCGCTACGGCCTGGGTATTGCCTTCATCACTGCCATAAAACAAGCCGATCTTGGCCACAACAACCTCTGATTTAACACCGCTGAAATCTGGGCGGATTTTCCCAGTAAAGTCCTGCCTGCGCAAGGGTACCTCTGGCTGTAAGCGACATTTCCCGTTAATATGCCCGCAGCGACCCGCAAACATAAGGGGCCCTGACTGACGACAGGCCAGGGCCGGTTTCACCAGTGCGAATAACAGGTCCAGCATGGTAAAAATACTACTGATTGACGACGATAGAGAGCTCTCCGAATTGCTGCAGGAATATCTGGCGGCCGAGGGGTTTCAAGTGGAGACAGCTTTCGACGGCGAAGAGGCACTGACACTGGCGCGCGAGCATGACTATGCGGCGCTGATTCTCGATGTCATGCTGCCCCGCCACAGTGGTTTTGACGTCTTGAAGAAACTGCGCCAACACGCGGATTACGGTCATCAACACACCCCGGTGCTAATGCTGACCGCCAAGGGCGACACCATCGATCGGGTCATCGGCCTGGAAATTGGTGCCGACGATTATCTTCCCAAACCCTGTGATCCCCGCGAATTGGTGGCACGGCTGCGGGCCGTATTGCGCCGCGCCAGCATTCAACAGGAAACCGCCCCGGCGTCGGAAACCCTGCAGGTGGACAAACTGACTCTGCAGCTGGGGAGCCGCTCCGCCTATTGGCAAAATGAACAATTACCGCTGACAGGCACCGAGTTCAGTGTGCTGGAACTGCTGGTGCGACAGGCGGGACAGGTTATCAGCAAGGACGCTCTCACCGAGCAGGCGCTGGGCCGCAAACTGACGCCCTACGACCGCAGTATCGACGTACACGTGAGTAACATCCGCAAGAAACTCTCCAGCGCCGGGGCCAGCCGTGAACAAATTATCAACGTCCGTGGTGCTGGCTATATGCTGACACGCAGCAGCGACCCCGACCCCCGGCCGCAGTCCTAACCCGTGGGCACCGGCTATGATAGAACGCGGCAGCCTCCGGGGTTGCCCCTGCCAAGACGTCGCCCCTACGGGAACAAGCCTATAACGCCCGAGGCCCCGTTTTCATGACCCGGCTTTATCTGCGAATCTTTCTGACCTTCTGGTGTATCAGTGCGGTGATTATTGTCACCTCCAATCTGGTCATTCACTGGCTGGAGGTCAACCCGGACAATTACCTGCAGTTACCGCGCAGTGATCGCGACTACGACCCTGGCAGGCGCTTGCTGGATCGCATTGCCGGTTCAGCCATCAATCGCAACTCAGCCCAGGTCATGGCCGATATGCGGGGCATGCCCCCCTGGTCGATCCAGTCCTTTTATATTGTCGACGCCCACAATGAGGATTTACTGGGCCGCCCCCTTCCCGAAGGGGCGGCGGAGCTGGTGCAGCGCCTCAACCCCAGTCACCCCTCCGACAAACTGCTGGTGGAGGGTAAGCGTCTCTGGGGACGTCAGGTGACACTGAATGATGGCAAGAGTGTCAAGGTGATTACCCTCGCCCCCTCTTCGGGAGACATTGTCTGGCAACTGTTTATCAGCAACATCTGGCCAATGCTGTTGATATCGGTACTGGTCAGCGGGACGGCGTGCTTTTTTGTGGCGCGTTACCTGGCCCGGGGCATCTCCACCTTACAAAAAGCCACACGGACTATCGCCAGCGGTGACCTCAGTGTGCGAATTGGCCAGCGTTTTCACCAGCGCGGCGATGAAATAGCCTCTCTGGCCCACGATTTCGACCACATGACCGCGCGCCTGGAAAAGGCCATGCATGAACAGAAACGTCTGATCAAGGATGTCTCCCACGAGTTGCGTACACCCCTGGCACGGCTGCAAGTGGCCCTGGCCCTGGCGCGCAAACGCAGCGGCGGCATTGTCGAGCGCGAACTGGACCGTATCCAGCAGGCCGCCGATTATCTGGGAGATGTGATAACCGATATTCTCGCCCTGCCGGTGCTCGACAATGGCAACTGGACCCTGGATGACACCATGGATCTCGCCGGTTTGCTGATGTCCTGTGTGGAAAATTTCAGCGCCGAGATGGCCCGCGAACAGATCCAGTGTGAGTACTACCGGGAACTCGACGAAGCGCTGGTTGCCACTCACGGCAATATGCTGCGCGGCGTGTTCGAGAATATACTGCGCAACGCTCTGCACTACACTCCCGCTGAGGGAAGCATTGAGGTACAACTGGCATCCTCAGCGGAAGGCTACCGGGTGACGGTTTGCGACTCGGGCCCCGGAGTACCGCCGGATCAGTTGGAGGATATTTTCGAGCCCTTTTACCGCACCGACCAGGCCCGTGATCGCAAAACCGGTGGCTATGGCCTGGGACTGGCTATTGCCCAGCGCACCATTGCACTTCACGGAGGCAAAATTGCGGCCCGCAATCGCGACAGCGGGGGCCTCTGTGTTGAAGTTGAACTTCCCTCCCTGATGGACCAGGCAGCCTCATGAGTGACCAGTGGGTCTAAAATACCTGCCCGACATTATTTTGACTGACGGCAAGAATTTTCCGCTCTCCGTTGAAATAACGGCCAATTTTTTGTCGGCTCGCCTTTATCCGACCCCGCACAAAACCTACAACACCTTGATTTTTAAAAGGTTTTTTACACACCTTAGACATTGGCATAAATATCGCTAATTCCTCATCAACCCGCGCGGCAAATCGCATTTTGCCGCTAATACCTGACGGAATTAAGCCTATGCGAGACGTGACATCCATTACCTCTACAGCCGCGGGCGCTCTGTCGCGTGAACCCCAGGGGATCGGCGATGAAGCCAGTGCTCGCATACGCCTTGCCCAGGCACTGCAAACCTCGCTGGACACCCGCCAGTTATTGGCTCTGCTGTTTCGCCATATCCAACCGCTGGTGGCCGTGGGCGGTATTGCCTTTCGCCCCAAAAGTGCCGACAAACAGCATTTCAGCGTGGGCCGCAAAGCCGCTCACTGCTGCCACTATCGCCTCAACCTGCCGCAAATGTATCTGGGAGAGATTACCTTTTACCGGAAAGAGCGCTTTAGTGATGCCGAACAAATCAGCCTGGAAACACTGCTCGCGTCGCTGGTGTACGCGCTCAGAAACGCCGCGCTTTACGAGCAGGCCCTGGCACAGGCACTTACCGACCCGCTGACCGGCGTAGGCAACCGTGCTGCGCTGGACACCGCCATCCGTCGCGAATACGAGCTGTTGCGCCGCAACCGCAATACTTTCGCGCTGTTGATGATCGATATCGACAATTTCAAACAGATCAATGATCGCTACGGGCACAGCTCCGGTGACAGGGTACTGTGTGCGGTGGCGGACACGATTACGGAAATTTGCCGGGCATCGGACATGGTTTTTCGCTATGGCGGCGAGGAGTTTGCCGTGTTGCTGGCCGCAGCCAGTGCCTCTGGTGGCTTGATTACCGCACAGAGGCTGCGCCGGGGCATTGCCAGCCTCGCCATTGCCGACGGCGACAATGTCATCACACCCACGGTGAGTATTGGCGTGAGCGCCTGCTGTCAGGCCGAGGAGCCGGTAGACGCCCTATTCGACCGTGCCGACCGGGCTCTCTACCAGGCTAAGAGCAAGGGTCGCGATGCCGTTTGCTGTACACCGCCGCCGCTCAGCGTCGCCCCTTAGGGCCCGGCTTTCCCTTACCGGCACGCAGCTTGCGCTCGTGGCGTTCCAGCTTTTTGGTTTCATCGCGGCTGGGTGGGGTCACCCGCGGGGGCTCCAACCCTGCCGTCAGACACAGATCGGCAATTTCCCGCGGCCCCAGTTCCAGCCACTGTCCCACTCGCACATGTGAGGGGATAAAAATATTGCCATAGCGCACCCGCTTAAGGCGACTCACTTTGACCCCCTGGGATTCCCACAAGCGGCGTACCTCGCGGTTGCGGCCTTCCATTACCACACAGTAGAACCAGCGATTGCGGGACTCGCCGGCGCCGTCGACAATATCGGTAAAACGGGCAATACCATCCTCCAGCAGTACCCCTTCCAGCAACCGCTGTTTCATATCGTCATCCACCGCGCCCTGAATGCGCACCAGGTATTCCCGGTCAATGACCGAGGAGGGGTGCATCAGCTTGTTGGCCAGATCCCCATCGTTGGTGAACAGCAGTAAGCCGCTGGTGTTAAAATCCAGGCGCCCCACGGAAATCCAGCGCTCGCCCGTGATTTTTGGTAACGCCTCGTAGACCGTGCGCCTGCCCTCGGGGTCGCTGCGCGAACAGATTTCCCCCTCGGGTTTGTTATAGAGAATCACCCGGCGGCGACTTTTGGCCGTTTTGGTGACGACCGGCTTGCCGGCATACTCGAGCTTGTCGGTGGCATTGACCCGGTCGCCGAGGCTGGCCACCCGGCCGTTGACCAGGACACGGCCCTCGGCAATAGCGCGCTCCATTTCCCGGCGCGACCCCAGTCCGGCACGCGCCAGCACTTTCTGTAATTTCTCATCGCCCTCGGGCGGCGTGGACGCCTTATCTGTTTTTTTCGCCGTCATAAGGCCCTAGCGCTCGCTGTGATCGTCATCGGTATGGTCACCTTCCACCGTCACTTGCGGGTCTGGAGTGGCTTCGGGCCCGCCGACATCGTCATCGCTAGTGTCAGCCATACCCCCATCCTCTGCTTCGTTCATCTCAGCGGGCGACTCTGTCTGGGCTTCTTCATCAATGTCAGTCGTTTCGGTTCCGGTTGCCGGCTCACTCTCTTCGTCGCTATTGTCCCCTTCGCCGCCGCGTAAGGCCGTCTCCATATCCAGATCCAGGGAGGCATTGATTTCGTCCAGATCGCGAATATCACTCAAGGTGGGCAATTCATCCAGGCTTTTGAGATTGAAATAATCGAGAAAGCTGCGGGTGGTGGCATAGAGCGAGGGCCGACCGGGCACGTCGCGATGACCCACCGCTTTCACCCAGTTGCGCTCCACCAGCGTCTTGATAATATGCGAGCTGACCGCCACCCCGCGGATTTCCTCGATATCCCCCCGGGTAATGGGCTGCCGGTAGGCAATCAGCGCCAGAGTTTCCAACAGGGCGCGCGAGTACTTTTGCGGTTTTTCCTCCCACAAGCGATTAATCCAGGGGGCCAGGTCTTCTTCCACCTGCAGGCGCCAACCACTGCCCACTTCCTTGAGCTGATATCCACGCCCTTCGCACTGGGCGGCAATGGCGGCCAATGCTTCCTCGAATGCCTCCTTTTCCGGGGCCTCTCCCTCCTCAAACAGCTCGCTCAAGCGCTTGATGGACAGGGGGGTGCCGGCGGCCAGAAGCGCGCCCTCGACTATACGTTGCAACTGCTGCGTATCCATTACTGTGTTCTTGCCTTTACGTGTATGGGGCCAAAGGCCTCGCTCTGTACAATTTCCACCAGGGACTCCTTGATCAATTCCATCACCGCCAGGAAGGTCACCACCACGCCCAGACGGCCTTCCTCTACCCGGAAAAGACTCACAAAGGGCACAAAGCGACCCGCGGAAAGATTGTCCAACACCTGTGCCATCCGCTCGCGCGTGGACAGGCGCTCTTTTTCCACATGGTGACTCTCAAACATATCCGCGCGGCGCAGCACTTCCGAGAGTGCCAACAACAGTTCGCGCAATTCCACCTCGGGCTCCGGGCGGGTGAGCTTGCGATCCGGTGGCTCCGCCGAGGCCTGATGGATATCCCGTCCCATGCGTGGCAATTCGTCCATGTCTTCCGCCGCCGTCTTGAAACGCTCGTACTCCTGCAGGCGGCGGATCAGCGAAGCGCGCGGGTCTTCCCCCTCCTCTTCTTCCTCGCTGGTGCGCGGCAACAGCATACGCGACTTGATTTCCGCCAGCATGGCGGCCATTACCAGATATTCGGCGGCCAGCTCAAAGTGTGCGGCATCCATCAGCTCAACATAGGCCATGTACTGGGCGGTAATCTCCGAGACATCAATATCCAGAATATCGATATTCTGGCGGCGAATCAGGTACAGCAACAGGTCGAGCGGCCCCTCGAAAGCCTCCAGAAACACTTCCAATGCATCGGGGGGGATGTAGAGGTCCCGGGGCAGCTCGGTATAGGGTTTGCCCTGCACAATGGCAAAGGGTATCTCATCCTGGTGGGGTCGCGGGGCCACTTCGTCGCCCACAGCGGCAACGGGTGCGGCAACAGCGGGCTCGGCGGCGGACTCAGAATTCTGTTCTATCACGGGGTTCCCCTGTGCCAGTGGTGTGGGCGGTCACCACACGGTGGCGGCATTATAGCGGTAATCCTACCCCGGTGACAGCATCGGCACGATTGGATAATGCCTTCCATTTCAATCACTTAGGTAAATACCGAAAAATCGCCCTTGCCCTGGCGCAGCAGTTCCGGCGTGGTGTTGGTCAAATCCACCACGGTGGTGGGCTCCAGCCCGCAAAAACCACCGTCAATCACCAGTTCCACCTGGTGCTCCAGCGAATCGCGAATATCGTAGGGGTCGGTCAGTGGATACTCATCCCCGGGCAACAGCAGGGTACTGGTCATGAGCGGTTCGTTCAATTCTTCCAGCAATGCCAGGGCAATGGCATTGTCCGGCACTCGCAGACCAATGGTTTTGCGTTTGGGGTGCATCAGCCGCCGCGGCACCTCGGAGGTGGCTTCCAGGATGAAGGTATAGGGGCCGGGTGTATGGGTTTTAAGCAGGCGAAAAACCTGGTTATCCACCCGTGCATAGGTGGCGATTTCCGATAGATCGCGACACATGAGGGTAAAGTTATGGTGTTTGTCCAGACGACGCATCAGGCGAATGCGGTCCAGTGCCATTTTGTCGCCGATATGACAGCCCAGCGCATAGGCCGAATCCGTGGGATAGACTACGATGCCGCCGCGGCGGATGATATCCACCGCCTGGGTAATCAGGCGCGCCTGGGGATTGTCGGGATGTATCTGAAAAAACTGTGCCACGAATCAGATCCTTACTCTCGCTTTTGCGACTCAAACGGTCATTATAATTTTGCCCAGCGGCACATACAAACACAGGCTCAGCCGAGACCACTGCCCTCGCGCCACACGAGACGGATATCGGGGGGCGGAGCTCCGCAGACACCCAACTCCTGCCAGGGCTGGTCCGGGCGGTGGAAATCACTGCCCCAGGAAGCTGCCAGATCGAAGTGATGCGCCAATTGCACCAGCATCTGCCTGTCCGCCGCTGTCTGCTGGCCACTGGCCACCTCGATCGCCTGGCCTCCGGCGGCGGCGAAGTCGCTGATCAACCCGCGCAGACGGGTGCGGGTCAGGCCGTATTTCAGCGGGTGAGCCAGCACGGCCACCCCGCCCGCCACACGCACCGCGTCGATCAATCCGGCCATGGCGGGCCAGGCAAAGCGCACATCGGCCCGTTTGCCCGTTCCCAGATATTTTTTAAAAGCCTGGGCCATATCCTTCGCCAGCCCGTCGGCCACCAGCAACTGGGCAAAATGCGGTCTCCCGGGCTGGTCCCCGGCAGCCAGCACTTCCGCGCGCGCCAGCGCGTTTTCCAGACCGAGCGCCTGCAAGCGTTCGGCTATCTGCCGGTTGCGCTCAGCCCTGGCCGTCTGCTGACGCGCCACCAGGGCAAGCATCTCCGGGTGATGGCTGTCGATACCCAGACCGACAATATGCACACCCAAACGGCCCCACAGGGCCGACAACTCAATGCCATCAACCAGCGTCAGACCCAACTCACACGCGGCGGTCCTGGCCTCCTCCAGACCGGCCAGGGTATCGTGATCAGTGAGGGCAATAACATCCACACCGCGAACTTTGGCTCTCGACATTAGCTCACGAGGGCTTAAAATACCGTCGGAGCAGGAACTGTGTGTGTGTAAATCTGCAATCACGCTTTACCTCTATGCCGCCAAGGCGGCAATACCCTGGAAATTGACGAGCTGTCGGAGCCTGCATGAGCGACCCTGAAAACAATCCCGAAACAACCCCTGCCACTGCCACGACGGAGCAGCATAAAGCACAATCGGGTGCAGGCAAACCCGAACGGGAAAGTTTCCTGCTCAATATTCTGCTCAATATTGTCATCCCCACCCTGATCCTGATGAAACTCAGTGGCGATGAGTACCTGGGTACCCGCCTGGCACTGGTGGTGGCCCTGGCCTTCCCACTGGCTTATGGCCTGCGTGACTTCCACCGCAGCCGCAAGGTCAACGTTTTTTCCGCACTGGGGGTTATCAGTGTGCTCTTAACCGGGGGTATTGGCCTGCTGGCACTGGACCCGCAGTATATTGCCATCAAGGAAGCCGCTATCCCGGGAATTATCGGACTGGCAACCCTGATTTCCATCAAGACGCCCTACCCGCTGGTAAAGACCTTTCTCTACAACGACAAGGTGCTGAAGGTAGACCTGGTGGCGGCTCAGTTGGAGCGCTACCATAGCGCCGGGGCTTTCGATCTGGCACTGCGCAATGCATCCTATATGGTGGCCGGCTCGTTCTTTCTCTCCTCTGCGCTCAATTATCTGCTCGCCAAGTGGCTGGTGGTGAGTCCCGCCGGCACGGTAGCTTTCAATGAGGAACTGGGCAAAATGACGGCCTGGAGTTTCCCGGTAATTGCCCTGCCCGCCACCTGCGTGATGATGGTGGCCCTGATTTACCTGTTCCGCCGTATCAAGCAACTCACTCACCTGGAACTGGAAGATATTATTAACACCTGATAGCGAGACGCCCTATGTATTACGCCATTATCAGTGAAGATGTCGCCAATAGCCTGCCGCTGCGCCAAGGAGCGCGCGCCGATCACCTGGCCCGGTTACAAGCTCTACGGGATGCCGGTCGCCTGTTACTGGCCGGTCCGCATCCGGCCGTGGACAGTCTGGAACCCGCGGATGCCGGATTTACCGGCAGTCTGGTAATCGCTGAATTTGACTCTCTGGCGGATGCGCAAGCATGGGCCGATGCCGACCCCTATGTGGCGGCGGGAGTCTATGCCCAGGTCAAGGTGAAACCCTTCAAGAAGGTTCTGCCGTGATCCGGTTGACACCGGTATCCGGCAATTTACGTTACACTGCCCATTTGCCCGACATCACAGGACAAACGCGTGAAACAATCTCTCTATAAATTGGCCCTCGGCGCCCCCCTAGTGTTGGCCCTGCTGTTGACTGCAATACACAGCCAGGCTCAGGAGCGCTATGTTTCCGATACCCTGTTGGTACCACTGCGCGCCGGCACGGGGAATAATTACCGCATCGTCCACCGCGGACTGCCCAGCGGCACCAAACTGGAACTGCTGGAGGAGACGGAAGATGACAGCGGCGTTGTCTGGTCGCACGTGCGCACCGAGGGAGGGCTGGAAGGGTGGATACGCAACCAGCACCTGCTTGAGGAACCCACCGCAGCTCTCAAGCTCGCCCAGCTTAACCGTCGTATGAGTCAGTTGGACGGCAATCAGCGGCAGTTACTGGATACCAACGAGCAGCTGGAGACCGCCAACGCCGAACTGCGCAACCAATTGTCGCAACTGCAAGAAGCACACAGTCAATTACAGGAACAACATACCAATTTGCGTGAACTCTCCGCTAATGCGGTGAGTCTTAGCGCGGAACACAAAGCTCTGAGCGAAAACTACCAGTTGTTGCAAACCCGTATAGAAGTCCTGCAAACGGAAAATGAACGCCTGCAAAACGATCAGCGCTATCGCGAATGGATGATGGGCGCCGGCATTTTGTTTTGTGGGATTATCCTGTCACTGATTCTGCAATCCATTGGCAAACGCAAACGTCAGTCTGAATGGCGTTAACCGGAGACGATTGAATGAAAATCCTATACGGTCTGAAACTGGTATCTATGACGCTGCTTTTATTAGTGATCAGCACCTTTGCCAGCAGTGAGGAAACAGCCCGGGAAGAGCGCTTTGTCACCCTGAAAACCGACCTCGGCACTTTGGTCATTGAGCTCTACCCCGAGCAAGCACCCATCACCGTGGCCAACTTTCTTCATTATGTGGACAGCGGTTTCTACGAAGGCACTATCTTCCACCGTGTCATTCCCTCCTTTGTGGTTCAGGGCGGCGGTCTGACCTTTGACTTTCAACGCAAGGAAACGGCTGAGCCCATTGTCAACGAATCAGACAACGGCCTGCAAAACGAATACCTGACTTTATCGATGGCGCGCCTGAATGCCCCCGACAGTGCCACCAGCCAGTTTTTTATCAATCTCAAGCACAATGAGTCGCTCAACGCCAGCGAGGGTAAACCGGGCTATGCCGTGTTTGGCAAGGTGATTGAAGGCGAGCAGGTAGTGGAAAAAATCGTGGCCGAACCGCGCGGCATTTTCAAGGCCTTCCCGGATGCACCCAATGCCGCCGTACGCATTCTCGAGGCCGAGCGCGGCAAGCATGCCGGTGAACGTACTTCGCGTTTCAAGGAGATGATTGCCGAGTGAGTACCGCACTCAGTGTCAACCTGAATAAAATTGCCCTGCTGCGCAACTCTCGCGAGGGCAATTACCCCGACGTTATGGCTTTCGCCAGGCTGTGTATTGAGGCGGGTGTGCAGGGCCTCACCGTGCATCCGCGTCCCGATCTGCGCCATATCCGACCGGAGGATGCCCGCGCGATCAGTGTACTCATACAGGAGCACCCCGCCCTGGAATTCAATATCGAGGGCAACCCCTTTGCCGGTCCCAGCGGCCAGTACCCGGGCTTTATGACACTGGTCAAGGATCTAATTCCCCACCAGTGCACGCTGGTACCCGACAGCGACGATCAACTGACATCCGATCACGGGTTCGATCTCGCCAAAGACGGCGCCACCCTCGAGCCACTGATTCAGGAACTGAGACGGCTGGGTATTCGGGTCAGTCTGTTTATGGACCCGGACCTCAAGCAGATTAGCCTGGCCCGCGAACTGGGTGCCGAGCGCATCGAACTCTACACCGGCCCCTATGCCGCGGCCTACCTCCAGGACCCGAAACGGGCCAATACACTATTGACCTGCTACCAGGCCGCCGCCGAGCACGCCCGGCAACTGGGTCTGGGCGTCAATGCGGGACACGATCTGAATCTGGACAACCTCCCGGAGCTGCTGGCCTGCGCCGCGATAGACGAAGTCTCCATCGGTCACGCACTGACGGTGGACGCCCTGCTGAAGGGATTTGAAAAGGCCCTCGGCGCCTATCTGGCCTGCTGTCGGTAGACTACACTTGCAGTAACAGCCGGCGCAATTCCGGCATAAGACGCCACAGGAGAAGCCTATGCACTCGATTCTTGTACGCGACTATATGCAACCCGCCCCACTCGCTTTCAGTGCCGATACCAATCTACTACAAGTGGTGCAACAATTGCTCGCCACCAAATCCACCGGGGCACCTGTCATCGACAGCGACCGACGGGTCCTTGGTTTTATCTCTGAGCAGGATTGTATTAAGGAAATCCTCCAGGGGGCTTTTTACTGCGAGAATCCACCTCGTGCCGACAGCGTCATGTCCACCCAGGTTATGAGCTTTGCGCCCGCCACCAGTATTGTCGAAGTCGCCCAGACCATGATCGTCAAACACCCGAAAAATTACCCGGTGGTGGAAGACGGCACACTGGTGGGCATGATTACCCGCAAGGATGTGCTTACCGCACTGCTCGACAATGACGAGGACTGTTATTTGCGACACGGCTAATAGACCTCTGTTTTTACCCGTGTGCCGATGCTATGCTGCGCGCTCGCCTGCTAGGGAGTTCGCATGACACAACAGGATACCGAAGCCTACCTCGACAA
>CBFGUT010000009.1:0-26477 GCA_965652265.1 uncultured Cellvibrionaceae bacterium | reverse complement strand
GTCTGACCAGGATCAGCTATTTTACGCAATAAGGTAAGACCAATTATGGTGGCAAATGCCTCCGCATCTGTCAATGGCCAAGCCAATGGCGACTTAAATCTCCGCAAACCGAGCCACTGCCGCCCTAAGTTAAGCGGCCAACAGCGCCCAGTGACAACCAAGTTATGATCAGGGGCCACCTATTTTATAGCTGAGATGATCATACAACAAATTCAGCCGCGAGGCGGCAGCGCTTGCAGACTGGCCTGACCAATTATAGAATGGCCGCCTCGCCGCCTCGTTGTTAAATTGCTACAGGAGTCCAGACCATGGCCAAGATTGCCTGCATTGGCGAAGTAATGATCGAACTGGCCCCCAGCCCCGCCCAGTATCGGGGAGAGGCCGAGTTGAAAACCCTGGCCTACGCGGGCGACACCTACAACACCGTGGTGACCCTGGCTCGCCTGGGCGCGGCGGCGGCTTATATCACCCGGTTGGGGGACGATCACTACAGCGACGCCATTGTGGCCGCCCTCAACAGCGAGGGGGTGGCAGCCGAAGGGGTGATTCGCCACCGGGGTATGGTGCCCGGTCTGTATATGATTCACAACAGTGACGACGGCGAGCGCGAGTTTTTCTACTGGCGCAGCCAGGCTCCGGCCCGCCAGCTGTTTCACCACACGGACGAAATTGTCCGCTGGGAGAGCGAACTGGCCGAGACCGACTGGCTCTACCTGTCGGGGATTACCCTGGCGATTATTGGCGACACGGGAAGACAAAACCTCATCGCCTTTATCCAGCGTTTTCGCGAGCGCGGCGGCAAACTGGCCTTCGACAGCAATTATCGTCCACGCCTGTGGCCCAGTGCTCAGGAGGCACAAATTGCAATCACTGAGCTGCTGGAGCACACCGATCTGGCCCTGCTAACCCTGGACGACGAAGCCCTGCTCTGGGGAGCGGGCGCCGACACTGTCGTCGGGGTGCGCGAGCGCTACGGACACTGCGGCATCCCCGAAATCGTACTCAAGCGTGGGCCAGAGGATGTACTCATATTGCAAGGGGATCAGGAGACAGCGGTACCGGTGACACCCGTGGACAATATTGTCGATACCACGGCGGCGGGCGATACCTTTAACGCCGGCTACCTTGCGAAACGCTTAACCGGCGGCAGCCCGGAGAACTCGGCGCAACAGGCCAGCCGCTGCGCTGGCGTGGTGATTCAGCACCGCGGCGGGGTGATTGATCGCGAAGTCTTTCTGGCGGGTCTTTAAGCAGGTGAGAGGGATCTACAATCGCTGTAGATCCCTAATACTGAGAATTCATTGGACAAGGTCCCATAATTACTCAACAAAAGGGCAGCAAACGTTTGTCTGGAAATGGCTCTTTTCGCTCTCGCCTCCAAACAACTTCTTTAATACGCATCTGAGTGAAGTATTACTGAACAAAAACAGTCGCTTTATTCCCGGATTAAATTTACAAGCCACTAGTCCCGATATCCCATTGGTATAAATGACATCAGCCAGGCGGGTATGGCGGCGGTGTCACTGGGCACCTGCAGAGGCCGGTGGACAGAACTGGGGTCGGGATAACCGCCCACTTCGTCCTGGGAGTCAATTATCCGGCCCGTACCCTGACGGACGGACTCTACGATACGCTGGTCGGTGGTGTCCCGGTCCCAGGGGCGCGCACCCACCTTGGCCAAAACCCTCTCCTTCACCTCAGCCACCGGCCAGGGTTCCAGGGTCTCGGACCACAGCGGCGGCACTTCCAGCCGGCGGATATCACCCTGCACTTGCGGCATGGCTTCGCCTTCGAGATTCTCCACCCGGTTGTCAGCCAGATAGGCGTCCCCCTGATAGGCCACCAGCGCCAGATCGGAATAACTGTCGCGTCCGTAGATCAGGTGATTGCCCACCACCGCCACCTGCGGATTGGCAGGTGGTCTCTCGCTGTCTCGCCACTCATCGGCAATGTACCCCAGCTGTACGGCGGCATTGCCCAGGTTGTACATCAGGTTATTGACCACCACACCGCTGGCGTGCGCCTTGAAGTAGGGGTTGCGACGGTCGTTGTGGGCAAACAGGTTACCGACCACCGCCACTTCCTGTACAAAGTCATGCACCAGCAATCCCTTGGAATGCCTGCCCTTTTTGTGGCTGGCATAGTCCAGTGCTTCGGCAATAATGGAATTGCTGAAAGTAATACGACCAGAGGTAAACGCCGGACCGCGCGTACGCTCGCCCGATGCCGACATATTTTCATCCACCGCCCAGGAAACGGAGCAGTGATCGATATGGATATTGCGGGCTTCGCCCCGTGTAATGCCAATACCATCGGTATCCCAGCCGCTGCGGGGCGCCCGGTCGTCGGTGCCCGGGCGCACGCGCAGGTGCTCAATACGGACATCGTGGGTGCGAATTACCAACCCGCCGCGAATCAAGGTAATGCCGGGGCTGGGCGCAGTCTGCCCGGCCAGCGTAACGAAAGGATGATCAATACCAATGGTGCGACCACCGAGATCAATCACACCGCCCACTTCAAAAACCACAATACGCGGGCCCGACTGCGCCAGTGCCCAGGCCAGAGATCCCTCACCCGAGGCTTCCAGGTTGGTCACTTTGATCACCCGTCCGCCGAAGCCCGCGGGTGTGTGCACACCAAAGTCAGTGATAATGGTAGCTGTTTTATCAGAAATGGAGGTGTGTGAGCAGGCCATCAATATCCACGCGCCAATTAGTAAGCATATCATTCGCATGGATCAAACCTCTCAATATGGGTAGACAGCTACAGCATGGGTTCGCCGCGCTTGCACAACTGGATGGCGAAACCCCAGGGATCTTTCATCATCAGCAAGACCGAGCCGTCCTTGAGCCTTACCTCGTCCACCAGCCGGGCGCCCGCTTCCGCCAGGCGCTCGGCATCAGCATCGGGGTCGGCTGACACAAATGCCAGGTGCAACGTCAAGGGATTCATGGACGGATAGTCGGGCACTTCATCGGGTGGATTGTTATAGATTTCAATCATCACCTGACCACTGCTGTCGGCCAAAAAGTGAGTGTGGGGAGCACGGTCAAATTTACGCTTGATACTAAACCCCAGATGCTGGCAGTACCAATCGGCAACGGCCACCGGATCCTTGACGTTAAAAGCAAAATGTTCGATGCGCACGGTTACTTCTCGTAGAGGCCGAAAGCCATGGGTAGATATTCACTGATGGCCGGAATATAGGTCACCAGCAACAGGGCAATAAACATCGCCGCGTACATGGGTATAAGCGGTCGCACGAGTTTGGCAATGGAGGTTTTGGCAATACTGCAGCCCACAAACAACACCGAACCCACCGGTGGCGTGCACAGCCCAATACACAGATTCAGCACCATCATAATGCCGAAATGCAGTGGCGACATCCCCAGTTCCATGGCTACGGGCAAGAAAATTGGGGTAAATATCAGCACGGCGGGTGTCATATCCATAAACACACCCACCAGCAACAAGATCAAATTAATAGTCAACAATATGACGAAGGGGTTGTCGCTCAGACCCAAGAGGGCGGAACTGATGCTCTGAGGAATATTTTCATAGCTCAACATCCAGCTCATAGCGGTAGAGGTGGCAATCAGTAACATCACAATGGCGGTGGTCTCCACCGCTTTGACAAATATCTCTGGCAGTTGTGGTAATTTCACTTCGCGATAGACACCCACCGATAGGATCAACGCGTAAATTACCGCAATCACACTGGCCTCGGTAGCGGTAAAAAAGCCGGCCACAATACCGCCAATCACCAATACAATCAAAAACAGGCTGGGCAGGGCATCGAGGGTTTTGGTCACCAGTTCTTTCAGGCTGGGCATCACCCCCACCGGATAATTATTCAACTTGGCGTAAACGGCACAGACACCCATTAAGCCCAATGCCACAAGCAAGCCCGGCAAATAACCGGCAATAAACAACGCGGCAATGGAGACACCGCCACTGGCGAGGGAGTAGACAATGAGGATATTACTGGGCGGAATCAGCAGGCCGGTGGTGGAGGATGTTACCGTAATAGCCGCGGAAAACTCTCTGTTGTAGCCCTCTTTTTCCATTCGCGGAATCATAAAACTGCCCACCGCGGAGGTGGCCGCTACGGCCGAGCCGGAAATAGCACCGAACAATGTGCAGCTGATAATATTCACAAATGCCAGGCCACCGGGCAACATGCCAATTAACACCTTGGCGAAATCAATCAATCGCCGGGCGATACCACCCCGCCCCATCAATAATCCCGAGAGAATAAAAAATGGAATAGCCAGCAACGCGAAACTATTGAGGCCGCTGGCCATACGCTGAGCCACAGTCACCGCTGCCGGTCCAAAATCAATGGTAAAGAGCATAGCCCCAAAGGTAGCCACGCCAATGGCCACCGAGATGGGAACATTGAGCACCAGCAGTACAAAGAAGGTGCCCAGCAAAACCACAACCGCCCAATCCATAATCCAACCTCGTTATTATTCGTAGATTTCCGCCAGATGTTCAGGTTCGGGATCGCCGGAAATAATTCGATCCAGTGAGAAAAGTACAATCAGCACGCCACTGAGAGGCAATACTGTGTAGACATAGCCAATTCTCACTTGCAGAGCGGCGGAGAACTGCTCCAGCTCCAGCGTCAACAACACCAGCTTCAGTCCACCGTAAACCATCAGCACAGCCGCAAAAAGCATACATACCAGGCTGATAAAAATATCCAGCCGGCGGTGGGCCTCGCCTTCGAGTTTATCCGAGAGAATATCCAACCCCAGGTGAGCCTTTTTGCGGTAGGCATAGGCCGCCCCCAACAGGCCAATCCAGATCAACAGAAAACGCGCCAATTCCTCGGTATAGGAGCTGGGGTTATTGAGAATAAAGCGGGTAATCACCTGCCAACTCACATCCAGCACCATGGCGGCCATTAACAATCCGAGCAGGGCGCCCAGGCCTTTCTCCAACAGCGTGCAAAAATGTTTAAATCCACCCATAGTGATCAACCTTTATTAATCGCGTCGTCCAGCCTGGCTTACATGGCTTTTATCTGTTGAATCAGATCGTAAATGTCGGTGCCGCGATAGGACTCGTGCATGGGCTCCACCGCTTCCATAAAAGGTGTCTTATCGGGGTACACGACTTCTACCCCCGCCGCCTTGACCGCTTCCAGCGCCTCCTGGGTGGACTCCTGCCACAACTTGCGCTGGTAGACGATGGAGTCGTCCATGGCTTGCTGCACCCACTGCTGCTGTTCAGGGGTGAGCGTGTTCCAGATATAACTGCTGATTACCACAATATCCGGCACCGAGGTGTGTTCGTTGAGCGTGTAGTGTTTACTGACTTCATAGTGCTTGGAAGTGTAAAAACTCGGGGGATTGTTTTCCGCACCATCCACCACGCCTTGGGACAGTGCCGTATAGAGTTCCCCCCAGGACACGGGAGTACCGGAGCCGCCCAGTGCGGACACCATCTGCAGCGCCGTCTGGCTTTCCTGCACGCGAATTTTCAAGCCCTGGAGATCGGCAGGTGTATGAATGGGCGTGTCGGTGGTATAGAAACTGCGGCTGCCGGCATCGTAGTAACCCAGCCCGCGCAAATTAACGGCGTCACCGGCCAAGAGCAGATCGCGACCGATATCGCTGTTAAGCACCCGCCAGTAATGGTCACTGTCGCGAAATACATAGGGAATGTTGAATATTTTCATAGCCGGCACAAAACCTTCCATGGGACTGGTAGACACCTTGGTCATCGCCAGGCTGCCAATCTGCAGCAATTCCATCAGCTCACGCTCACCACCAAGCTGGCCGCCGGGGTAGACATCCAACCGCATGGCGCCGCCAGACAATTCGTGCAGGCGAACAGACATAAACACAATCGCCTGGTGAACCGGGTGAGTGTGGTCCAGGCTGTGAGCCATTTTCAGCACACGCACATCCGATTTGGCTGAACAGCCCATCAAGAACACACAGAGCGCAAGGGGAAGGGCACACAGCAGGGACGACAGATAAGGTCTTATATTCATAGTGCTTATCGTTATTGGATCAAGTCTCGAGGGCATGCTTCCCTCACCACGGGCAATTGTACAGACAATAAAAAGAGCGGGCTATAAAGCCCGCTGAGTCTAAGCATACGACTTAGAAGAGCCACAAAGCGACAGGTCGGCCGAAACACCGGTGGATCGCCGGGGAGGCCCACTGGATCCGGCATGACCAATCCAAGTCATATTTACACATTGGAATACCAATTTCAACCCCATGGATACCACTTATTTAAAATCTGTCTGACCAATAAGGGGGGGGAGGTCAGGGGGAGGTCAAAGGCAGGTCATTTTGTCGCCATCGCACATAAAAGCGTCGTAGTCTTCGTCAATATCGTTGACATAGGCCGGCGACTGCATACGCACGATGGCCTCGGCAAAAATCACAAAACCCTCCTTGTTGTTCGCGCGGTCACCACAGAGCTCCTCATAAGTGGCCGTCACACCGCTGAGGGCCGCCCCCTCATTGACCTCGCCAATATTGGCATCGGCAAAGCGTGGGTCGTTAATGGTATGGTGCTCCCGGTAGGAGGCCGGATCGCGGCGGTTATTGAGCTCACTCAGGGAACCGATAATTTTGTTGACGATGGGCACCATCAGTTTATAGCAGTACTGCACCCTTATTTTCAGCAAATTGGCATCCTGGATACTGACTCCCTCTACCTGCCAATCGGGACGGTACATGAGATGATCGTTGGGAATACCCACATTACCATCATCGGTGACGCGGCCAAAGCCGGCAATATCGAGCATGGCCTCAGTGGGATTGATGCGAATAATACGGGTATAAGTATCCACCTCCGAGACCGCATCGCGCCGCGCGCCGCCACTGTCGATACCGGCATCGATATCATCCTGAATATCGTTGGCACGGGCATTGTTGGTAAACAGCGGGGCCATGCCCCGCACCAGGCCCCGCCGCATGGCGCTGTAGCTGGCGTGATTGGTGGCGCCGAGGCGAGCGGCCTGGAAGGTGGCGTAATTAAGCGTGGTTTTGGCCGAGTAGATAAAGGCAATCTGGATGGCGCCAAAAATCAGAAGCAGCAACACGGGAATAATAATGACAAATTCCACCATGGCCTGTCCGCCACTGCAGGAGCGGCGCCCTACCGGGCAGTGAGTGCTCCCCCTCACGGGGCCTGCTCCTCATCTTCACCCTTGCCGTCGGGTAACTCCGCTGTTGTCGACGCCTCTGATAGACTCTCGGCAGGAGCGGAAATTTTCTCACCTTCTGTCGATAAATCAGGTAGCTCCCCCAAGGTGTCTCCAAAGGGCTCTAAAACACCTTCCAACAGGGAATAGATACGCTCCGCTTGTGGGTCTCCGGGCGGCACCTGCTGATACATTAAAATGACTGTATCGGCCAGCTGCTGAGCCTGGACATAGGCCAAGTTGAGCCATGCACGACTAAAAGTGGGGTCATGCGCCAGAGCCGTCTGGTAGGCGGTTACTGCGGCGGCATTCTCCCCCAGGCGGGCGTAACAATTACCCAGGCGAAACCAGCTGTGAGTATGATCCGGTACACGTATCGTTAACTCCTGGTAATGCGCCAGTGCAGCGCGGTAATCACCGCGCTGATAGAGGACTTCGGCCTCACCACGCAGCGCAAACAGTTCTTTAAGGTCATCGGTGCCCTGGTTAACAGCACAGCCGGACAGCATGGCCATCAGGCAGAATATCGCGACGACTCTTATTGCCATTGACACTTATCACCCTCCTCGAGCCCCAAACGGTCAATTTCACCCGCGGCCAGCTCCACCACATACCGCGCTTTCAAGCACTGTCGATAACGCCAGGGAGGCACGCCCTCGAACAGCGCCATCACCCGATGATCGGCGCCGACAAACACCACGTCAATGGTAAAACCCATAAACAGGGTGTGAATAGCATTACAGGGGGCTATTAGTATCCCCTCCCCCGTTGCCAGCGCGGGCCTGCCCAGTAATCCCCGCAGGCGTAGCCAGAAGGAGCGCGCATAAGCCACCTCACTGGTTCCCAGTTCCCCATTGGCGCGCCACCAGTGGAGTTTGCCGCGAGTCAAAAGGTGCCCTGCTCGAGATACTTCACCACAATGGGGAACAGCAAAATCACAAAGGTAAGCGGGAAAATAAATATTACCAGGGGAATCACCAATTTAACCGGCGCCTCCATGGCCATTTTTTCCGCGCGCTGAAAGCGCTCGTTCAAGCGCTGTTGCGCCTGAACCAGCAGAGTATTCTTCATGCTGGAACCCATTTTCTCCGCTTGCACCACTGCCCTCACAAACACTGAAATATCCTTCAGGTCAACCCGCTCGGCCAAGCGGTTGAGAGCATCGGCCCGCGTTTGGCCGGAGCTGATGTCGCGCAGCACAATACGAAACTCATTGCGCATAGCCCCGCGCGGTCCTTTTTCCACCGCCTGACGAAGCGCGCCTGAAAAGTTTAGCCCCGCATCCACGCACATGGTCAAGTACTCAAGGTATACCGGCAAACTCTTGATTAACTCGGCATCGCGCTTGCGGCGAGTGTCCTTGACCCAGGCCACAGGCAGAAAATAGCCCCCCAGCGCCAACAACACCAGGAGCATGGGGTCCACATCACCGGAGCCGGCCAGTGCCAACCAGCCAAGCAGCGGTAACAACAGGGCTATTACGAGGCGAGCAGACACATACTCCTCTGCCGTCACCATAAAGCTCACACCGTTTTTTTGCAGATTATTATCCACCTTGGTGAGGTAGGAGCTCGGTAGATTACTGCCAATCACATAGGTTACTAACCGGATCAGTGGCCAGATGGGTCGCATAAACGCTGGGGGCTCATCCATATAGGAGCGCTCTTCATCGGTGAGCATATAGCTGAGCGCAGCCACAAAATACACCAGAGCCATCACCGCTACCGCCGTCGAGCCGCCCGCCAAAAAGACAATCAATGTATCTTTCATGTCATGCCCTTAACTGTCGATACTGGTAATCTTGCGGATAAAAACAAAACCCATCACCTGCATAAACACCATCACCACCAGCACCATCAATCCTTCACGAGTGGTGTAGAGCTTGCGCATGGCCTCGGGCTCGATAAAACTCAGCAATATCGCCAGTGCCACTGGCAGCAGTGCCATAAATCGCCCCTGTGCACGCCCTTGTGCAGTCAGTGAATCGATTTTTCCCTCCATGGTTTTTTTGCGGCGCAGGGTTTCCGCCATACTCTGGATGGTCTCCACCAGGTTACCACCCACCTCGCGACTGATACGAATGGCGGAACTGGCCATAATAAAGCTCTGCAGCGGTAATCGCTTTTCCAGTTCAATCAAACTATCCTCCAGAGTAATCCCCAGACGCATGCGTTTTACCAGCAAACCAAATTCCTGACTGGCTGGCGGCACCGATTGCTTTACCACATCGATCAACGCCATATTCAAACTGGTACCCGCCTGCAAACTACTGGACAACATCATAAACACATCGGGCAGCTGCTCCTCGAACTTATTCAACCGCTTGGTACGCATGCGCTTCCACACAATTCCCGGGATAATCAGCAGCACCACAAAGGCCGAGGCGGTAATCACCCACAGCTGAAACAACATATGCAGCCCCAGCGGAATCAGTATCAATGCCAGAATATTCAGAAGGAACAGCTGTGTGGTATCCATGAAGATAAACATTTCCGACAGTTCCTGCCGGGCGCCGGAGGTAAAGGTTTTCTTATAGTGGGAAAAAAATTCCACACCACCGCGACCAAACGCCAGTGCCAGGCAGAGCCCACAGGCAAACACCAGTACAATGACCAGCGCCAGCAGGCCTATATCAGAGAGACTGTTTATCATGATTGAAAGATACTCATGTCCACATCAACACCGCGAGCACGCAATTCCTCATAGAAAGTGGGTACTGCACCCGTGGCGGCAAAATGCCCTACTACTCTGCCCTCGCTGTCAAAACCGGTTTGCTGGTAGCGGAAAATATCCACCAACTGAATGGTGCCGTTCTCAATACCGGTGACTTCAGAAATGCAACTGATACGCCGCGAGCCATCGCCATAACGGGTTTGCTGAATCACAATATCCACAGCCGAGGCCACTTGTTCACGAATGGCTGAAACAGGCAAATCCATTCCGGCCATTAGCACCATCACTTCCAGGCGTCGCAACATATCCCGTGGCGAGTTGGCGTGGGCCGTGGTCAAAGAGCCATCGTGCCCCGTGTTCATTGCCTGCAACATATCCAGTGCTTCCCCGCCGCGGCACTCACCCACCACAATCCGGTCGGGTCGCATCCGCAAACAGTTTTTCACCAGATCGCGAATAGTCACCTGCCCCTTACCCTCCATGTTGGCGGGGCGGGCCTCCAGTGAAACCACATGGGGTTGCACCAGACGCAATTCTGCGGCGTCCTCTACCGTCACCACCCGTTCTTCCACAGGAATAAAGTTAGAAAGAATATTAAGCAGCGTGGTTTTACCCGAACCCGTACCCCCGGAGACAACAATATTGCTGCGCTGCTCCACGCAGGTTTTCATGAAGGTCACCATGCCCTCATTGGTAGAGCCATAGCGAATCAAATCGCGGTCCGTCAATTTCTGATCGGCAAATTTTCGAATAGTGATACACGGCCCGCGCAATGCCAATGGAGGAATAATGGCATTTACCCGCGAGCCGTCGCGCAAGCGAGCATCTACCATGGGCGAACTTTCGTCAATACGGCGACCCAGTGGGGAAACAATACGCTCGATGGTGGCCATCACGGCATCGTCGCTGGTGAACATGACATCCGAGCGAATCAACCGGCCATTGCGTTCAATATAGATATCGTTATAGGCATTGACCATGACTTCGGTAATGGAAGGGTCATCCAGCAGTTGTTCCAGAGCCCCCAGGCCTACGGTTTCGTCCAGTACGATTTTTTTCAGCTTATCTCTGGAGATGCTCTGCGGCAGCTTATGTGCCATGTTTGACAGCACACCTTCAATCAAATCGCCCAGCTGCTTGCGCACCTCCTCCTGGCTCAGCGTATCAATTTGCATACGCTTGAGATCCATTTGCTGCATCAGCTCACGGTGTGCAAATTTAGCCCACTCCATATAGTCATCGCGAGCCTGCTTCTTGACGCCTGGATCCATATCTTGTAAATCGTCTGCCAGCGCAGACACAGGCTTCTCCTCCAGATCGGCGAGATCGCCATCGGCGGCGGCATCAGGGCTGTGATCCACCACTGTGGCCACAAAGCCGCCAAAGCCGATTTCATCACTGGGCTCCAGCGGACCGTAACGTTCAATTTCATCGCCGTTGACGGTGACACCGGCCCCGCGGCTAATGTCCACCACAAAAACACCCGCCAGCTCTTTTTCAAAGCGCACATGCTTGGGCGCCACTTTCCAACCCCGAACCCGCAGAATGACATCGCGCGATCGGCCAATGACGCAGCTATCGGCACCGCAACGCACCGAGTCCTGCCATTTGCCGTCTTTACTGCTGACTTTAATTTCAAACACGATGATTCCTTAATCCAACAAGCCTTGGTGGGTAATTTCATTATGAGCTTCGATCATATGGTCCACACGATCGAGCAACTCGCGATTGGTGCCTGCACTCAGATCGTCGAGAATATGCGGCGTCATAAAAATAACCATCTCGGTCTCACCCGCTGAAAAGCTTTTCGACTTGAAAAGTGCCCCCAAAATGGGAATATCCGCCAACCATTTTACTTTGCTGTATGTGACCTGTTCCTCGCGGGTTATCAGGCCAGACAACACCAGCGTTTCGCCCGGACGCAACTTGACGTCATTATTAGTGGCTCGCTTTTTAAAAGCTGGCTGACCATCCACGGCCTGCGCCAGATCCAACTGCGTTATTGAGACGTCCACTTTGGCCGTAATATTGCCGTAGAGATCCAGACTTGGCTCAATACCCAGTAAGACACCGTAATCCTTGTATTCCACACTGGAGCCACTCAGCGAACTGGTAATAACAGGTACCTCCCCGCCCACTGTCAACGCCGCTGTACCCCCACTCCTGGCGCTTAACCTCGGCGATGACAGCACCAGGGCAGAACCATCCTGTTCAAGCAGGTCTATGATAGAGACTATGTCGGTGGCAATACCAAACAACAACCCACTTGTTCCGGTTTGATAAATATATCCGGACGGTAAGTCTTCTTCAGCCCACAGATCGAGAGCCGCACCTGACGCCTTCCATGTGTTGCCGTAGCGCAACGACGGGCCACTGAAACTCTTTTGCCAATTAATCCCAAGCTCCTCGGTTTTACTGCGATCGAACTCGACAATTTGCACATCAAAATAAATCATCTTCTGCTCATAGTTGGTCATCTCACGCGCCAATATAAGCATATCTTCGTACCGCTCTTTGACAATATTCACACGCTCCAGGTCTCGCGCCTCAAGGTTGCCATCCACTACCACACGCCGGCCCACCGTGGTAATTTTAATACCGGGGATATCGCCCAATAGCATCTTCACCTCGTTGGCCTGGCGCCAACCATCAAACGGCACAATGGCAATGGCCATGGTTTCGCGCGAGCCGTCGGCGAACCAGACTTGCATATTGGTTTCTCCTTCGCCATCCGCAGTCAATACCACCTCGCCATTTTTTAGCAAGGTGGAACTCACCAGATCCGACTTGCCCACCGAAATACGAACAGCGTCCGGCGCATCCAATACACGAGACTCGCCGTTGTACAAGGTCAGCATGGGTGGCAGCAAGTCCTCAGCAATGGCCGTCGCTGATCCCACAGAAAGTAATAGAAAGACCAGAACAGAGCGCATGCAATTCCCCCGTTGAACTGTGATTTTATTCATTATACTGCCACCCTATTGCAAGCGAATTCGACGGACCGGAACAATGCCTTCTTTGGCCGTTCCGCCTGGAATAAACTCGATGTAGTCCACCTCACGTGTCACTGTGCGCTCGGACTGTTCGCGCAACTCAGCGCTAACGGCGGCATTGCTTTCCGTGCTGACGCTGACACCGGAAGCAATGGTACGACCGTTGGCATCGACTACCCTGCCATCCTTTAGCTCACCAATGACATTGCCCGCGCCATCAACGACCTTGCCATCCACCAAGCGGCCGATGATATTACCCTCGGCATCGCGCACCACTTGTGCCATCTCGTCCAGTTCCTCGCCATCTGCACCGAGTACTGCTTGTTCTACCTGGCCGAGATTCTCGCCATTGAGGCCGGTCACCGATCCGTCTTCATTGACAGTGCCGATCACTTCTCCACGCTCATTGACCACTTGGCCGTCCACCACACGACCGATAATATTGCCCTGCTCATCGCGCAACACCTCGGCCACTTCGCCCAACACCTGGCCGTTTTCATCCACCATAACTTGCTCGGCACGGCCCAGCACTTCGCCATCCAGGCCTACGGCCCGGCCAGACTCATCCACCCGACCGATAATATTGCCATCCTTGTCCACCACAGCCCTCTCCACCGTACCCAGTTCTTGGCCATCGAGGCCAATCGCGCGACCGGAAGCATCCACACGACCGACCACTTCGCCTTTGTCGTTGATAATCTGGCCATCCACCACGCGGCCAATAATATTGCCGTCTTTATCGCGCACCACTTCCTGCACATCACCAACAATACGACCGCTGGAATCGCGCACAACATCTTTGGCACGTCCGACGATGTTGCCACTGCTATCGACAATGGCGTTCTCGACACGGCCCAACTTTTCACCACTCAGGCCGACAGCCTGCCCGCTCTCATCTATCCGACCAATGACACGGCCCGACTCGTCCACGACCTGGCCATTGACCACCCGTCCAATCACATTGCCATCTTTGTCTCGCACGACCTGCGTGGTTTGTGCGCGCCCTGTTGCGACACTGGAGTCACGTAAATCCACCACATTCCCTTGGGCATCGAGAGCGACATTTCTTTCAATTCGACCCAGCACCTGGCCATCCAATCCGACAGCGTTGCCATTTTCATCAACTTCGCCTATCACATTGCCGGCGCGATCGACAATCTTGCCATCGACCACACGCCCAATAACATTGCCTTGAGCATCCCGCACGACATCCGCGCGCTCGCGAACCCGCAGCATGGGGTCATCGGCACTGACATTTTCCACAATGGTTCCCAACGGCTTACCATCAAAGCCCACTGCCTTGCCATCCACCACTTTGCCAATAATATTGCCATTACTGTCGACGATGTTATCCCCCACAACCCGACCGACAGGGTTGCCATTTTCATCCAGTACGATATCGAGCACCTCTGGCGGTTCAGGCTCCAGCAGCACATCCGGTCGCAGGTAATCAAATTCGGCAAGGGTCGTGTCTTTAGGGTGCCGCAAAACGGCTATCAGGGTGCCCGTCGCCTGTGCCAGCTCCACTCGCGCCACCTGCCGGGGCGTCAGGCTGAGGGTGACGATGGTAAATTCCATATTAAAACCATCGGCGGAGTTGGGGACAGCAACCCGCTCGTAACGTCGGCCCGTATGATCTTCCCGCCCAGCGGAAAGAACCTGCACCCGCTCCAGCACAGGCATGACCACCTGATTGTTATCATCCTCGGTGGCACCTACAACACCCAAATCCTCCAGATCAAATTCACCCAGCAAGTCAATGGTGTCCCCCGGACGCAGCAAACCGTCAAAGGAATCCACCTTGGTCACTTTCAAACTGAATGCGCGTCGCCCCAGGTCGATAGTTTCAGAGAAAGTGGCAGCCTTGGTACCAGTGATGGCTTCCTCGGTCATGATTCGGCCCGCCTGCACCGGCGATGCCAGGGTGCGGTTGAGTATCTCTCTATACTCGGAGGCGGGAACGTAATTAGTGGGCAGATACTGCCGGGGCACTTCCAATCGACCAATGGCGTCCAGCACAATGGTGTCGCCTTTATTCAGATTGCGTTTGGGAACCACCACTGCCACTTTTTCCACCACGGGCGGCTGATGTGCACGACGATAGCGTTCCTCCATGGATTTGAGGTAGTAAATCATCAGGAAGGCCGCGATTACCCCACAGACCACTGCGATCATAAACAGGCGCGAGCCGGACATTTGCTTCATGGTTTTCCCCAAACAGTTGAGCTGCTAATTGTTATGGTGCTGAAAACGAACGATTTTCGCTACACTCGGCCGGATCCATGGTCGCCAGCGCCGGATTTTCCTCTTCCGGTGTTTCCTGCCACAACTCGATCATGGCATCGTAAATATCTTCATCATCATCATGTTCGGCAAGAATGCCCTCATCCCAACCGATGACCATCACCACACAGGCATCGTATTCCTCAAAGTACACCACCTCACCGGTGGGCTGCATGGAGCTGGGTAACTCACCGGAGTAGATGGTGGCGTAGTAATAACCATTCACTACCCGACCACCATCCTCGGAGCCATCATCCAGGTAAACGGGGTAAGAGGGTGCAACGCAATAGGAACCTGTATCCACTTCTTCCAGTTGCAGGGCATCGTAAAAATTACCATTGGCCTGGCTCTGGTAACCAAAGCCATAGGAGGCGCCGGTATCACAATCCACCAGGGCGCTGATTTCCAAGACATTGCCATCTTCATCCACCACCACATCGGAAGTAGTCACACCCGTGATAACAGTGCCATCGTTCAGTTCATACTCCCCTGTAGCCTGGTTGTAGATGCCTACCACTTGGCCATCCAGCACCACATTACCCTCAGCATCAATCGTGCCGTAAGTGGTGGAGCCATCGGCGCTCTGCAGAAGAGTTGTCTGACTGACCGGTGGGGAGGCGGGCAAACTGCCAGGATCGCCGCCTCCACTCTCCCCCGACCCATCACCGGGGTTTCCACCATTACCATCATCATCACCCCCCACATCAGTTAGAGTGTAATCGCGGTCATATTTGTGTACGGCGGAGATGGACGAAGAATAACCGTCATAATTGTCGTGCATCACCGTCAACAGATATTCAATACAGTCTTCATACTCCGCAGGGCAGGCACCGCGATTGGCCACTAGCAGGCCACCCACGAGTGCCGCCATAACGACTGTATACTCGGCCATGGATTGGCCCAGCTGCCGCCACCAACCTTGATTTTTGTGTCTCCTGATCAATTGAGCACCTCGTTTATCAGTATTTGCGAGGCATCGCCCGCCGGGGTGATAAGGATATTGCTCTCGTCGGCGCGACGTTTGAAGGTCATCACCGAGCGCCCGCCTTCGGCGAAATTATTCTGTAACACCCAACCATCCATGGTCATCTCAGTATGATAAAACGTCATTAATTCCGACACTGAGCGCTCACTGGTAATGACTGTGACCCTGCCATCTTTAGGGCCGTCTTGCGTTTTTAAGTCCGACACGACTTGCCCATCGGCGGGCTTGAGCACACCCTCACCCATGGGGGCATCAGCATCAATCTGAGGTGCTATGCTGATCAAAAGCCGCCCAAACACGCCCTCTCCCGCTTCACCGTATTGCACGGTAAACAGGCAGTTTTCCTCCACTGTGCTGATTTGTTGCCAGGGGCCAAACACACTTTCGGCACTGCGATCTTTCCAGGCTCGTTGATAGAAAGACAACAGGCTTCCCGCCGTGGTACTGGCACTGAAGGAACGCACCATAATGGGCCGATTGTTGTAGTTGGCGTTGTCCATCAGGGCACTGATTTTCATCCCGTCCATGGTAGGGAAATCGGTAAAGTCGCAATCGGCCCAAGACGGGACAGTGAAGAGTGAGAATAAAAGGCCCCAAAATATTTTATTCATCGTAGTAGCAGAACCCTTCATCACAGCTGACATCCAGAGGCGCACCGTCTTCCCCGGGCATGGGGTCCACCTGAATATCCCCAAAATCAATTTTATTGATAGCGCTGTTACCCGGCCCGCCCTCGAGAATACTGGCAATAGTTTTGACGATATCGAAAACATCATTATCGAAAACTGTGCTGAGTACCAGGTTGTCCACCCGGTCCTTGTAATAGTCAACACTCTGCGCATTCCAACCATCGGCGAGAATGGCCGAGTTGGCAGTAAACACACCGTCCCAGCTCTGGTAGATCATATCCTCAATGCCACTGCCCCACTGGCCATTATCGCGATCCCATACCCCCGCTCCGCCACCCTTGGCGGCATTGGGATTGAGTGAAGTGCGGACCTGGGGTGAATAGTATCCTTTCATATTGAAATCGATATTCAGCAGATCATCATTATCCGCTCCGACCAATCCCATCAGAAAGTTTACTGGCGTGGCGATAGCATTTACGGCTCCACCCAGAGTGCCTATCACATCATAGGCGATACTGGGGGTATCTTCCTCCTGCATTTCCAATACCTGTACTCCGCCCAGCATGGGCTGACCAGACTGTGTGTAGGTCCATAAGGGGCTCGCGGCTCCACCCGGTCCGTCCACATCATCCTGGCTGATGGGCTTGATAGCGGCGCGCCCGTGGCCATAGAAAAAACGGTTTTGTACGCTGTTGGACAGAGCGTCGTTATTACGTACGGCGAGACTTTCAAATTCCGCATTACTGATCACGAAATCATTGCTATTGCCGTTGGCCGATGCCCAGGGGGCAAGCACATCGCTGTTCCAGGCATGTCGGTCCTGTAGCCAAACGGTGCGCTCCCAGGCCGCGTAGCGCGAGGCTTGCAGGTTCTGGAACTTGATATCCATTAATTTGCCAAACAGGGGCACCGCGACAAACAACACAATAAAGATAAAACCCACACTGACCACAAATTCCGTCATGGCCTGACCGCGAGCACAATAACGCCCCGGGAAACTCATGGCATAAAGTCCTCAAGTTCTCCCACGACGGCATCCACGGCCAGGTCGGTCACCTGGCTGGCACCATCTCGTAGCGGGTCTTCGATAATGGTATCCACGGGTGGCGGCACATTGGAAAGTAAATAATCCACGCCGGTATCTACCAAGCGGTCGCCAATTGCCCCCAACAACCAACCCACCATGCCAATGGCGGAGTTACCAATTCCCTCAAACAGGCTTTCAAAATCGATCTCGCCCGTGGCGATCAGCAAGGTAATTTCACTGGGCTCGCGCAGGCGCGCGTCCCAGAAGGGGCTGAACAGGCTGGCGGGCTCGACACTGCCATCGGAAAGGCTTTGCATGGGGTTAACATGATAGGTCTCAGCGGAACTGACCGTCATCATGGGGCGGTCATCACCCCAGATAAATTGCTGGTAATTCGCGGCAAAGTCTCCACCCTCTGTGCGCGAGCGTGTCTGAACATCAAAATTGGTAAAATGAATATCCTGTTGATCCCAGTTTTCACCGTTACTGTCAATATTGTGTCTATCGGAGTCACTGGTGCTCACATCATCCAGGCTTTTGGCCACGGCAGTGGTGAATTCGTAACTGCGTCTGGACTCCTGAAAACTGCCCCCTAGACTAAAAAATGACGGGGGGCCGGCATATCGCGGAGTCACATCGCGACTGCCTGCCAGCCCGTACATACCGGGAGCTGGATTCACATTGCCCCAAATTAACGCCTGAGTATGGAAAGCATCGAAGGCGCCGTTATTGTTGGTATCGTCCGGGTCTCCACCCCACTTGCCGGTGTCATTTTGCCCCGGCAGGCCCCATTCAGGCATTAACCGTTTGGCGTCAGCGGCTTCACGCACCACCTGGTGGGTTGCTCCACCCAGGGGAAAACCAATAGGTATCTGGAATGCCACATCCAACAACACCCAGGAATTACAACCCACTATAGGCAGGCACAATTCCACTTCCACGTACAAGCCGATATCAAACCGAATGCCAAAAGACAGTAAATCGATAGACGACCAACCAAGCTTACCAATATCGGCATCCGATTCCAGTGCACTGCGCGATATATAGGCCGTCCCCCCATCGGCAGCCACACCGCCCCAGACAGCAAAATCCAGATCTATCGTCAGTTTGATGATCCCAAGCGGCAAGGTTATTTCGGGGATTAAGTCGGGAATGGAGGCCCCCACCTCCCAATGGCGATCCTCGGTGAATGGCTCGCGATTTTTGTTGACGATGGCCGCATAGCGTTGATATGACTCGATCGCCTTGTCTTCAGCATCTTCGCCGGTATTGACATTGGAATCCTTACCCCCACCGGTATTTTTGGCTTTTTTATTGCCCAGCGCCGGTGTGTTGTCATTAATCATATTTTCCAGGCTTCCAACCTGGTCGGCGAGGAAATCGCGGGTCATCTCCTCAGATTCACCCAGCGGCAGATGAGACGCCAGGTTGCCCGGATCGAAATTCTCGCCAAAATAAGTGAGCAGGGCATTCTGGGTAAAAAAGTACCACCCCACCACGGGAATATACATTTCCGGGTTGTCGGGATCATCCTCGTGGTCCTCCACCACGCCAATACCCGTCTCCACCTGGGCCGCCAGCGTGGCCACCGCAAACATTTTCTGGAAAACCCCAATAGCAGCGTTAAAGTAGGACACTACCGTGGGCCATACCTGTACCACCGCATTCACCGGCGTTGCCACCCCCTGACCCATAATCACATAGGGCAAGGTCACCACATCCAGCACCTGCTTAAAGGTGACAGGAGAAGGTGGGGCAATGGGAAAATTGTAGGCAGGGTAGGTGGTAAATGAGGATATCTGTCCATACCGCTTGGCCCAGGTCAGCAGGGCCACCATCTGGCCGATGGAGGTCTCGTTGGCCACCATCGATCGGTTGGTGTAGGCGATAAAATTCTGGTTGCGCGCCGCCAGCTTGGCCTGTGAGTAGACCGTGGCATCGGCGGTGTTTTCCAGTTGAATACGGTCACTCACCAGCTGGCCCTGGTTGTACAGGATCAGCAGTGCCATCACCACAACAGCGAGAAAGAGCAGGCCAAATATAATGGCCTGCCCGTGTTGTCGGCAGTTCATTGTGAGCGAAGCCCCTATTGGGGCTTATTCTTCTTGCTGGAAGTCGCCGAGCGAGTACTCGGTATTGGTGCCCTCGGTACCGGCCGCGGCACCGGCCGCGGCACCGGATTGCGCGGCGTCACCGCCACCCAGCTCGGCGGCCATATCCCCAACCTGGCCACGCACGGTATCACCAAAGAGGTTGTACACAGTGATCGCGGCAATGGCGATCAGCGCAACGATAATAATGTACTCGGTCATGCCCTGTCCGAGCTGTTTAATTTTTTGTTGGTTTTTCATGATTCTCTCCGAACTGTATCCACCCTCGCCGGGCACAATGCCGTAGCGATATACACAGGTTATCAGAAATTTTGTGACAGGCTCCGCAACAATCGGCATATAAATGCAACAATTGTAACAGAATGTAACACTTGGCAGTCTGTTAGACTTTAACGGAAAAATCGGGGGTGCGCGTTGAGCACATAGCCGCGGCCGTATTGAGCGGTAATCATATTAGGGGCGGAGAGCACCTGGCGCAGCTTGTTGCGCAACCGGCCTATCAGCACATCCAGGGTACGGTCAAATGGCAACCACTCGTCCCGACCCATGGCTTTCATGAGTGTATCACGCCCCACGGGGGAACCGGCAGAGTCACACAGCACTTGAAACACCAGGCCTTCATTATGACTTAACCCCACTTGCCCCAACTCTCCCACTAGCAGGTGTTGCTCCGCCTCATAGCGCCAGTTGTCGAAGTAATAGACCTGTAGCGGCGTCTTCTTTTGTGTCTGTTGCCAGTATTTGATTTCCTGAACTCGGCGCAGCAGCGCTTTACTGCCCGCAATCAGTTCGCGCATGGGCAGAGGTTTAGCGTAATAGGCATCCGCACCGGCTTCCAGGCCTACAATACGCTCAACCGGGTCACTGATCGCGGAGGTGATAATAATACCCACAGGGTGCTGGGCGCGAATCTCTCGGCATAACGCTATACCATCCAGTCCTGGCAGACGAATATCCAGAAAGACCAGATCGTAGTTTTGAGCCAACACCCGGCTCACCACCTCTCTACCATCGTCGGACTCATCCACAAACCATCCCTGGTCTTCGAGGTATCCCGCCAGCAAGCGCCGGGCGGTCAACTCGTCCTCCACGATCAGTATTTGGGGTACGGTGTTCAGGGAGAGTGATTATGCCGTGGGTTGACACTGGTGCTCAACTGGCGGAGGCCCTCGCGGATAGCCACCTGCATGGCCGTGTAGTAATTTGCCGCTCCGTCCGGGTTGGCTTCCAGCGTGTCCGCCAACGCCGCCGCCTGCGACAAACCCACCGACCGAGCGGCACTTTTCAGCTTGTGCGCCAGCTCAGCCACTTCGTGCCAATCCTCTTCGACCAACGCCGTTTGTAAAGCCTCAAGGGAGGCTGACATGGACGCTTGCGCCGCCTCCAGTAAACCTGCCGCCCGCTCGGTCCCCAGATCACGCAAAATGCCTTGCCACACGCCCCAGTCCACCAATCGTCCCTCCTCAGGGTCGATGGAGACAGCGGAATGGCGCAATAAAAAGTGTTCATCCTCGCTCCGGCGCCCCCCTTCCCGGTTTAACAATCTGGCCAGTTGCCCCTGCTCCACAGGTTTTTCCAGCACATAGTCAAATCCCCCCTGACGATAGCGTTCAATATCCCCTGCTCCGGTATTGGCTGTGAGCGCCACATACAGGGGAGCACGGTTCTCGGGGGCCATTGCCCGCGCCCGGGTTAGCAGCTCCAACCCCGACATCCCCGGCAGACGGATATCCAGCATCAATACATCAAAGGGATAACCCGCCAATTCACGCAGGGCTTTCTCGGGACTGTCGGCGACCACCACCCGGTGCCCAATTTGTCGCAATAATTCCGTTACCACCGTGCGGTTGATGGCATCATCCTCCACCACCAGCACGCGCAAGGCGTCGACAGCGGGTATCGGCTCCGACACTGACTTGCTGGACACTGGCTCACAGCTATTGACTGGCACCGTCACCCAGAAACACGACCCCTTGCCCGGTTGACTCTCCACCTCAATATGCCCGCCATGCAGCTCTATCAGTTGCCGGCAAATGGTCAATCCCAGTCCTGAACCACCGTCGTCTGCTTCAGGATCATGCAATTGCACATAGGCATCAAAAATACGCGAGCACTCTTCAGGAGGGATACCGCAGCCGCTATCGGCTACCTTCAAATAGAGTGTGTAATCTGATTCATAAGGTCTTGGATTGTCTTTTGCTATACTTTCATGCAATGTCACCGTCAGTTGTACATAACCACGGTGTGTGTACTTGATGGCGTTACTGAGCAGGTTGGCCATTACCTGACGAAGCCGCTGAAAATCCGCCAGCACCCACTGGCGCCCCTCATACGGCTGGTAGTGAAAGTCCAGCCCTTTATCGCGGATACTCGTCCCCATTATGTGAGCAATAGCATTAAAACTGACGGCGGGCTGCTGACAGCTAGGCACCAATACCTGCTGTCGCTCCAGAGTCGCACTATCCAGCGACTGATTGACCACCGCCAACAGTGATTCACCCGCTTCCAGTGCATAATGCTGAAGGCGTTCATTGTCGATGCCTTTATCGGGTGAATTCCAGAGGCGAATAGCGCCCAACATACCCGAGAGAGGGGTGCGAATCTCGTGTGAGAGGGTGGCGATAAATGCATGGCGCCGTTGGGCCAGTTCCACGGCATGGCGGCGGGCCTGATCCAATTCGCGCACGCGCTGTTTCAACTCATCCGTTTGTACCGCCACGGCGTGTTGCAACCGCGCACTTTGCTCGGATTCGCTGAGCAGCTGAGTATTGAGACGTTGCCCCAGCAATAACAGACTGGTGAGCGCCACCAGGATATAGGCCAGGGGACTCAATTGAACATTGATCAAACCGCGCAGATAGAGCGACTCATTAATAAAGAGCAGTGTGGTCACTCCGCCCAAAAAGGCCACCATGCCGCTCCACTGGCGTCGCAACCAGACAATGCGAATCAGGCACAACATGAAGTAAGCCATCATTGCCAGTGCGAAGGGTTCATAGGGGTCGCGCAGCCGTGTAAAGATAATACTCGGAGTTAACGTAGTGATCACAGCGGCAGCGATGCCCACGTACCAGAACACCAACAACAGACGCCGGTTGATATCGCGGGGAAAGAACGCCTGGATAAATAACATGTAAGCCGGTACACACAAATACATGCCATAGTAGACAGCGCGCAATAACCACTCCACAGAAAAATCCGGGTAGAGGTAGAAGATCAATCGCTCCTTGCCAAATAACCGGATGGCATACCAAAACAGGCCCGCACCAAGATAAAAATATTCGCGCCCTGCCCCGCCGTAGCCCCACATCACAAACAGATAGACCGCCAGGGTCAAGGTGGAGGCCATGAGTGCCAAGCCGCGTACAATACGCCAGCGTTCCGCCTGCTGCAGGCTATCCCAATGGTCCAGTATCAAGGGGTGGCTGATACCTCCATCCACGTGATGAAAACTGCTTACCTGCAATACCAGCTGCAACTGGCGGACGCCATCAGGTAACGGGACCAGCCGAACCTCGTCGCGGGGAATTTCCGCCCGCCGTGACCTACCGGGGCGGCCCACTTCAGCCAACAACTCGCCATTAACCCAAAGCCGCGCCGCCCGATAAAGCAGGGGAATTTGCAAACCCAGGTCCTCGGAGGGTTCGGGCAGCTTAATGGTCAAGGCATAGGTGGCGTAGCCAGGCGCATTCAAGGCACGCTCGCCCAACCGAATATGCCGCCACCGTGAAGGCACGGGTGCAAGGTGATGATCAATTGTCAGTTCATCAGGGGCCAACAATGATTGCCAGTAAAAGTGCCACTGACCACTCAAGGGCGTGGGCAATACTTCCAGGCTCGGCAGTTGTAGATGCCCGTCCACCGCCTCGGGATATTCAGGCTTGGGGATCACAAACTGTTGGTAGAGGGTAAAAATAATCAGCCCGAAAAGAATGGCAATGGCAATTACCATAGGCGAGACCGCCAGGGACAGGATGTGAGCGATGGATCGCCACTGCATATAAACCACCCCTCTTATAATGCCGACAAGCCATCGCCAGGGTTGCGCTTGGAATGAGCGATATCAGGGTGTCGACTTTTTCCGCGCCGTGGATTCCCGCACCACGATTGAATGAGGCAGCACATCGTGTTTGTCCAGTGCCGTGTCCAGAAGGCGGCTAACCTTGATGGACTCCATCAATAAGTCCACCGAGTGAGCTGACATATCGTCAATGGGCTGCCGCACAGTGGTGAGGGGCGGCCACACCGAACGCGCCATCATGGTATCGTCGAATCCCGCCACGGCAATATCATCCGGCACTTTGAGGCCATGCTTATTGAGCGCCCAGAGCACACCACTGGCCATATCGTCATTACTGGAAAATATAGCGGTAACCGGTACCCGGGCAGCCAGTATCTGCTCCCCGGCCTGCAGGCCACTGTCAAAATTAAAATCGCCCTCGGCCACCAGCTGTGGATTCAATGTCAGACCGTGGCGGTCCAGGGCATCCACAAAACCACGGTAGCGAATGGCGGCCACTCCCTGACGTGCGTCACCTTTAACAAAGCCGATATGTCGATGCCCACTAGCAATCAGATGCTCGGTCATATCAAAGGCGGCCTGGTAGTCATCAATGGTGACATAGGGCGCACGCTCCAGCTCCGACCCCGGCCCCACTCGCACATAGCGCAAGTCGGCCGCGTCCAGGGCATCCAGAAGGGGTTTGCATTCTGACATGGGCGGCGGCAGGATAATGCCGTCAAGCGCATAGCGCCGGGTCAAGCCCTCAACCACTTCCACCACATCCTCGGCATTAAAACTGCAGCTCTCCAGTACCAAATGGTAACCCAGTTCATTACAGCGTTTGAGTACACCAATTAAATACTGACTGATATAACTTCCCAGGCTGTTGTCGTAAAAAAAACCGATCAGGTAGGACTGGGAGCCCGAGAGGCTGCGCGCGGAAACATTGAGCCGGTAGTTCAACTGGTGTACAGCATCCATCACCCGTTTGTAAGTGATTCTGGATACCTTGTCGTTATTGAGAACCCGCGACACGGTCATGATGGACACCCCGGCCAGGGTAGCCACATCTTTCATGGTGACCTTGCGGCTCTTCGATGATCGCGGTTGTCTGCTCATGGGCCTGTTATCTCTTTATTCCCAGCAACATACATAGCATATAAACGAAAAAAACGCCACGAGGGCGTTTTTTTCGAGACGGGTGAGTCCAACCATCGATTACTCGATGATCTTGGACACCACGCCAGCACCTACGGTACGACCGCCTTCGCGGACCGCAAAGCGCAGACCATCTTCCATCGCAATCGGATGAATCAGCGTTACGCTCATCTGTACGTTGTCGCCCGGCATAACCATTTCCACGCCTTCCGGCAGATCACAGGCACCGGTCACGTCCGTGGTACGGAAGTAAAACTGCGGACGGTAGCCATTGAAGAACGGCGTATGACGGCCACCTTCGTCTTTGCTCAGTACGTACACTTCCGCTTCGAACTTGGTGTGCGGCGTCACTGAACCCGGCTTCGCCAGAACCTGACCACGCTCAACTTCATCGCGCTTGGTACCGCGCAGCAGAACACCCACGTTCTCACCCGCACGGCCCTCGTCCAGCAGCTTGCGGAACATTTCAACACCGGTACAGGTGGTCTTGGTGGTGTCGCGCAGACCCACGATCTCAATCTCTTCACCCACCTTGATCACACCGCGCTCAACACGACCGGTGACCACGGTACCGCGACCAGAGATGGAGAACACGTCTTCCACCGGCATCAGGAACGGCTGGTCAATGGCGCGCTCGGGCTCCGGAATGTACTCGTCCAGGGTTTCCACCAGCTTCTTAACAGCGGTGGTGCCCAGCTCGTTGTCGTCTTCACCGTTCAACGCCATCAGCGCAGAACCGGCAATGATCGGGGTGTCGTCGCCCGGGAAGTCGTAGGTGGACAGCAGCTCGCGCAGCTCCATCTCCACCAGCTCCAGCATCTCGTTGTACTCGTCGGTGCCTACACCGCCGCAGTCTTCCGCCAGCAGGTCAGCCTTGTTCAGGAATACCACAATAAAGGGTACACCCACCTGACGGGACAGCAGGATGTGCTCGCGGGTTTGCGGCATCGGGCCATCGGTGGCACCACATACTAGGATCGCGCCGTCCATCTGCGCGGCACCGGTAATCATGTTTTTCACATAGTCGGCGTGCCCGGGGCAGTCAACGTGAGCGTAGTGACGCGTCGGGGAGTCGTACTCCACGTGCGAGGTGGCGATAGTAATACCGCGCTCGCGCTCTTCCGGGGCGTTGTCGATACCGTCGAAGGCCACGGCGCTGCCGCTGCCCCAGACTTCGTGACACACGCGCGTCAGTGCCGCGGTCAGTGTGGTTTTACCGTGGTCAACGTGACCAATGGTGCCCACGTTGACGTGGGGCTTACTACGTTCAAACTTTTCCTTCGCCATTGCGAGCGCCTCCTCAACCTGGCCGTTACCGACCGCTTAACTACAGACAAAAACAAGCTGCGAAAGACCTGTCTTTCGCAGCCGATGAAAATATGGAGCTCTTGAGCAGATTTGAACTGCCGACCTCACCCTTACCAAGGGTGTGCTCTACCAACTG